>JBIOTT010000255.1:0-14741 GCA_044866195.1 Gemmatimonadales bacterium
CCGGCATTGCCGGCGAGATTGTCGTTTGCGACAACGGCTCGACGGACGCGTCGGTGGCCATTGCGGAGCGGATGGGAGCCCGGGTGGTCCATCAACCGTACCGCGGCTACGGCAATGCCTATCTCAAGGGGTTCGCGGCGGCGCGTGGCCAGTACCTGATTATGGGCGACGCCGACGATACCTACGACTTCTCGCTGATTCCCCAGTTTCTCGACGCGCTGACGGACAAGGGGTACGACTTCGTCACCGGCAGCCGGTATCTGGAGGGCGGCGACAAGCACGTCACAGGGCTGCACCGGTTCGTCGGCAATCCGGCGCTCACCGCGATACTCAACTTCCTGTTCGGCACCCGCTACACCGACGTCTACTGCGGCTTCCGTGGGTTCAGCCGGGCCGCCTACGACCGCATACGCCCGGTCAGTCCCGGCATGGAGTTCAACCTCGAGCTGGCGATCAATGCGAGACTCGCCGGCCTCAAGATCTGCGAGATTCCCATCGAGCTGGGGCCCCGGAAGGGCGAGTCGAAGCTGCGGACCTTCCGGGACGGCTGGCGCAGCCTCCGCATGATGCTGCTCTATTCGCCGAACCAGCTTTTCTTCGTCCCGGGCGGGGTCCTGCTCGGCCTGGGCTTGGGGATCCACCTCGTCTTGCTGCTTGGGCTGGTGAAGTTCGGTGGGCGGCCTGCGGCCGGGGTGACCGGGGTCTTCGCAACAATCTTCAGCGTGGTCGGCTTCCAGATCCTGAGTCTCGGGTTGCATGCCAAAACCTACTCGTGGAGCCGACGCTTCGATCGAAACAATCGGGCGCTGGCGACGTTTTATGACCGCTTCAAGTTGGAGACTGGTCTGCTCCTGGGGGCAGGACTCGTGCTCGTGGGCGCCGGCATTCTGGCCGCCCTCATGATCGAGTGGCTGCGGGGTAATCTCTTGCCGCTGCCCCGGCCAGAATGGGCCTCCCTCGGAGCGACGTTGGTGATCACGGGATTCAGCACCATTTTCACATCGCTCTTCATTTCGGCGATGTCCATCAGCAAGGCGGCGGAATAAGCGTCGGCTCGGGCCGCGCGCCGCCTGCCGTCTGGGCCACATGCTAGCGACCGGACGGGGATCCACATGCCGCTGGTGCCGCCTTGGGAAAGAAGGTCTCTCCATCCAGGGGGGCGAAATAGAACACCTCGGCTGTCCGCCCGTAGAACACATCGTGGCCCAGCTGCCTGGCGTGGGCCCGGAGCCACGCGTCTGCCGGGTTCCGCCAGTGAAGAAAATGGGCCTTCACCAACGCCACCCGCTGGCAGCCAGCCAGGAGGAGCTCGAGATCATCCGGCACCCGGCGAACGTCGAGCGGGACGACCCAGGACGCGAGCGGGATGTCGCTTCTCAGATAGCGGGCTACTCCGATGACCCCGGAAGGGATGGAATGGACCAACACTACGTCATCGGGACGCGCCCAGGAGTTCAAACGCCCATCCATTCTCCGATACTGACCCCACACAGGCCTTTGAACCTTTGCGCGGTTGTCCTTGCTGCCCGGGAGCCAGGCGAGCAGGACCGCGCTAAGGAACGCCAGATGGATCCTCGGGGGCAGTTGGCTCATGCCGAGCGCGGCCAGCAACATCGCGGCCGGAAGACCGGCGAGGGCATAGCGGGGAACGTCGGTGGTGGTCGTGTGGCGGACGATGTCGAAAGCGAGCGGGCCGACGCACGCTGCGGCAACCCATCCCCAAAGCAGAAGACGGCGGCCGGAGAACATCCGGCGGGCGGATCCCTCCCGCGCGATCCAGATCGCGAGCGCCAGAAAGAGCCCGGCTACCAGAAAATCGACTCCACGCAGGCCGCCCAGCTCCGTCCTGCCCGAAAGGAGACTCCCGGCGAGGGCGAACGGTCGGCCCACGGCCCAAGGCCAGATGAGAGGTCCCTCGAGCCAGTTCCCGGTGACCCGCCAACGCGCCAAGCTTGCCGGCACCTCGAGGTACCACGGCAGCACCGCGAGTAACGTTACGGCAATGAGCGCTGCCACACGCCGACGCCGAACGGGGCGGCCGCGGAGCCAGAGCCAGGCCACGCAGGCCACCCACACGAACACGAAGAAGTAGTGCGTGAGTAGCCCCGCGACGCCTGTGAGGACCCAGAGCGCGGGAATCCAGAGGCGGCCGCGCCAGGGCGATAGGCGGAGGGTAAGCCACCCGAAGGTCGAGACGACAAACCAGAGGAGCGAATACATCCGCCCCTCGGTCGAGTAGTAAATTGCGACCGGTGAGAACGAGAACAGCAGGGAGGCGGACCAGGCCACCTTGCCCCGACCCAGAGCGCGTCCCAGCGACCAGAGAACCGGAAGGCAAAGGACCGCCCACCAGACGGAGAAGAGGCGCAACGCGGCATCGCCGGTGCCGAAGGCACGGGTCCACCAGTTAAGCAAGATGTAGTACAGTGGCGGGCTGGTGTCCGACGACAGGACTGCCCGAATCACGCGCTGCACCCCGACCGGGGGCTCCTCATGCTCGGCGTAGCGGCGAAAGACCGACGGAGACCGCGGTTGGCGCGGCTCGACGAAGTCTCCGAGCGAGGGGTTTGCTTCGGCGGGTGGCTGCTCGAGACTGTGGCCGGTCGCCATGGCTAGGGAAAAGATCTCGTCGCCCCACAGCCCAGGTCGAAGGGCCACGGCGATACGGAACCCTGCAGCCGCGAGCACCAGGACCAGGACAATCCACAGCGGCCAGGGCGGTCGGTTCATCAGCGCGGAAGCTCACAATGCCGAAGGGATCGGCCAAACGTAAGGCAACCCGAAACGGGTTGACAAGCACGACGGCGAGGCGCCAGGACACCCAATGCGAAATCCTTCGGCGGTGATCCTGGGCGGTGGCCTCTCAGGCGTCGCAGCCGCGTACACGTTGGCCCGTGCCGGCTATGAGGACGTCACGGTTCTCGAAAGCGGCAGCAGTCTGGGCGGTCTGGCGGGCAGCTTCGAGCGGGACGGTCACTTCTACCCGCTCGGATACCACCACATCCTCCATCGGGATCGTACGCTGCTGTTTTTTCTCGATCTCATTGGAGTCCTGCCCCGGGTCCGCTGGCGCAGAATCAAATTGCTCTTTCACCTCGGCGGCCATCTTTTCGACCTCAGCAGCCCGGTCGAGTTCCTCCGGTTTCCCATGAGCTACGCCGACAAGGCGCGCTTCGTCAGGCTGATGGCCCGGGCGTTCCGGACACGGGACTGGTCCGATTGGCTCGATCGGAGTGCCGCCGACCTGGTGGACGAGTGGGCCGGACCGGGCGTGCGTCATGCGCTGTTCGAGCGACTCTGTCACTTGAAGTTCGAGCGGCCCTGCGATCAGATCAGCGGGGCCTGGCTCGGAGCCCGGCTGCATTTTCGAGAGGGATCCGCCCCGCTCGGCTACATCCCCGAGGCCAACTGGACCAAGCTGCTGTGCGACGGTGTGACCCGGCTGCTGACCGAAGCCGGTGTTCGCATCCGGCTGCGGGCTACTGTGGCGAAGCTGCACGCCGAGCAGGGTCGGGTGAGTGACGCGGAGCTGACGACGGGCGAGCGGGTGGAGGGCGACCTGTACGTCAGCACCATCCCGACCGAAGTCTACCGGAGGCTGGTACCCCACGACGAGACTCCCCACCTCGACTCGATCCGCTACACGGGGCTGCTCTCGGTGGTCTGCGCTACCCGCCAAGTCGTTCGTCCGCAGGCATACTGGATGAACCTCGCGTCGCTCGACCAGACTGCGTGCGCCATCTTCATGCTCAACGCGCTGAACCCGACGATCGGGGGCCCCGGGGAAACCTGCGTCAACTTCGTAACTCACCTCGAGAGCCGAGACCGGCCGCTCTTTCAGGAATCGGACGATCAGCTCCTGGGACGATACCGCGCCGACTTCCGCCAGGTCTTCGGTTTCGAGCTTGAGCCCTTCTGGACCCACGTTGCCCGGATCCCCATGTACTCGCCGATCTTTCACCGCAGCTACCGGAACCCGCCGGTCCACAGCCGATCATGGCGGAACCTCTACTTCGCGGGAAACTACCGGACCTTTCCTTCGATCGTGTCGACCGGGACGGCCTTGCGATCAGGGTTGGAAGCGGGCGAGGTCATCCTCGCCGATCAGGGGCACCGTACCGACCTGCCGGCCGCAGCCGCGAGGTTTCGGCTCCGGACGATGCCCCGCGCCTGATGACCGACTCCTCGCTGCACGCGGTCTCCCGCGCCGTCGGCACCACCCGGTCCCTGGTCGGGGCGCTGCGAGTGCACCAGTGGGTCAAAAATCTGCTGGTGGGCGTCCCCGTCATCCTGGACCACAAGCTGTTCAGCCCCCCAACGGTGCTCCGGGCGGCGGTGGCCTTCGCGGCGTTCTGCCTGGCCGCGTCGGGCGCTTACGTTCTGAACGACCTCTTCGACCTGGAGGCCGATCGCCGACATCCGACCAAGCGCCGACGCCCGTTCGCCTCGGGCGCGCTGAGCCCCGGATTCGGCAAGATGCTGGCGCCGCTCCTCATCGGGGCGGCGCTGGGATTGAGCCTCTTGATTCCGGCCCGGCGGTTCCTCGCGCTGCTGCTGCTCTATGTGGCCGTCACCACTGCGTACTCGGCGTATCTCAAGCGGGTCGCCGTGCTCGACGTGCTTCTGCTGGCAGGGCTCTACACGCTGCGGGTGCTTGCCGGCGTAGCGGCGACCGGGGTGCGCTTCTCCACCTGGCTGCTCGCCTTCTCGATGTTCCTCTTCCTGAGCCTGGCGTTTCTCAAGCGATTCGGGGAAGTGGACCGGCTCGAAGGCTCGGCCGATGAGCCGGTTCTGCGGCGGGGCTATCTGTTCGGAGACCGGGAGTGGATGGGCTCCATGGGGAGCGCCAGCGGGTACCTGTCCGTGCTGGTGCTCGCCCTGTATGTCAGCAGCGACCAGGTAGTCGTTCTTTACCGGACCCCGGTGCTGCTCTGGCTCGTCTGCCCGCTGCTGCTGTTCTGGATCAGCCGCATGTGGCTCCTGGCGTACCGGGGGCGGCTCCACGACGATCCGATCGTGGCCACAGCGCGCGACCCGCTCAGCTATGTCGTGGGTGCGCTGGTGGGGGTGGTCCTCTTGACCGCACTCTGATGGCGCTGCGCGAGTACCGACCGTGGGGGCACGCATCGCCGACCGCCCACTCGGCGGTTGTCCCGGTGCTATGGCGGTCGGACCCGCCCGCGTTGGCCCGCGTTCCAGGCAGCGTCCTGCCGTTCGCCTGCGGGCGCAGCTACGGTGACAGCTGCCTCAACGGCGGCGGCGCCTTGCTCGACGTGGCCCCGCTGAATCGCTTCATCGCCTTCGACGCGCAACAGGGCCTCCTGCGCTGCGAGGCCGGCGTTACGCTGGCCGAGATCCTTGCGCTGGTGGTACCGCGGGGATGGTTTCTTCCGGTCGTTCCGGGGACCAAATGGGTCTCCGTCGGAGGAGCCATCGCCAACGATATTCACGGCAAGAACCACCACCGGGCGGGGACGTTCGGGGCGCACGTTACCGGATTCGAGCTGCTGCGCTCGAGCGGCGCCCGGGTGGCTTGCTCTCCGGGGGAGAACGTCGAGCTGTTCCGCGCGACCATCGGCGGCCTGGGCCTCACCGGGTTGATTCTCTGGGCAGAGATTCAGCTCAAGCGCATCCCGGGGCCGGCCATCGCCATGGAGTCGATCAGGTTTCGTGGTCTGGGGGATTTCTTCGAGCTCTGCGCAAGCGATCGCGATTTCGAGTACACGGTGGCGTGGGTCGACTGCCTCCGCCGGCGCGGTCCGGTGGGTCGCGGCCTCTTCCTGCGGGGCGACCATGCCCCCGGATCCCGGCCGGTGCCGCCCCCGAAGGACGCAGCATCGCCCGATTCCCACTTGCCGCTCAACCCGCGGCGGCCGATCCTGAACCGGCCCATGATGTCGGCGTTCAACGCCCTCTACTACTGGCGCCAGTTCCGATCCGCGGTGACCAAGACTGTGCCGTATGACCCCTTCTTCTTTCCGCTGGACGTGATTCCTGGCTGGAACCGGCTGTACGGCCAGCAGCGGTTTCTGCAGTACCAGTGCGTCGTCCCGGACGAGGCCGAACCGCGCAATGCTCGAGGTATTTTGGAGCGGGTTCGCCGCTCGCAGGAGGCCTGTTTTCTGGCCGTGCTCAAGCGGTTTGGCAGGGTACCCTCGCCGGGCCTCCTCTCCTTTCCCAGGCCCGGCATCACCTTGGCGCTGGACTTCGCCTATCGAGGGGAATCGACCTTGCGCCTGCTGGACGAGCTCGATCGCATGGTGGCCGACGCCGGCGGCGCGGTCTATCCGGCCAAGGATGCCCGCATGAGCGCGGAAAGCTTCCGCCAGTTTTTCCCGCAGTGGGAGGCCTTCGCCGAGCAGGTGGATCCCAAGTTTTCCTCCTCGTTCTGGCGGCGTGTCACCGGGCGCTGAGCACCCCAGCCGGGTGCTGATCATTGGCGCCACCTCGGCCATCGCCTCCGAGGCCGCCAAGGTGTTTGCGGCGCGCGGCGCGCGCCTCTTTCTGACCGGCCGGGATCCGGCCAAGCTCGGCGCCGTGGCGGACGATCTTCGGGTCCGGGGCGCGGCACAGGTGGAGACCGCCCTCCTGGACGTGGTGAACATTGCCCAACATTCAGCCGTGGTGGAGCAGGCGACCACGCGCTGGGGCGGCCTCGACGTCGCGCTCATCGCGCACGGTGTCCTCCCCGAACAGCGCCGGTGCCAGGAGAGTGCGCCGGAGACGGTGCGCGTGCTCGAGGTCAACTTCACCGCCACAGTCGCGCTGTTGACGCTGCTGGCCAATGGTTTCGAGAGCCAGCGGCGGGGGTGCATCGCCGTCATCACGTCGGTTGCTGGCGATCGGGGGCGGCGGAGCAACTATGTCTACGGCGCCGCAAAGGGCGGCCTGCACACCTTTCTGCAAGGCCTTCGCAGCCGGCTGTATCCGGTCGGAGTGAGCGTGGTGGAGATCAAGCCGGGCCTGGTGGACACCCCGATGACGGCTCACCTCGCCAAGCATCTGCTGTTCGCCAGTTCCAGGCGGGTAGGCCGGGCGGTTCACCGCGCCATCGTCCAGGGTCGCGACATCGTGTATGTACCTTGGTTCTGGAGACTGGTGATGCTCGGCGTCAAGCTTGTGCCCGAACGTGTTTTCAAGCGCCTGACGCTATAGAGCGCATTCGGCGCGGCTCGAGCCTGTCTGTTATGTTGCCCGGCGCCGGGCGTTGGGTGGTGCCCGGCCAATCGCCCGCCATCTGAGGACGAGCGGTGAGAAAAGGCATCATCCTGGCCGGCGGCTCCGGCACCCGCCTCTGGCCATCCACGCGGGTCGTGAGCAAGCAGCTCCTTCCGATCTACGACAAGCCGATGGTCTACTACCCGCTCAGCACGTTGCTGCTCGCGGGTCTTAGAGACATCCTGGTCATCAGCACCCCCGACGACCTGCCCCGGTTCCAGGAGCTGCTGGGCGACGGCCGGAGCCTGGGCATCTCGCTCCAGTACGCGGCGCAGCCCCGCCCCGAAGGTCTGGCCCAGGCGTTCCTGATCGGAGCCGAATTTCTGGATGGCTCACCCGCAGCCCTGATTCTGGGTGACAACCTGTTTTTCGGGCACGGAATGCCGGAGCAGCTGCAGCGTGCAGCGGCGGCCACCACGGGGGCGACGGTCTTCGCCTATCACGTCCGTGATCCGGAGCGATACGGGGTCGTCGAGTTCGATCCTGCCGGGAAGGCTCTGAGCATCGAGGAGAAGCCGGCCAGGCCCCGCTCCCCATACGCGGTGGTCGGCCTCTATTTCTACGATGCCGACGTGGTGTCGCTGGCCCGCATGCTGCGGCCCTCGGCGCGGGGAGAGCTGGAGATCACGGACCTCAACCAGGCCTATCTGAAGGCCGGCCGTCTGGCGGTGGAGCTGTTGGGCCGGGGCGTTGCCTGGCTCGACACCGGCACTCACGATGCCCTGCTCCAGGCTGCCGATTTCGTGAGCGTGGTCGAGCAGCGGCAAGGCCTCAAGATCGGGGCGCCCGAGGAAGCCGCCTACCGCATGGGCTTCATCGACGCGGACCAGTTGCAGCGGCTCGCCGAACCGCTCGCCAAGAGCACCTACGGCCAGTACCTGCTGCAAATCGCCCGGGAGGCCGACTCCCGGTGAAGGTGGACCGCACGGCGCTGCCCGGCGTCCTGGTTCTGACACCGCGGGTGTTCCGGGACGAACGGGGCTTCTTCCTCGAGGCCTTCAACGCGCGGGAGATCGCCGCCGCCGGCCTGCCGACCGGGTTCGTGCAGGACAACCACAGCCGATCGGCCGCCGGGGTGGTTCGGGGGCTGCATTACCAGCTCGAGCACCCACAGGGCAAGCTCGTTCGGGTGGCCCGGGGGGCGGTCTGTGGGGTCGCCCTGGACATCCGGGTGGGGTCGCCCACCTTCGGCCGGTCGGTGATGGTCGAGCTGAGCGACGAAGAGCACCGGATGTTCTGGGTTCCTCCCGGCTTTGCCCACGGATTTTGCGCCCTGGTCGACGGGACGGACCTGATCTACAAGTGCACCGACTTCTATGTGCCGGAGGACGAGCACGGTGTCTTGTGGAACGACCCCGATCTGGGCATTGCGTGGCCCGCAACCGCCGGGCGGGTTTCCGCGAAGGACGCCCGCTTGCTGCCGCTGCGCGCCCCACGCAAGGATCTGCCCGCCTACCGCCCGTGACCCGGATACTCGTGACCGGGGCCGGGGGCATGGTGGCGCGCGACGTCGTCGAGGCCGCCGATGTCATGGGCTGGGAGGTGATCGGGCGGAGCCACGCGGAGCTGGATGTGACGGACCGGGCGGCGGTGCTCGCCGCAGTTGCTGCGACCAAGCCGGACGTGGTGCTGAATGCCGCGGCTTACACCCAGGTGGATGGCGCGGAGAGCGAGCCTCGGTTGGCGGCGCGGGTGAACGCCGAGGGCCCGGCCTGGCTGGCGGACGCATGCGCGGCGGGTCGGGTGCCCCTCATCCAGATCTCGACCGACTACGTGTTCGATGGCCGATCGCGCCGTCCGTACCGGCCAGAGGACCCGGCCAATCCGCTGGGCGTGTACGGGCGGACCAAGTGGGAGGGGGAGCAGGCGGTCCGGGAACGCCTGCCCGAGCATCTCATTGTGCGCACGTCCTGGGTATACGCGCCGCACGGGCGCAACTTCTTCCGCACGATTGCACGGCTGGCTCGGGAGCAGGCAACCCTGCGCGTCGTCGCCGACCAGCATGGCTGTCCGACGCTCGCAGCCGACCTGGCCCGCGCGCTGCTCGGAGCCGCCGCCAGCGCAATGACGCGCTCGGACCAATGGGGAACCTATCATTTCTGTAACGCGGGCGAGACCACCTGGCACGGCTTCGCTTCGGCCATCGTGGCGGGCCTCGGCCCGGGGCCGGGTCTCGTCGCCCGAAGGGTGCTCCGCATCGCCACGTCGGAGCAGCCGCGCGCGGCAGCGCGACCGGCATATTCGGTGCTCGACACCACGTCGTGGACGGCGACTTTTGGTCTCGCCCCGCGCCCCTGGGAGCAAGCACTCGCCGATGCTCTATGCCAAGTGACCTGACTGCGCCGGCTCACGTGCCCCGCCGGGTGCTCGTCACCGGAGGTGCGGGCTTCATCGGGAGCAACTTCGTCCGCCATCTCCTCGCGGCCGACCCCGCCGTCCGGATCGTGACGCTGGACGCGCTGACCTACGCCGGACGGCTGGCCAATCTCGGCTCGGCGACGACCGATCCGCGCCATAGCTTCGTCCAGGGGGATATCTGCGACGCGGCCCTGGTCCGCCGAGTGCTCCGCGAGCATACCATCGATACGGTGGTGCACTTCGCGGCCGAGTCACACGTCGACCGCTCGATCGCCGGTCCGGCGCCGTTCATCACGACCAACGTAGTGGGAACGTTCATCCTGCTCGAGGCCGCGCGCGACGTCTGGAGCGAGGGGCGAGTTGCCGACGTGCGGTTCCATCATGTGTCCACCGACGAGGTGTTTGGGAGCCTCGCGGAGCATGACTCGCCGTTCGACGACGACACGCCCTACGCGCCCAACTCACCCTACTCGGCGAGCAAAGCAGGATCCGACCACCTGGCGCGGGCGTATCATCACACCTACGGGCTCCCGGTCACCGGGACCAACTGCTCGAACAACTTCGGCCCGTACCAGCATGCCGAGAAGTTCATCCCGACTGTGATCCGATCCTGCGTCAACGGCCAGCCGGTCCCGGTGTACGGCACCGGGATGAATGTGCGAGACTGGCTCTACGTGGACGATCACTGCCGGGCGGTCGATCAGGTGGTACGCTGCGGGACGCCGGGAAGGATCTATCTGGTCGGCGCCCGCAACGAGCGGCAGAATCTCGACGTTGCACGCCTCATCTGTCGCCTCGTCGCCGACGCGCTGGGGCAGCCGGCCGAGCGTTGCCTGAGCCTGATCCAGCTGGTGACGGATCGGGCGGGGCACGACTTCCGCTACGCGATTGATCCGAGCCGGCTGGAGCAGGAGGTAGGCTGGCGGCCGGCAGAGACGTTCGAGAGCGGTCTGCGAAAGACGGTCGAATGGTACCTTGCGAACCGATGGTGCCTCGAGACGACGACCTGAGCCCCGGATCAGGACCCGAGCCGTCGCTGCATCAGGCCGGCGCGTGCCGGACGACGACCCACTCGCCGCGCTGCGGCGGGAAGTCGAAGGGACGATCGACCCGCACGGTGTCGTGCGCTAAGTCGACCTCCACCACCTTGCGCGATTCGCCGTGGACCACGACGACGTCGCCCGGGAGCACGCCGGCCCAGTGGCGATGGACCACCCGGGGCTCCGCCGGGAAGGCAAGGTAGGCACCAATGACGATCAGGGCGAAGCAGAGGTAGAGTCCCGTCGAGATGATCAATCCTTCCATGGCGCGATCCTCCTGCGCTCAAGGGTGGCGACGGTAGCGAGACCTCAACATCAACATGCGGCGCGGCCCCGCCAGCCCGCAAGACGGGCCGCCACTCGGCGGCCGGGCCGGCAGCTCAGCGGCCGCGGGGTCGCTTAAAGACGGGGCGGCGGGGCTCGGGCGAGCGGGCCGGGGAGGGCGGCGGTGTGGGCGGCGCCAGGGGGCGGGCTCCGGCGTCGTCTGCCGGGGTTTCATTGCCCAGGCGCCGGCGGACAATCTCGGCGAGGTTCACCGGGGTGTCCCGGCGGGGCGGCGGGGGCGGCGGCGCCGGCGCCGGCTTGACTGGAGCCGGCGGGGAGACGGCGGACAGCGGCATGGTGGTGGCGTTGGGCTGCGCCAGCACAGCCAGCGCTTCGCGAGTTGCGTCCTGGATCTTGAGCAGACAGGCCGCCGCAGCCTCCCGGGACCGCCGGTCGAGCCGCGCGGCCTCGATCGCGAGCACGCTGCGCAATGCGTCGCGCAACGCCTCGTCGGCCACGGCGATGCCTCTTTCCCGGAGGCGCTCCCGTGCGGCCTTTACCGCTTCGGGGCTGGGTTCCAGCGCCGGGGCCGCATTAGGGCGTGGCGTCATGACGTACCCTCCTCGAATGCCGTAAACTACATCCGTACCCCACGGCGGCGCAGGGCCGCTGACCGACGGGTTCTCCCTCGTGAGCGACGATGTACGCCCAAGCCTTTCTCAAGGACCTGGCGCTCGTCTTGTGTGTGGCCGCCGTCACGTCGGTGGTCTTTCAGCGACTCCGGTTGCCCGCCGTCCCCGGCTACATCGTGGCGGGGCTCGTCATCGGCCCTAACGTGCCGGTGCCGCTGGTCGCGGACGTCGAGACGGTGCAGACCCTGGCCGAGCTGGGCGTGGTGCTGCTCATGTTCTCGATCGGGCTCGAGTTCAGCCTCCGCCGGCTGATGCGGATCGGGCCGCGGGTGGCGCTGATCGTGCTGCTCGAGGTCGGCCTGCTCCTCGCCACCGGTTCCCTGGTCGGCCGGCTCTTCGGGTTGAGCCCGCAGGCGAGCATCCTGGCCGGCGGCGTGGTGGCCATCTCGAGCACCATGATCGTAGCGAGCGTGTTCGCTGAGGTCCGGGTGGAAGGGCCGCTTCGGGATCTGGTGCTCTCGATCGCCGTGATGGAAGACGTTGCGGCGATCCTGCTCATCGCCGCGGCCACCGCACTGGCATCCGGGGGAGGGCTGACGGCGGGGGACGTGGCCCGCACCGGCGGGCGGCTGCTCGCGTTCCTGGCCGGGGCTCTTGCGCTGGGCCTGCTGATCGTGCCTCCCTCTATGCGGGCGGTGGCCCGGCTGCGGCGGCCGGAGACAACCTTGGTGGCGAGCGTGGGCCTTTGCTTCGCGGCCGCGCTCTTAGCCCGGCAGGCGGGGTACTCGGTGGCCTTGGGCGCGTTCCTCGCCGGCTCGCTGGTATACGAGTCGGGAGCGGGCCGATTGGTCGAGCAACTGGTGCGCCCGCTGCGCGACATGTTCGCGGCGATCTTCTTCGTGGCCGTCGGCATGCTGCTCGACCCCCGGATCGCGGCTGCCAACTGGTCGCTCATCGGAGCCCTGGTGGCGGTGCTGGTCGGAGGGAAAATTCTCGGCGTGACGGTCGGCGCATTTCTCACCGGCCACGGGTCTCGGCTCAGCATCCGGGCGGGCATGAGCCTGGCACAGACCGGCGAGTTCGCCTTCATCATCGCGGGCATCGGCGCGGGATTGGGTGGATCGGCGCGCGCGCTGCCGCACGTGGCCGCGGCCGTCTCGGTCATCACCGCCTTTGCATGTCCCTGGCTGGTCCGCACGTCCGAGCCGCTGGCGCTCTACGTGGACCGGAGACTTCCCCTGCCGCTGCAGACCTTCGCGACCCTGTACGGCTCCTGGATCGAGCTCGCGCGCGGCGCTCCCGGCCGGAAGACGCCCTGGAGTCCGGTGCGGCGCGCGGCGGGGTTCGTTCTGGGCGATGCGGTACTGCTCGCTGGAATCATCATCGGGGCGTCGGTCAACCTGCCACGGCTGCTGGTGGCACTGCAGGAACGGGCCGGGCTGGCCGAAGGGGCGGGCCGGTGGGTGGTGATCGCGGCAGCCGCGGTATGCGCGGCGCCCTTCGCGATCGGGATGGTCCGGTCATCGCGCCGTCTGGGGAACGCGCTCGCCGACCTGGCGCTGCCGAGCCGGGGCGTCGGCGCCATGGATCCGGCCGACGCTCCCAGGCGCGCATTCGTGGTGACCCTGCAGATCGCGATCGTCATGATGGTGGGCGTCCCGCTGGTGGCGGTCACCCAGCCGTTCCTGCCGCAGTTTCAGGGCGCGATGATCGTGCTGGCCGCGCTGGCTGCGCTTGGGCTCTTGTTCTGGCGCACGGCAACCAATCTCCAGGGGCACATGCGGGCCGGGGCCGAGATGGTCGCGGAGGCACTCGGGCCCCGGCACCGTGGTACCGAGGCGGCGACGCTCGAACAGGTGCAGCAGCTGCTTCCGGGACTCGGGACGCTGGTATCGGTGCGAGTGGCTCTGGGCAGCGCGGCGGCGGGTGCCACGCTGGCCCAGCTCAACCTGCGAGGGCGAACCGGCGCAACGGCGGTGGCGCTGTCGCGGGGAGATGACGCGATCGTGTTGCCGACCGCCGAGACCCGGCTGAAAGAGGGGGATTTACTGGCTCTATCGGGGAGCCATGACGCTATCGCGGAGGCCCAGCGGCTGCTGGCAGGCCCGGGGGCCTAAGGAAAGCGTGAACGGTAAACAGTGAACGGTGAACGGGGGCCCCGATGCAGTGCGGAGCCCCTGTTCACTGTTCACTGTTCACTGTTCACGCGGTCCGTCTCTATCTTCTGGTCCGATGACTCCAGATGAGTTCCGCGCCCACGGGCACCGGCTGGTGGACTGGATGGCCGACTATCTGCACGACGTCGGCCGCCGGCGGGTGGTCCCGGAGGTGCAGCCCGGCGAGATACGCCGGAGCCTCCCCGCCTCGCCGCCGCATGACGCCGAGCCGTTCGACCGGATTCTCGCCGATTTCGAGCAGCTGATCATGCCGGGAATGACGCACTGGAATCATCCCGGCTGGTTCGGCTATTTCGCCGCTAACAACAGTCCGCCGTCCATCCTGGCGGAGATGCTCACCGCGACGCTCGCCGCTCAGTGCATGTCGTGGCAGACCTCACCCGCCGCGACCGAGCTGGAGCAGGTGACGATGGCCTGGCTCGGGAGGATGCTCGCGCTCCCGGACGGGTTTACCGGCGTCATCCAGGACACCGCCTCGACGGCGACGCTGGTCGCGCTGCTTTCTGCTCGCGAACGCGCCAGCGGCTTCGCCGGCGAGCGGCTCGGGGTGGAGCCGGCCCAACAGCTCCGGGTGTACGCGTCGGCGGAAGCGCATTCGTCGGTGCCGAAGGGGGTCAAGCTGGCCGGCTACGGCGCCGCCGCGCTGCGTTCGATTCCGGTGGATGCGAATTATGCGCTGCGGGCCGACCTCCTTGCCCAAGCGATGGAGCGTGACGCGGCGGCAGGGCTGGTACCGGCCTGCGTGGTCGCCACGATCGGCACGACGTCGTCGACTGCGATCGACCCGCTGCCGGCCATCGCGGAGCTGTGCCGCCGCCACGGCGCCTGGCTGCACGTGGATGCGGCCTGGGCCGGGTCCGCGGCGATCGTGCCGGAGCTCCGCTGGATTCTGAACGGAGTGGAGCACGCCGACAGCCTGGTCTTTAACCCCCATAAATGGCTGCTGGTCAACTTCGATTGCAGCGCCTACTTCGTGCGCGACGTCCCGACGCTGCTCCGCACCTTCACGATCACCCCGGAGTACCTCCGTACCGCCCACGATCCCGAGGTCG
>JBIOTT010000256.1:0-5926 GCA_044866195.1 Gemmatimonadales bacterium
GATCAGCGCCTACGTGGACGCCCTGCTCGCGAGCCTGCTGCCGACCGGCGCGGTCGCAGCGCTGGCATACGCCCAGACGCTCTACACCCTGCCGGTGAGTCTGTTCGGCATGTCGGTCTCCGCGGCAGAGCTGCCGGCCATGTCGAGCGTCAGCGGAGAACCCTCCGAGATCGCCGCGCAAATCCGGGCCCGCCTCGATCACGGTCTCCGGCAGATCGCCTTCTACATCGTTCCTTCGGCGGTCGCGTTCGCCGCGCTGGGACAGGTGCTCGCAGCGGCGCTGTTTCAGTCCGGTGCGTTCACCCGAGGCGACAGCTTCTACGTGTGGGGCATCCTGGCCGGAGCGTCGATCGGGCTGCTGGCGGGAACCATGGGGCGGCTCTATGCCTCAGGGTTCTACGCCCTGCGGGACACCCGGACGCCGCTCCGGTTCGCAGTGCTCCGGGTCGGGCTCACCACTGCGCTGGGCTATGCGGCGGCCATCCCCCTGCCGGGGCTTCTCGGAGTGCCTGAGCGGTGGGGGGTGGCCGGTCTCACTGCCTCCGCCGGGGTCGCGGCATGGGTGGAATTCGCACTGCTCCGGCGTGGACTCAACCGGCGGATCGGTAAGACCGGCCTCGACCCGCGGCTCGCCGCCCGGTTGTGGCTCGCCGCGGCCGCTGCCGCCCTGCTCGGCGGCGCCGTGGCCCTGGCGCTCCCGCTTGCCGACCACCCCATCTCGCTCGCCGTGGCCGTGATCGGGGTTTACGGAGCGGTGTATTTTTCAGTGGCAGCTGCCCTCGGAGTGGAGGAGGCCGCTGCATTCTGGCAGCGCCTCAGGCGCTTCACCGGAAGGGTATAGTTTGTTTGTTGCACCGCAGAGACGCAGAGAGCGCAGAGGTGCCGTTGGGGTTGTCCCCCTGGTTTCACCTCTGCGTTCTCTGTGTCTCTGCGGTATGCTGTTAACGATTTGAAGCGGTATGCTGTTGACGATTTGACGATGAACGATCTCGCACCCAACGACGCCCTCGCCCGGAAGCTGGAGACTCTACCGGACGGACCCGGGGTCTACCTCTGGAAGGATGCCCGGGGGGAGGTGCTGTACGTCGGCAAGGCCAAGCGGCTCAAGTCGCGGGTGCGGAGCTATTTTGCCGCCGACTTCTCGGCCAGTCCGAAGAACGAGCTGCTGCAGCGCCTGATCGCTGACGTCGAGACCATCGTGGTCGGCCGGGAAGCCGAATCGCTGCTGCTCGAGAACAACCTGATCAAGGAGTATCGCCCCCGGTTCAACGTCCGCCTCAAAGACGACAAGAGTTATCCCTCCATCGCGGTCACGCTGGGCGAGCCGTTCCCCCGGGTTCTGGTCACCCGCCGGCGGAACATCGAAGGCGCGAAGTACTTCGGGCCGTACACTGACGTGGCCCAGCTCCGCCGGACCCTGGCCATCATCCGCCGGATCTACACCATGCGAAGCTGTCACGACGACCTGCCCCGGGAGCGGCGGGAGCGTCCCTGCCTGGACTACCACATCGGCAAGTGCCGGGCGCCCTGCGTCGGATGGCAGAGCCAGGAAGACTATCGCGCCATGGTGAACGATGTGGTGGATTTCCTCGAGGGCCGCACCAACGACGTGCGCCAGAAGGTACGTGAGGCCATGCTGGCGGCGAGCGACCGGGAGGACTTCGAGCGCGCCGCGCGGCTCAGGGACGCGCTCCGCTGGCTGGAGCGGCTGGAAGAGCCCTCCAGCGTCGAGCTGATCGGGACCGGAGAAGCCGACGCCATTGGCTACGCCCGCGACGGTGACGATGCCGTCGGGGTGCTCATCCGGGTGCGGGCCGGCCGGGTGATCTCCCGCGACCACACCTTCCTCGAGGGAGTGGAGGAAGAGTCGGACGAAGCGATCCTGAGCGCGTTCCTGGTCCGCTACTACGTGCCGGCGGAGAATCGGGCGCGCCGAGTGGTGCTGCCGTTTCCGCCCGACGACTTCGATGCGCTGCGGGAGATTTTGCCGGATACCGACTGGACCGTGCCGCAGCGGGGCACCGCGAGCCGCTGGCGCGAACTGGCCGACCAAAACGCCCGGCATCTGCTCGAGAGCCTGCGGATCGAGTCGTTCGAGACCGAAGAGCGCGCCGAGGATCCGGTGTACGGGCTGGGCCGCGATCTGGGCCTGAGCGTGGTCCCGCGGAGCCTGGTGTGCGTGGACATCTCGCACAACCAGGGGCGCGACATCGTCGGCTCGCTGGTATGGTTCGAGGCCGGTCGTCCAAAGAAGAGCGAGTACCGGAAATTCAAGATCAAGGGCCTGGCTCAGCAGGACGATTTTGCCGCAATTCACGAACTGATCACCCGCTATCTCACCCGGCGGCGGGACGAAGGCAGGCCGCTGCCGGACCTCATGGTGATCGACGGCGGCAAGGGACAGCTCAGCGCCGCGCTCGATGCGGCCCACCAGCTCGGGTTCGACAAGCTGCCGATCGTGAGCCTGGCCAAGCGGGAAGAGGAGGTGTTCCTGCCGGGGCGGCCGGAGAGCCTGCGGCTTTCGCGGCGGGGCTCGTCCCTGCGCCTGCTGCAGCGGGCCCGGGACGAGGCCCATCGCTTCGGCGTGGCGTACAATCGCAAGCGCCGGACCCAGCGCACTATCACCTCCGAACTGCTCGAGATCCCCGGGGTAGGCCCCGCTCGACGCCGACGCCTGCTGGAGCGGTTCGGCAGTCTGGCGGGAGTGCGGTCCGCGACGACGCAGGAGCTGGCCGACGTCCCCGGTTTCTCGACCGCGCTGGCGGAGCGCATCCTCGCGCACCTGAGCGGCAAAGCGTGACCGTCCGCGCTTTGGGCCATGCCTGAGCTGCCGGATGTGGTGGTCTATCTCGAGGCGCTGGACCGGCGCATCGGGGGACAGGTGCTGAACCGGGTGCGAATCGTCAGCCCTTTCGTCCTCCGCAGCGTCGAGCCGCCGATCGCCGCGGCATCCGGCCGCCGAGTGGTCGGCCTGCGCCGGATGGGGAAGCGGCTCGTCTGGGAGCTGGAAGGCGAGCTGTTCATAGTGATCCACCTCATGATCGCCGGGCGGTTGCGGTGGCGGCCCCCCGGCGCCAAGCCCCCCGGCCGCATGGGCCTCGCCGCCTTCGACTTCTCGGCCGGGACGTTGCTCCTCACCGAAGCCGGCAGCAAGCGGCGCGCTTCGATCCACCTCGTGCAGGGCGCGGCCGGCCTGGCTCAGTTCGAGCGCGGCGGGCTCGAGCCCCTGGCCGCCACGCCCGAAGCATTCCGAGACCGGCTCTTGTCCGAGAACCACACCCTCAAACGGGCGTTGACCGATCCCCGGCTCTTCAGCGGCATCGGCAACGCATACTCCGACGAGATTCTCCACCGAGCCAGGCTGTCTCCGCTGGCCCTCACGGGCAAGCTGGACAGCGAGGCGATCATCCGGCTGCACGCGAGCGTCCAAGCGGTTCTGCAGGAATGGACCGCGCGTCTGCGGTCGGATACGGGCGACGAGTTTCCCGAGGACGTCACGGCCTTCCGCGAGGGAATGGCGGTGCACGGCCGCTACCGCCAGCCGTGCCCGGTGTGCGGAACGCCGGTGCAGCGGATTCGCTACGCCGACAACGAGACCAATTACTGTCCCACCTGCCAGACCGGCGGGCGGCTGCTCGCCGACCGCGGATTGTCCCGCCTGCTGCGGGAGGACTGGCCCCGCAACCTGGACGAGCTGGAGGAACGACTCGCCCGATGACCAGTCCCGAAGGCGCGCCCAGCCCGCCGGAGCCGGCGCCCGCCGCACCGGATTGGGTCTTGGAATGCTCCGGGTGCTCCAGGGCCAGCGACCCGTACGGCTTGCCGACCGTCTGCCCCGACTGCGGGCAGCCCTGGCTGGTGCGCTACCCGGAGCGGCGTCACCCGGTCGAGCGTCGGGTCCAGCTGGGGCAGGACCCCTATGGCCCCGAAGTACCGCTCCGAGGTATGTGGCGTTACCGCCGTTTCCTGCCGCTGCTTCCGGGCGAGCCTCCGGTGACGCTGGGCGAAGGGGGCACGCCGCTCCTCGAGCTCACCCGTACGGCAGGCGACCTCGGCCTGGATCGGGTATGGCTCAAGGACGAGAGCACCAATCCCACCGGCTCGTTCAAGGCGCGGGGACTGGCGATGGCCGTGACGCGGGCAGTCACGGCGGGCGCCAAGGCGTTCGTCATCCCCACTGCGGGAAACGCGGGGATCGCCCTCGCTGCGTACGCGGCACGGGCCGGCCGCCAGGCGACGATCTTCGCTCCAACCACGACACCGAGGACGATCCTTTCGCAGATCGAGGTCTTCGGCGGGGAACTCAGGCTCATCGACGGCCACATCGGCGACTGCGGCCGAGCCGCGCGCAGTCATTCGATGCAGACCGGCGCGTTCGACGTGTCCACCCTGCGCGAGCCCTATCGCATCGAAGGCAAAAAGACCCTTGGACTCGAGATCGCCGAGCAGCTCAGCTGGAGCCTGCCGGATGCGATTGTCTATCCCGCCGGCGGTGGCACCGGTCTCATCGGGATGTGGCTCGCGTTTCAGCAGCTGCTCGCCGCCGGGTGGGTGAGGGGCAAGCTTCCCCGGCTGTTCGCCGTGCAGGCAAGCGGGTGCGCGCCAGTCGTCCGGGCGGTCGAGAGCCGCGCAGAGCGTTGCGAGGCCTGGCCGGATCCCTGGACCATCGCCAGCGGGCTGCGAGTTCCCAATCCGCTGGGCGGCGCCCTGATGTTGCGCGCCATTCGAGAGACCCAGGGCGGGGCGGTCGCGGTGAGCGACGAGGAGCTGGCGGAGCAGGCCAGGGTGGTATCGCGACGGGAGGGTGTGGACCTCGCGCCGGAAGGCGGAGCCACGTTTGCCGGAGCGGCCGTGCTGCGCGCGTCGGGCCGGCTGGGCCGGAGCGATCGGGTGGTGCTGTTCAACACTGGTGCGGGCTGGCTGTACCGGTGAGAGGTGAGAAGTGAGAGGGGTCGCGCTGAAGGTCGACCACGTCACGTTGGCTGCGTCTGAGCTGGAGCCCGTCCGCCGCCGGTTTGCCGAGCTCGGGCTGGCGACGGACTACGGCGGCCCGCACTCGAACGGTGCCACTCATATGGCCCTGCTGGGTTTCGACGACGGCTCCTATGTCGAGCTGATCTCGACACTCGAGCCGGGCACCACGTCGCCGCTATGGGACGCGCAGATCAGGAACACCGCCGGGCCGGCTGCGTGGGCGGTCGAGCTTAACGATCTCGCCCGGGAGCGGGAGCGCCTTGCCGGCGCCGGCGTCGCGGCACAGGGTCCGGTCCCCATGACCCGGGCGCGGCCCGACGGCACCGTGCTCGGCTGGGAGCTGCTGTTTCCAGGCGATGCGCCGCCCGGCGCCACCCTCCCGTTCGTCATCTGCGACCGCACTCCCAGGACGCTGCGGGTCTGCCCTTCGGCGAGTGTCGCCGGGAGCGAGCTCGGGGGCGTGGCCGGCGTGGTCGTCGGCGTGCGTTCGATCGAAGAGACGGCCGGCCTCTTCCGGCACGCGTATGGATGGTCAAAGCCACTTCTCGCGGACCATGGCGGTCTCGGAGCTCGGCTCGCCGGCTTCGCGGGAACGCCAGTGGTGCTGGCCGAGCCCGCTGGTGCGTCGAGCTGGTTCGCTGGGCGGATTGCGCGCTATGGCGAGTCGCCCTCTGCGTTCCTGCTGACGACGTCCGACCTGACGCGAAGCGCCGACCGGCTGCCACTGCTCGCGCCCGAGCCCTGGTTCGGTCGTATGCTCTCCTGGATCGATCCCGAGCGACTTTTCGGCTGGCGGCTGGGGCTGCTGTCGTAAACCGGTCGATCAGACATGGCGGAAAGGCTCGGGCGCCTCCTCCGGCGTGGCCACCTTGTCCGCCTGCCGCTCGAGCGAGCGGCTCACGAGATCCTTCGAGCCCAGCCCGACCGCCAGCGCCAACGCCAGCACGATCCC
>JBIOTT010000257.1:0-7103 GCA_044866195.1 Gemmatimonadales bacterium
CCGCTTCGCCCGCGCCGGACTCGAGACCGCGGCCTGGGACCTCGAGGCCGACCGCCGCCACACCGGGCTGGCAGCGCTCGTGGCGGAGCGGGCCGGCGCCACCCCTGCCGCATCCATCGCTTGCGGCATCGCGCTTGGAATCCCGGAAGACCGCCGTCCCGAGACCCTGGCCCGCTCGGTGGAGGAAGCGCTTCGGGAGGGATACCGCCGGGTGAAGATCAAGGTCGCCCCCGGCTGGGATGAAGCCCCCACCCGTGCAGCGCGGGACGCGCTCACGGGCACCGAGGTCCCCCTCACGGTCGATGCCAATGGCGCGTACGAGTGGGCGGCGCACGAGACCAACCTGCGCGCGCTCGACCAGCTGGGACTGCTCTACATCGAGCAGCCGCTCGGCCCGGACGAGCTGGTCGGCCATGCCCGGCTGACCCGCATGCTCCGGACGCCCGTCTGCCTGGATGAGACGTTGCACGATGCCGGTTGGGCCCGGCAGGTGGTCGAGCTCGAGGGGCCCAAGGTCTGGAACCTGAAGGTGCACCGGGTGGGAGGCCTGACCGAGGCGCTTCGGGTCTACCGCCAGGCGATCGCGTACGGCGCGGCGCTGTGGGCGGGCACCATGCCCGAATCGGGCATCGGCAGCCAGGCCGACCTCGCAGTGGCCGCGCTCCCGGGCTTCGTCTATCCCTCCGACCTCGAGCCCAGCACCCGCTGGTACGGCCGGAACGTCGATGTCATCAAGCTGGTGATGGGGCCGGACGGACGGATGGCAGTGCCTGCCAGCTCGGTCGGGAAGATGCTGGATCCCGGCCGCTTCCGGGCAGCTACCCGCCGGCTGCTCTAACAGCTGGCCCTTTCAGAGTCAGCCCGCCTTCTTGAGCCGCCGCGTCCGCGCGTAGTGCCGCCGCGCCTTCGCGCTGTTCCCGCATGCCTTCATGTTGCACCACCGGCGGGAGCGGTTCCGGCTTCGGTCCACAAACAGCCACCCGCAACGCTCGGCCGCGCAATGGCGGACCAGTCCAATGTCGTCCGAGGTCAGCAGGCTGGCGGCCGACCACGCCACCGGCCAGAGCATCCGATCGAGCTCGTCGCCTGCTTCGGTGAAGGTCCACGAGCAACCGTCCCCCTCCACCTGTAGCCGCAGCCGGCCCAACGCCTGGCCGAGAAAGCGGTTGAGGGTCGCCGGCGCGCCCGCCGCCGCTGGCCGTGATTCGGCCCGGGCCAGGAACACCTCGTGGATGGCTTCTCGCAGTGCGCGAGCGCTTTGCAGCGCAGACTCCGCCGCCGCCGGCGCCGCGCGCGCCACCCGGCGAAGCCGCCGCACCGCGGTCTCGTCGAGGATATCGCTCGCCCCGGCCCATTCCAGCAGGTCGCCGTAGCTCCCCAGCCGCTCATTGGGGCGCTCCGACCCGCGCCAGGTCACCGTGTTCGCAAAATCGAGACACGTTCGTCCGCCGATCCACTCGAAAGGCGGATGATGGGTGGGCTCGCTCGTCATGGCGGCTCCGTCGGGATTCGGTTCGAATATAACCGGTAAAATGGGCTTGACAGGTTACGTTGCAATTGACCCGCCGCGACCGACTGCGTACCCTGTTACACGCGGGCAAAACCCGCTCGCGCTTCCCGGAGGCACCATGGTCGAATACGCTCTGCTGATCGGGCACAATGCGTTGGGCTCCTTGGCGGGTCAGGTCAACGCGTTAGCTAGCTCCGTCAACTGGGCGCTGGTAGGCGCGATCGTGGGTGGGCTGCTGTTCGTCCGGCTCGCGCTCAAGCCGCCCCGCATCCACTGAAGCCCGCCTCCGATGGCATTCACGCGCGAAGCCATCCGGGCATCTGTCGAGCGGGCTGGTGACGATCATTGGCGCGCGCTCGTCGCCCACCATGAAGACGCGTATCCCGCGAGTCGCCCGACTCCGGGCGACGTCTGCCGGGCCGAGGCCGAGCGGCTCAACGGCCTGGGCTTGGGCGAGAGCGTCGATCTGGAGCTGGTAGAGACCCGGGTCGAGCAGGTCGGCGAGGCCGAAGTCCGGCTCACCCACGTCTTCCGCTACAAACCCCTGAATCTCAGGCTCCTCCTCGAGCCTTTCACCAACTACAGCTGACCCGACCGAGCCGGTGACCCGCCTCGTCTTTCACCTGATCCCGCACACGCACTGGGATCGGGAGTGGTACCTCTCGCGCGCGGGCTTCGGAGCGCGCCTCGTGCTGATGATCGACGATCTGGTTGCCCGGCTCGAGCAGGATGTCGGGCTCCGGACGTTTCTGCTGGATGGCCAGGCGATTCTGCTGGCTGACTACCTGGCGGTCCGCCCGGACGCGGCTGCGAGAATCGAAGCGCTGGTCCGCGCCGGGCGCCTCCAGATCGGGCCCTGGTACGTGTTGGCGGACGAACAGATCCCCTCCGGGGAATCGCTGGTCCGCAATCTTCTGCTGGGCCGCGCCGAGGCCGAGCGGGCCGGCGGGCGATCCGACGTGCTCTATTCCCCCGACGCGTTCGGTCATCCGGCCATGCTGCCGGATCTGGCCCGTGAGTTCGCTCTTCCTGTGGGCGTGCTCTGGCGGGGGCTCGATGCCACGGCCACCGGGGGTGTGGATCTGGTGCGCTGGCGCGGGCCCGCCGGCGGCGAGCTGCTACTCTACCATCTGCCACCGCCCGGTTACGAGGTCGGGTCGTCGCTTTTCGCGGATGAAGCCACGACCGCGCGGGCGTGGCGCGCTGTCCGGCCTGGCCTGGTGGCCCGTGCCGCGAGCGCACATGTAGCTGTCTTTCTCGGCGCCGATCACCACTGGGCGCACCCGGCGGTTGGACGGCTGCGCGACCAGGTGGCGGCGCTCGAGCCGGAGCACGAGGTGCGAGTCTCGCGCCTGGACGAGTTCCTGCGCCTGGCGCGGGAAGGCGCGGGCGCTCTGCCCGTCGTCACCGGAGAGCTGCGCTGGTCGTACGGGTACACCTGGAACCTTCAAGGGGTCCACGCAACCCGTGCCCCGCTCAAGCGCCGAAACGACGGACTCGAGCTTGTGTTGGAGCGGGTCGCCGAACCACTCGCCGCGTTGGCCGCTCCAGTGGCCGGGCTCCGGGAACTGCTCGGCCTGGCCTGGCGAGGACTGGTTGCCGGCCATTTCCACGACACGATTTGCGGCTGCACCAGCGACGTTGTGGCACGGGACCTGGAGACCCGCTTCAGCGAGGTCGAGTCGATCGCCCGTGAGGTGGTGCGGCGGGGGGTCCAGCACCTGGTGGGCCATCTGCCCGATCGCGCGCGCGATTCGATGCCGGCGGTGAGCCCACGGCTGGTGCTCTGGAATCCGGTTCCTCGCGTCCGGAGCGGCGTTGTCCTGGCGGACACCAGCTGGTTCCGGCGCGATATTCTGGTGGGACCGCCTGGCGGACGCGAGCCTCGCCGAGGCAGCGGCGCCCGTCCGTTCGCCTTGATCGGGCCAGCTGGTCAGCCACGCGCCGTGCAGCCGGTCGGCCGCAGGATCGCGCAGCGGCGGCTCGATGCGGATCGGCACTATCCCGACCAGGACGAGGTGGACGCAGTGCGGGTAGCCTTGCTGGTCGACGACCTCGCGCCCCTCGGGTTCGCAGTGCTCGCGCCCGCGAGCGCCGGCACCGCGCCGTCCGGCCCCGTCCGGGTGCGCGGGTCTCGGCTTGCCAACGAGCAGATCGAGCTGTCCATCGGGTTGGGGGGAGTCGTCGAGGTAGTGGATCGCCAGTCGGGCGAGCGCTACGACGACCTGCTCCGGCTCGAGGACGAGGCCGATGCCGGCGATACCTACACCTTCTGTTCTGCGCGACCCCGGCGCTGGCTTCGAAGCACCGGGCGGGTGCGCACCCGGATCCTCGCGGCCGGGCCGCTCGTGGGCGTGATCGAGGGCCGCTGGAGCGTGGACAGCGGCCGGATCGGTGCCCGTCTGGTACTGAGGCTCCACGCCGGCAGCCGGGTGATCCACTGCCGGCTCGAGCTCGAAAACAATGCTACCGACCACCGGCTGCGGGCCCGCTTCTCGACCGGACTGGCAGGGGCGGAGCTGGTCACGGGGGCCCAGTTCGGTGCCTTGCGGCGAACGCCGGTGCGCTTCGATCCGCGCGACTACCCGGACGAGATCCCGGTGCCCACCGTTCCGGTACACCGCTACGCCGTGGCGGCGCGCGGCCGGCGGGGGCTGGCGGTCCTCCTGCCCGGCTTCGGCGAGATGGAATGGACCGCGGAGGGCGACCTCCTGCTCACCTTGCTGCGCGCGGTCGGCCAGCTTTCCCGCGGCGATCTGCCGACTCGCCCGGGACACGCGGCGTGGGCCGAGCCCACCCCTCTGGCGCAGTGCAACGGCCGGCAGGTCGTGGAGCTCGCGCTGGTCCCGGTGCCGGAACCGGCGCTCGACCGCCCGGACCGGGTGCTCGAGCTCTGGGAAGAGGCGTTCCTCCCGGTTCAGGCCTTCTGGCTTCCGGACGCCGCGGACCTCGCTCCCTCGGACGACAGCATCGCCCTCGAGGGAGAGGGGCTGGTCTGCTCGGCCATCAAGCCAGCCGAGGAGAGCCCGGACGGAGTCGTGCTCCGATGCTACAACGCGCGCCCCAAAGCGGTCGAAGGCCGCTGGCGGTTCGGCCGGCCTCGGCGGCGCGGCTGGCGAGTGCGGGCAGATGAGCGGGGGGCTGTCGAGGTGCCCTTGGCGGACGAGGGCCGGCTGCTGCTCTTCCGGGCCGAGCCGCTGGGTTGGGTGACCCACCTCGTCCGCCTATGACCGCTTCGCGCTCCTCCACTCCGCGGCTCACGGGCTGCGTGCTCGTGGCCGACGGCGAGCGCGGTCTGCTGGTTGCAGGTAGCCAGCAGCCTAACGTCATCCTGCTCGACGTGCTGCTGCCGGGTCTGGACGGTTTCGAGATCTGCGGTCGGCTGAAGCCGACCCGCGCACCGCCCCGATCCCGGTCCTGCTGCTCACCTCCCTGGACGATCGCGAGGCGAGGCTCAATGGCATTGCGCGCCGGCGCCAACGACTTCATCCCCGGGCCGGTGGACGACGCCGACCTGTTGCTCCGCATTCGCAACCTCCGGTCGCCTCTCGCCGGAGTGCAGACCTACCTCGAGCTGCTGCGGCTTCTCGCGGAGGAGCGAGCCGACGCGCGGGAGCAGGACCTCATCACCCAGGCGCTGGTGACCGTCGCCAACGTCACCGAGCCCATGAACACCGTGCTGGATGTGAGCCGGCTGGAGGCGGCCGGCAAGGCCGGCTCGCTCGAGGGTGCCGAGCTGCTGCTCGACGCGATCCGCAGCGAGTCCGCCCTCGCCCGCACTCGGCTCGAGCAGGAGATCCGTCCCACCGCCTGACGCGCCAGCGCCGCTGCCGCGGTGGCCCGGGTGCCGCTAACTTGGCGTATGCCTTTTCTTCGCGCGGCGCTCGCCGCTGCGCTCGCGCTTCCTAATGGCAGTCCGCTCGCCGATGCGCCCCGCCCACGGCTGGTGGTGCTCATCGCGGTCGACCAGCTTCGCGGAGACTACTTCACCCGGTTCGAGCGGCAGCTGTCCGGCGGGTTCGCGCGATTCTGGCGTGAGGGCGCCTTTTTCGAGCAGGGGCGCCAGGACCACGCCATCACCGAGACGGCGCCCGGTCACTCCACCATGCTCTCGGGCCGCTGGCCTGCTCACACCGGCATCGTCACCAACCCGCTTGGCGTCTCCGATCCTTCGACTCCACTGCTCGAGCTCAAGGACATGGGGCAGGGGGCATCGCCCCGGCGGTTCCACGGAACGACGCTCTACGACTGGCTTCGCGCCTCCGACTCGGCCTCGCGGGTGCTCTCGGTGTCGCGCAAGGACCGGGGGGCCATTCTGCCGGTAGGCCGAAGCCGCGGCGAGGTGTACTGGTTCGATCACGGGATCTTCACCACCAGCACCTGGTACCGGACCGAAGACACCTTGCCCGGATGGGTCCGCGAGTTCAACGCCAGCGATCCGGTCCGCACGCTTGCCGGCTCGAACTGGTCCCTGCTGTTGCCGGACTCCGCCTATCCCGAACCCGACACGGTGCAGTTCGAGGCCGGGGGTGGAGCGGTGACCTTCCCCCATCAGCTGTCGGCGAACATCGACGCGGCCGTGCTGCAGATCGCCGGCTTCCCCGTCATGGATTCGCTCACGCTCGCATTCGCCCTGCGGGGCGTCGAGCGGCTGCGACTGGGGCGCGGGCCGGCAACTGATCTCCTGGTGGTGTCACTGTCGACCACCGATGCCGTCGGGCACGCCTACGGGCCCGACTCGCGGGAGCTGCATGACCAGGTGCTGCGGGTGGACCGCTGGCTCGGTCGCTTCATGGACTCGCTCGGAGTTCTGGTGCCGCCCCAAGCGACAGTTTGGGCCCTCACCGGTGATCACGGCATTACCTCGCTGCCCGAGCTGGCCACCGCGCGGGGGCGGTCGGCCGGCCGGGTCTGGCCGACCGACGTCCTGACCGAGGCGGCTCAGCTCGCGGCGGGCGACCCCTCGTTCGGCTTCGAGGCCGGGCTCCTGTTCGGCGATGTGCGCCGGGTTCGGGCCCGCGGGGTCAACCTGGACAGTGTGACCGCAGCGCTTGCTGCGAAGGTGGCCGGCGTGCCGGGCGTGGCGCGGGTGTACACGCCCAAGACCCTCAAGCGCGCGGCTGCCACCGACACCGGTGCGGTGCTCTGGCGTCGGACCATCCCCGACGACATGGGGTGGGTCCTGTGCGCCACCGTCAAGCCCGGGTTCGTGTGGTCGCCCGGGCGGGTCATCGCCGAGCACGGGACCACCAATCTCGACGACCAATGGGTGCCGGTTGCGTTTCTCGGGCCGGGCTTCGTTGCTCGCCACTTCGTCGAGCCGGTGAGCACAACCGATATCGCACCCACACTTGCCAAGGTCCTCGGCGTCCGCCCCAGCGAGCGGCTCGATGGGCGAGCCCTGGCGCAGGCGCTGGCCCCGACCCGCAGATGAGCGGGTCCGGATTCCCTCGGCTGCCCTGCTTCCCTTGCCCGCACGGGTCCGCCTGTTGCGCCTACGGAGTCACCCTGAGCGACGCGGAGGCGAAAGCGATCGCCCGGGCCCACGGCGAGCACCTGATCTTCCGGACACGGTGGGGGGAGTGGCGAACCC
>JBIOTT010000258.1:0-3399 GCA_044866195.1 Gemmatimonadales bacterium
CCCGCGCTCTCGCGCCCCGCCCCCGTCTGCTGCTGCTGGACGAGCCCTTCGCCGCGGTAGACGCCAAGGTCCGCCAGGAGCTCCGGCAATGGCTCCGGCGGCTGCACGACGAGATGCACGTGACCAGCATTTTCGTCACCCATGATCAGGAAGAGGCCTTCGCCATCGCCGACCGGGTGCTGGTGATCAACCGGGGCCGGCTGGAACAGGCCGGCAGCGCGCTCGAGATCATGGACGAGCCCGCCACCGAGTTCGTGGCGCGATTCGTCGGCGAGGTCAACGTGCTGGATGGGGTAGCCGGTGGCGGCCACGCGGCCATCGGCGCGCTCGCCATCCCGGTGGAGAACGCCGCGGACGGGAGTCGGGTCAGGGTGGTGGTCCGGTCCTACGACCTCAAGTTCTGGCGCTCGCCCAACGGAGTGGCGACAGTCCACCGGGTCCAGGCGTTGGGTGACCGGGTCAAGGTCGAAGCGACGATCGACGGTGGGAGTCCCATCTTCGCCCACTTTCCCCGCCGGAGCAGCTTGCTTCGCGGTATCGAGCCGGGCTGCCGGATTGCCGTCGAAGTGACCCGGGCGCGGGCCTACCCGGCCTAGTCTGGAGCGGAACCAATCCGCTGCGCCAGCAGGGCACCGAGCCGCCGCGTCACCGGGCCGGGTTCCCCGCTGCCGACCGCCCGACCATCGATGGCTACCACCGGCATGACGTCGGACGTCGTTCCCGTCACGAAGACCTCCGCCGCACCCGCCAGCTCGGCAGCCCCGATGGCGTCCTCCCGAACCCCCACCCCGGCTTCCTGAGCCAGCTCGAGCACCACCTCTCGGGTCACGCCGGGCAGGATGAAGGGACCGGTCGGATGGGTGCGCAGGAGTCCCTTAACCACGGCGAACACGTTGCTGCGGGTCGCCTCTGTCACCACGCGGTCGCGCAGCAGAATCGCCTCGAACGCGCCGGCCTCGCTCGCCTTTTGAGCCGCGAGCACGTTGGGGAGCAGGTTGACCGACTTCACATCGCAGCGCGACCAGCGCAGGTCTGGCTGGGTGATCGCACTGACCCCGCGTTCGGTGAGCTCTGGCCGAGGTACGAACGGCGTGACCGTCATGAGCACGGTCGGCGCCACAACCCCCGGAGGGAAGGCATGCTGGCGCCGGGCGGCGCCGCGGCTCACCTGGAGGTAAATGAGGGCCTCTTGCTGGTCGAGACCATTCTCCTGCAGCAGCTGAGTCGCGATGCCGAGCAGATCCTGGGCCGGCCGTGGCAGCGAAACCGCGCGAAGGCTCCGAGCCAGCCGCTCGAGATGACGCTCGGCCTCGACGAATCGCCCCCCGACAGCCCGGATGACTTCGTAGACGGCGTCGCCGAAGAGAAAGGCCCGGTCGTCGATCGAAACCATCGCGCGAGACCGGGAGATGACCTCCCCATTCAGGAAGACGCGGTCGGTCATCCGGGCATGCCGCTCAGATGCCCCCGCACGAGCTCGAGCAGCGGCGGCGCACCGGGCCCCACGATTCCGCGAAGCCCGGCCAGGCTCGACAACCCGATCCGGTTCGCGCCGGCGGCGATCATGGCCAACGCCTGGTCCCCGGTCCGGATGCCGCCTGAGGCCTTGACCCCGATCGCGGGTCCGACAACGCCGCGCATGTGACGCACGGCTTCGACCGTCGCGCCACCGGCAGGATGGAAGCCGGTCGACGTCTTCACGAAACCGGCTCCCCCCGCCACGACCGCTCGGCATGCCAGCATGAGCTCCTCCGATCCGAGCACCGCGCTCTCGACGATGGTCTTGACCAGCGTCCCCTGCGCAGCGCCGACGACCACCGCCACATCGTCAGCGACGGCGGGCCAGTCGCCGGCCTTCGCCCGGCCAAGCGGCAGCACCATGTCGAGCTCTGCGGCCCCGTCCGCCACTGCCAGAGCCGCCTCCGCTGCCTTGGCGGCGGCGCTTGCCGCGCCGAGCGGGAACCCCACCACGGCAGCGATCCGTACCCCACTGCCACGAAGGCGCTCGACGCAGGTTGCCACCCAGGCCCCATTGACACACACGGCCCAGGTGGCCGCAGCCACCGCCTCGTCGCACAGCCGCAGGATATCGTCCCGCGTCGCCTCCGGTTTGAGCAGCGTGAAATCCAGCAGATGCGCGATCCCGGGGCGAGCTCCGGTACGCGCGTCGAGCCAAGCAGGCAGACGGGAGCTCACCAGGCCCCGGCGTAGGTCCGGGCGAGCCGTCGGTGCTGCGCGACGAGATCGGCGTCGCGGAACAGCGGCACCAGGGAGGCACCCGCGACGAACCCGCCCACATGGGCCCAGAATGCCACCCCGCCCTCCGCCCTGAGCGAGGTGGTGCCGCCGAGCAACTGCAGGAGAAACCAGTATCCCAGCATGAGGTACGCGGGCACGACGATGCGGGTGACGAACACCACCAGCACCACCAGCATGTGCACCTGCACTCTGGGGTAGAGAATCACGTAGGCGCCCATAACCCCGCTGATCGCGCCGGACGCGCCCACCATGGGCACCGGGCTGTCCGGCCGCAACAGGGTCTGGGTGGCGGCGGCCGCCAAGCCGCAGAGCAGGTAAAACGTCGCGTAGCGGCCCCGCCCCATCGAGTCCTCCACGTTGTTTCCGAACAGCCAGAGGAACCACATGTTGCCGATGAGGTGAAACCAGCCACCATGCAGGAACATCGAGGACAGAGGAGTGAGCCAGACTGGCCCGTACCCGAGCATGCAGCTGGTATAGGGACCCAGCCGGACCTCGGTGCCAACCGGGAGGCGGTGAAGGAACTCGCCGGGAATCAGCCCCAGCTGGCAAACGGACTGCGCCAGTGCCTGGGGCGCGCCCATGCCCTGCACTAAAACCCAGACCGCCGCGTTGAGTAGGATCAGCCCCACCGTGACTACGGGCGTGCGAAGGGTCGGGTTGTCGTCACGGTAGGGGAACATGCTGGAATTATATGCTTGCGGGTCTGCCGCAACGCCGGGGCTGCGCACAGCGGATCAGAGTGGCTCCGTGGGCATGCCGGGCAGCTGACCGACTGCCATTTTGCTGCCAAAACGGCAGATTTCCTGGGTACGCCACTTGCCCCTGGCCCCACCGTCTCGCCCTATGGGAGCTACCAACAACCCGAGGGGCGACCCAGAATCTCAACGGAAACGGAGCAGCAAGCATGGCGTCGAAGATTATCGGTATCGACCTGGGCACGACCAACTCGGTCGTCGCGGTGATGGAGGGTGGCGACCCGGTCGTCATTCCCAACGCCGAGGGCGGACGGACGACACCGTCCGTGGTCGCCTTCACCAAGGACGGCGAGCGCCTGGTCGGCCAAGTGGCAAAGCGCCAGGCAGTCACCAATCCCAAGCAGACCATCTTCTCGATCAAGCGGTTCATGGGCCGTCGCAT
>JBIOTT010000259.1:0-3222 GCA_044866195.1 Gemmatimonadales bacterium
AGCTCGTCCATCGCGCTCTCGAGCGCCCAGGTGCCCGGCCCCTCGACCGGCGCGCGCATCGCTGTGGGCAGGTTGACATGGGCCCGCTGGATCCATTGCGACAGCCGCATGGCGGGCACTGCGTAGAGTCCCTTCGAGGCCTCGGTCGCCGGGTCCATGAAGTCGTCCGACATGCCGGTCAGACCGACCACGTCGTGGGTGAGACCGGTGAGCCGTCCCCCCGGCTCGACGCCGAGCCGCATGGTCTGCGTCATGCGCGGCTGGTATCCCACGTTGGCGTACATCTGCGCCCGGGTGAGGACCAGCTTGACCGGCCGCCCGATTACCTTGGCCGCCGCCGCCGCCAGGATCTCGTGAGGCCAGACGTAGCCCTTGGATCCGAACCCGCCGCCGGTGTGAGGGCAGATCACCCGCACCTTGGCCGGGTCGATCCCGAACGCGGTCGCGAGCACGAGCTGGGCGCTGTAGCCGTGCTGCACCGCGTCGAACACCGTGAGCTGGTCGCCCTCCCAGCGCGCCAGCGTCGCCGAGGGCTCCATCGGGTTGTTGTGGCGGGACGGCTGAGTGTAGACCGCCTCGTGGCGATGCGCCGCCACTGCCAGCCCGGCCTCGGCGTCTCCCTTCTTGAACTCGCTTCCCTCCATGAAGGCGACATAGCCGCTGGTGGGCGAAGGCACCTCGATCTCGCCCCGACCGTCGGCCCGAAACGGCGATTGCTGGTACTGCAGGTCCACCAGCCGAGCGCCGTGCTGGGCTGCTTCCAGGGTCTCGCCGATGACGATGGCGACCGGCTGGCCCTCGTAGCGGATCTCGTCGCTCTGCATCGGCATGAACGAAGAGGCGAGCGGCGGCACCGGCGCCAACTCGAGCCGGGGCAGGTCTTGCGCGGTCAACACCCGCACCACGCCGGGCGCGGTCAGCGCGTGCGACGCGTCGATGGAGGTGATCCGCCCCGCGGGAATGGAGGCGCCGACATAGACGCCATGGAGCGCGCCGGAGACCCACTGATCGGCGGCATACTTGGCACGGCCGGTGACCTTGGCGCGGCCGTCGGGTCGGGGAATAGGCTGGCCGATAGTCATGGGAGCCTCGCCGCGGTCTCAAGAGCCCGCAACGCCGCGTTGCGAGCGAGCGGAATTTTGTATGCGTTCTGGCTGAGCGGCCGTGCGTCGGCAAAGGCCGCGTCGATGGCGGTCCCAACCTCGGTGGAACCCCGGCGCATGCCGATCAGCCGCCGTTCCGCCTCGTCGAGCCGCCAGGGCCGATGCGCCACCGAGCCGAGGGCGATGCGGGCGCGCCGGATAACCTCGCCGGCCAGCTCCACCACGGCCGCGGCCGACACCGTGGCGTATTCGTAAGACTCGCGCTCCCGGATCTTCAGATAGGCCGAGTGCGGGGCGGGACCCGGCAGCTCGATGGCGGCGATCAGCTCGCCATGGCGCAGCACGTTGTCGCGCTCGGGGCCGTCCGCCGGCAAGGTATGGAACTCGCGCGCAGGGATGCGGCGACCACCGCCGTCGGCCTGGGTCACGATGACGGCGTCCAGGGCGGCCAGCGCGACGGCGGGATCCGACGGCTGCACCGCGACGCAGTCATCGGTCCACCCGAAGATGGCGTGCTTCTGGTTCAGCCCATGCAGCGCCGAGCAGCCGGAACCGGGCACTCGCTTGTTGCAGGGCAGGGTCTCTTCGGCGCGGAAGTATTGGCAGCGGGTGCGCTGCAAGGGGTTGCCGCCGATGGTCGCCAGGTTGCGCAGCTGAGCCGAGGCGGCCTTGAGAATGGACTGCGACAGCACCGGATAGTCGCGGACCACGATGGGATGCTGAGCTGCGTCGTTGAGCTTGACCAGCGCTCCGATTCGCAGCCCACCGCCCGGCAGCGACTCGATCCGCTCGAGCTCGCCGATCCGCGAGATGTCGATCACCCGCTCGGGCGCAACGACGCCCAGCCGCATCCAGTTGAGCAGCTCGGTGCCGCCCGCCAGAAACATCGCGTGCGGATCGGCCCCGGCCGCGATCGCTTCCTCCGCCCGGGTGGGGCGCGCATACGCAAACGGATGCATCAGCCGGTCCTCCGGGTGGCGGCAGCGGCGGCCCTGACTGCGTCGACGATCTGGGGATAGGCCGAACAGCGGCACAGGTTGCCGCTCATCCACTCGCGGATCTCCGCCTCGCTGCCGGCGTGGCCTTCGGCGATGCATGCCACCGCCGACATGATCTGACCCGGCGTGCAGAAGCCGCACTGGAAGCCGTCGTGGTCGATGAAGGCCTGCTGCACCGGGTGCAGTACGTCACCCTGAGCCAGCCCTTCGATCGTGGTGACCTCGCGGCCATCGGCCTGCACCGCCAGCACCATGCAGGCGTTGACCCGGCGACCGTCCAGATGGACGGTGCAGGCGCCGCACTCGCCATAATTGCAGCCCTTCTTGGTTCCGGTGAGTTGCAGCCGCTCCCGCAAGAGATCCAGCAGGGTGACGCGCGGCTCGACCGAGAGCGCGTGCGGCTTCCCGTTGATTCGAAGGGTGACATCGAGCGTCGGCGCGACCGACGCAGGGGGAGGGGCAACAGCGGTCTCGAGCATCGATACCTCCTTACGACCTTACGACCTGATCGGGGGCGTCCTGCGGCGGGCGTTGATCCCAAACGCCGAACATAAGGCGGAGCTAACGATCGGGGCGTGCCCGATCTCACGACCGAAGTGGCAAATCGCAGGGGCCGGCATCGGTCCCCATGGGGTCCTGCGCCCATCGGGGCGCCCGGACTGCCGGCGGGCAAGCGCTAACCCCAAGCCCCGTCGCGCGAACGGTCAATGCATCGCAGCTGGCACGCTTGCTGCCCCGCTCTCGCGGCCGATTCCGAGTCAATCAGCTTCCCCGGCCCACGAGGACCCCATGCCCCCCGAAGGCACGAGCTCGCCCACACCGCTGCGCTTCGATGACGCAGCTCCGGCCGAGACCGCTGCGCCACCGGCCTGCAGCCAGTGCAGCGCGCCCATCGGGACTGCCTACTACGAGCTCGGCGGTAGCGTGGTCTGCTCGGCCTGCAAGGGACGGCTCGAGGCGGAGCTCGCGGGTGGCTCCGGAACGGCCAGGTTCCTCAAGGCATCCGGTCTCGGCTTCGGAGCCGCCCTGCTCGGCGCCGGGATCTACTACGCCATCCTGGCCCTGACCGGGTACGAAGTCGGATTGGTCGCCATTCTGGTGGGCTGGCTGGTGGGACTCGG
>JBIOTT010000260.1:0-14783 GCA_044866195.1 Gemmatimonadales bacterium
GGCTACTACGGCACGGTGTTGGACCCGGACGGCATCGTGGTTTACGGGACAGGCTACTACTACACGCCCTGGATCGGCAGCTACTGGTTTGGTTTCCCGTGCACCTACGGGTTCGGCGCCGGCGTGCGCTGGACACCGTGGACCGGCTGGGGCTTCGGTTTCGGGTTCGGCTGGAGCTGGGGTGTGGGCATCGGGATGGCCTGGGGCGGTTGGGGTTGGGGACCGCACCCCTGGTGGGGACCATCGGCCTGGTGGTGGGCTCCGCATTTCCACGGCTACCCGCATGGCGGTCCTTGGTTCGGCCGCGGTGGGTGGGGCGGCACCAGTGTGGACGTGTACGCCCGCTGGCGCGGAGGTCAGGTGATCAACCGCGCGCCGCTCCGGGCCGAGGGTTGGACCGGTGTGCCGGTGCGAGGCCGCGTGGGAGTGGCGTACAACTCGCACACGGGGTTCGTCAGCGCAGGTCAACGGGTAACGGTCCGGAATATCTACAACTACAACCGGACTACCATCGAGCGCGCTGGCACGGTCGAGCGCACCGCTCAATTTGGCGGGCGAGCGCCGGCCATCGGGGCAGCCGGACGGCGGGTCTCAGCCGGAATGGCTCGGCCGGTTCCCGAGCCCAGGCCTGCATCCCCGAGGATGGCGGCGCCCGCTCCCCATGTGGCTGTGCCCGCTCGTGGAATGGATGACCTCTACGCTGCTCCCGGCGGCGAAGTAATTCGGCGATCGCCGGCCGGCGGTTGGGAGCAACGTTCCGGCGCCAGCTGGGAGCACGTCGCTCCCTCACCGGGGCTCGACCGTGCGTTTCAGGCGCGGGGGATCGGAGAGCAGCGCGCTGCGACGTTCCGATCCATGGGCGGCTTCCGCGGCGGGTTCGGGGGGATGCGCGGCGGCTTCGGCGGGATGCATGGTGGCGGCGGCAGGCGTTAGGCCCTGCCTGATTCGGCAATACCAGTGGGGGCCGCGGCTTCGCGGCCCCCATTGGCTGGCCGCCGACGCGCTCACTCTGCCGGTCAACGATCCGGCGAAGGCGACACAGCGGCCCCCCGTTCGGGGTAGCATCTCAGTGCAAGCCGGCGGCGCAGCGCGAGGCCATCATTGACGTTTGGCGCTCGATTTTCACCAGCGAGACGCGATTGATACCCTGGACGATGCGGCTGCCACGCGACCCTCATGCTGTTCTTCGACTCGGCGTTCACGCCGCGCTGTGCCTGATCGGGCTGGCGGTGTGGTGCCCTGTCCGGGTCGCGGCGCAGGGCCCGGACACGACGCGCGCCGGCGCCGCTCTCGTGCCCCTGGCGCAGCCCGATTCGGGAGCGCCGGTGGGGCCACGGTTGTCGATGGAAAGAGTGATCGCGTTAACCCTGGCGCACAGCCCAGGGTATGACAGCGCGTCCGGGATGGTTCGCACCTCGCGCTCCTCCCAGCGGGTCGCCTGGGGTGCGTACCTGCCGATCGTGGAGGCGAGCGCGTTGGCCGGGCGGAGCGATCAGGGCCTCGCGACCGGCTTCAGCCAGAGCGGGACCCACGGCGCCTATGGCGGGGGCGTGGCCGCGAGCTTGCCGCTCTTCACTGGCGGGTACCGGGGCGCGGTGCGCCATGAGGCGGCCGCCCAGGCCCGGGCTGCCGATGCGGGACTGGTGCTCCAGCGGTTTGCCACCCGGTTCACCGCCAAGCAGGGATACTACGGGGTCCTCTACGGTCACGAGCTGGTCCGCGTGGGCCGCGATGCGGTCAGCGTTTATGCGAAGGGGTTGAGCGACGCGAGGGCCCAGAGGGTCGCCGGCACAGTGACGCCGGTGGACGTCTTCCAGGCCGAGCTCTCGCTCACCCAGGCCCGGCAACAGCTCCTGGCAGCGCAGGACACGCTGAACACCGCCGGCGCGGCGCTGGGGCGCCTGGTGGGAGCCGATGGGCCCGTCGATGCCAAGCCGCTGGCCAATCTCGATCCGATGCCGCTCGCGTTGGACGACACCGCGATCGTGACGGCGGCGCTGGCCGACGCTCCCACGGTGCACCAGGCGGACGCTCAGGTGGCGGCCACGAGGGCGGCGGTGCGCGCCGCGAAGGCTCAGTACGCACCCGTCATCTCGGCCACGACGGGGTACAACTGGTCCAACAACGGTGCCGTCTCCGGCGCTCCCCGCCAGGGCTGGGTGGTCGAGGTCGGTGCCTCGCTTCCCCTCTTCAACGGGTTCGTCCGGGAGGACTCGCTCACCCGGGCCGACGTCTCGGCCGAGGTTGCCGCCGTGAGCGCGGCCGATACCCGGCGCCAGAGCGGCGCCGTGGCCCGGCAGTACCTGGGAAGTCTGCACGTGGCGGAGCAGAACGTGGGGCTTCAGAAGGAGGCGGTGCGAGTCGCCACCGAGAATCTTCGGATCGTGTCGGTGCAATACCGGGCGGGGATCACCACCATTCTCCAGCTGCTCACCTCGCAGCAGTCGCTCATTCAGGCCGAGCTCAACCTCGTGAGCGCGCGATTCAGCTATCAGATCGCCCGCGCAAACCTCGAAGCCCTGCTCGGGCGGGAATTGTAGGGCCGAGCCATGATGTGGCTGGTACGCATCGCGCTCCGGCGGCCGTACACGTTCGTGTCCGGTGCCATCCTGGTTCTCATCGCCGGCCTGGTCGCGATCGCCAAGATGGCGGTGGACATCTTTCCGGACATTCCCATTCCGGTCGTGACGGTGGTCTGGACCTACAGCGGCATGTCACCCGACGAGATCGCTCAGCGGGTGGCGACCGTTACGGAGCGGGCGTATTCCACCACCGTGAACGATGTGGAGCACATCGAGTCGCAGTCGCTGATCGGCGTGACGGTCGTCAAGGTGTACTTCCAGCCGGACGCAGACCTGCCGACCGGCGTCGCCCAGCTGGCCGCCATCTCGCAGAGCATCCTCCGGACTCTCCCGCCCGGCATGCAGCCGCCCGTCATCATACGGTTCAACGCGACCGACGTCCCGCTGATCCAGGTCGGCGTGGCCAGCGAGACGCTGACCCTGGCCCAGCTGTACGACTACGCGTCCAACTTCGTGCGCACGCCGCTGGCGACGATTCAGGGAGCCACCGTTCCCTACGCCTCCGGCGGGATCCCGCGGCAGGTCAACGTCGATCTCGACCCGGTCCGCCTCTACGCCAAGGGCATCTCGCCGTCGGATGTGAGTGCAGCGGTGAACGCCCAGAACGTGATCCTGCCCGCCGGTACCGCGAAGTTCGGTCCCCGCGAGTACCAGGTGCGGCTCAACTCGAGTCCGGACGTCGTCGCCCAGCTCAACGACGTGCCTATCAAGGAAGTCAATGGCTCGATGGTGTACCTGCGCGACGTCGCGCAGGTCCGCCTGGGTGGCGGGGTGCAGACCAACGTGGTTCGGGTCAACGGCCGGCAGGGCACGTATCTGACGGTACTCAAGAACGGCCAAGCCTCGAGCCTCGCCATTGTGGACCGGGTGAAGGCTATGTTGCCGCAGATCGCGGCGACGCTCCCGGCCTCCATCAAGCTTCAGCTCCTGGCCGACCAGTCGGTCTTCGTCCGCGCCTCGATCTCCGGAGTGATCCGCGAGGCGGTGATCGCCGCCTGCCTCACCGCGCTCATGATCCTGCTCTTCGTCGGGAGCTGGCGCAGCACGCTGATCGTGGCGACGTCGATCCCGCTCGCGATTCTCTGCTCGATCATCGCACTGTGGGGGCTGGGGCAGACCCTGAACGTGATGACGCTCGGCGGGCTGGCGCTGGCGGTCGGCATTCTGGTGGACGACGCCACGGTCGAGATCGAGAACGTGAACCGGAACATGGCCCAGGGGAAGGAGATCCTGCAGGCGATCATGGACGGCGCCGCCCAGATCGCGACTCCGGCGTTCGTCTCGACCGTGTCGATCTGCATCGTGTTCGTCCCGATCTTCTTCCTGAGTGGGCCGGCGGCTTCGCTCTTCCGACCGATGGCGATGGCGGTCGTGTTCGCCGTCTTTGCCTCGTACGTGCTGTCGCGTACGCTGGTCCCCACGATGGCGCGCTATCTCCTGGCGGCGGAGGCGCATCGGTTCGCTGAGGCGGGGGAAGGCTCGGGCGCGGAGGTGGAGGGCACGCCGGCGCGGGTGAGCCGGTTTCGGCGATTGCACGAGCGGTTCGAGGCCGGGTTCGAGCGATTCCGGAACGCGTATCGGGGGCTGCTCGAGACCGCGCTGCATCACCGGCGAATCGCGCTCGCTGCGGCCCTCGCGTTCGTGGTCCTCTCGGCGGGACTGGTCCCGTTCATCGGCCAGGACTTCTTCCCCACCGCTGACGCAGGAGCGTTCCAGCTCCACGTGCGGGCGCCGCCCGGCACGCGGGTAGAGGCAACCAATCAGCTCTTCGCGGATGTGGAGCGAAGCATCCGGCGGGTCATCCCGCCCAGCGACTTGAGCCTGGTCCTCGACAACATGGGCTTGAGCATCAGTGCGATCAACCTGGCGATCGGCAGCGCTGCCACCCTGAGCGCGGCCGACGGGGACATCCTGGTCCAGCTCTCACCCACGCGGCGGGGCAACACCTTCGATTATGTCCGCCGGCTCCGGGCGACGCTGCCGGCCGAATTTCCCGATGCCACCTTCTTCTTCATGCCGGCGGACATCGTGAATCAGGTGCTCAACCTCGGTCTGCCCGCGCCGATCGACATCCAGATCGCCGGCCAGAATGCGACGGCGAACCACGCCATGGCGCGTCGTCTGACCTCGGCGGTCAGCCGAGTCCCGGGTGCGGTGGACGTACGGGTCCAGCAGGTGGTGAACGTGCCGGAATTCATGTTCGACGTGGACCGGGTCAAGGCGCAGCAGCTCGGTCTCACCCAGGAGGTGGTGGCCAGCAACATGCTCATTTCCCTGAGCGGCACCGCGCAAGCGGCCCCGAACTACTGGCTGGATCGGACCAACGGGGTGAGCTACAGCGTCATCGTAATGACGCCGCAGTACAAGATGAGCTCGCTGGAACAGCTGGCGCACACGCCGGTGACGGCATCGGGCCTTCCGTCACCCCAGCTGTTCACCAATCTCGCTTCGGAGCGCCGCGTGATCACTCCGGCGGTGGTGAATCATTACAACACCGTACCCGTCAACGACGTATTCCTGAGCGCCGACCGGCGTGACCTGGGCGGCGTGGCGGCGGATGTCGGCCGGATCATCGACAGTCTCCGTCCCTCGCTGCCCAAGGGAAGCACGATCACGATGCGGGGGCAGATCGCCAGCATGCGGTCCTCGTTCCTGGGCCTCGGGCTCGGCGTCCTGTTCGCAATCGTGCTGATCTACCTGTTGCTGGTGATCAACTTCCAGACCTGGCTCGATCCGCTGGTAATCGTCATGGCGCTGCCGGGCGCGCTCTCCGGCATCCTGTGGATGCTGTTCGTCACCCAAACGACGTTCAACGTCCCGTCCCTCATGGGCGCGATCATGGCGATGGGGGTGGCCACGGCGAACAGCGTGCTCCTGATCAACTTCGCCGACGAGCAGCGGGCGGAGGGGCGGTCGGCGATCGAGGCGGCCCTGGGCGCCGGCAGCGTGCGGCTCCGGCCGGTGTGCATGACGGCGCTCGCGATGATCATCGGCATGCTCCCGATGTCCCTGGGCCTGGGTGAGGGCGGCGAGCAGAACGCACCGCTGGGCCGGGCCGTGATCGGCGGACTGCTGGTGGCAACCTGCTTCACGCTGGTGGTCGTTCCGGTCCTCTACAGCGTGCTTCGGGCCCGCCCCCCGAAGCCACCGATCGTGATCCCGGAGGGGCACGCATGAGCACGACAGCCGAAACGCCAGTGCCGGAGCGGACCGCGACCCCCGCGGCGCGCCCCGGGCCCGGGACTACGGGCCCTGCCAAGTCGCACCGCGCGCGGGTTCGCCGGGCCCTGGTGGCCGTCGTCGGGGTGCTCGCGCTGGCGCTACTGGTGGGTGTGGCGCCGCGACTCGCCCGGCGCAAGGCGGTCGTGGCCGCAGTCGCCGCAAACGCCTTACCGCCGATGGTACGCATCGCCACGATTGATACCGCGCCCGCTGCGTCCAACGTGACCCTTCCGGGGAGCGTGGCCTCGTCCGCGGTCACTCCCATCTACGCGCGAGCGACCGGCTACATCGGCCAGATGCGGGTGGATATCGGGAGCCGGGTACGCAAGGGCGACCTTCTGGCCCGAATCGACGCGCCCGATCTCGACCACCAGGTGCAGCAGGCCCGCGCCAAGGTGATGCTGGACAGCGCCAATCTCAGGCTGGCCACAGTCGAGCTCGCGCGCTGGAAGCAGATGATAGCGAACGACAGCGCGGTAACGCAGGAACAGGTGGATCAGAAGCAGGACAGTTTCGACGTGGCGGTGGCGACGTTGAACAGCGACATCGCCTACTGGCGGCAACTCGCCCAGCTCCAGGCCTACGAGCGGGTGGCCGCTCCGTTCGACGGCATCATCACCGCCCGGAACGTGAACCCGGGTGACCTGGTTGGTAGCGCGGGCTCGGTGAACGGCTCACTCGCCTCGGGTCAGGGCAGTGCCAGCGGCAGCCTGTTTCAGCTGGAACGGATCGACACGTTGCGAGTCTACGTCACGGTGCCCGAGGACAACGCTGCCGGCGTAGCGGTGGGCAGGCCCGCCGTCGTCACTGTGCCCGCGCTCCCCGGGGACACACTGCGGGGGCAGGTGGTCCGCACCTCGAACGCGTTGGACCCCACGGCCCGCACGCTGCTGGCCGAGGTGGATGTCGCCAATCCCAAAGGCAGCTATCTCCCGGGATCGTACGCTCAGGTGCAGCTCTCGCTCGTCCGGCCCAGCTCCTCGGTGCTGCAGCTTCCGGCGACGGCGCTGGTGATCCGGGACGGCCCGCCGCAGGTGGTCACGGTCGGCCCCGATTCGACCGCGCAGTTCAGGACCGTGACAGTGGGCCGCGACTACGGAAGCTGGGTCGAGGTCACGGCCGGGCTCGCGCGGGGGGCAGCGGTCGTGCTCAATCCGCCCGACGACCTCCAGCCGGGGCAGCGGGTCCGCGCCCTGCCGAGCACTGGGCTGAATGGCGGCTAGCCCGACGCCGCCATCCCGCGGATCGAGCGCTGCTGTCATGCCCGATAGCCCGAATGGGGGACCAGCATCCGGTATGCCCAGACCGCCGGCCGCCACCGGACCAGCCGCGAAGGTACGCCTGGTGGACATAGTGGTTGTCGCGTGCGAGAGGCGGCATCTCCCCGCGACAGCCCGGCGCAGCAGCCTAGTTCGCCCTCGGCTCCGCGCTCAGGGCGGCGATCCGCTCGCGTGCCGCGCGGACCCGCGGCTGGAGCTCGGCATCGGCGTTCCTCCAGAGGTCCACGAAGCGGCCGTAAAAATCGAGCGCCTGTTCCCGGTCGCCCTTCTCATCATAAAGGCGTCCGAGTGCCTCATACGCTTCCGGCACCTGTGCCGCAAACAGAGAAAGGCCGTCGGACGGGTCGCCAGGCTCGTCCAGGTATCGCCGGTAATACGCGATGGCGGAATCGCTCATGCCGGCGAGCTCGAACACTCGGGCCAGCTCAGGCGGTTGGTACGCTCGGAGAGCGGCGAGAGCCGAGTCATAGCGCTGCTCGTGTTCTGCAATGTACCCAGAGACCAAACGTTCATCGTATCGGCCGCGCACATAGCTCTGCCGTTGTATCGCGGCAAGCATCTGGTGGGCTTCTCGAGTGGCGCCCGCAACCGCATAGGCCTGAGCAAACCATATGTAGGGACCGTCGGAAGGCGGCCGTCGATCGAGATGGTACCACCGCGCGCGATTGTCGAGCCGGCGACGAGCGTCGAGTGGATTGTGTCGTAGCCGAACGTCCAGCTGCGCGATCTGCGCTGTCAAGTGAAGCGCATAGACGGAATCCCCGTGCCGAATCACTTGCTCGACGATCTGGTCCGCGGACCGATATGCCTCGGCCAGGCGCCCTTGGACGGCCGCCAACTTGAGGAGCCACACCTTCAGCCAGCGCGCCCGATCCCAGTCCTGCCCCGCAGCGCTCAGCAGCCGCGTCGCGACTGCTTCCGCCTCGGCGAACCGGCCCCGAGCGGCGGCCAGCGACACGTCGCTGTTGTCATTCGGCTGCCCTTTGAAGCGAGTGCGCAAGGTGTCCAGGACCCGAGCCGCCTCGTCGACTCGTCCGGTCCCGATCAGCACTCGCATGAGCCATACGTATTCGGTCACAAGATCCGGAGTCGCGGCCACCGACCGGCGCGCTGCCTGAATCCCCTCGGCGAACTTCCGCTGGGCCAGGTAAGCTGCGGCCAGGTTATGCCAGGCAATCCCGCTGGTGGAGTCGGCCTCGACCGCCGCGCGCAGCGCTGCGGCGGCGCGAGGCTGATCGTCCTCTATCACGTCGTAGTAGGTGGCGGTGGTCAGATGGCGCTCGAGCTCCGTCAACCGATCGCGATGCCGCATCGCACGTTGGATAGCGTCCACGACCCGATCATGTTGCTGGGCGCTGCCGCTGAGCACGACGGCAAGTTTGCGGTACGCCATGGCGAACCCGGTGTCGAGCGCCACTGCCTCTTCCAGGAGTGCGACCGGGTCCAGCCCTTCCTCCCCACCCCTTTCGATCAGCCGGAACGCCCGGGTGTACTTTCGGAGGGCTGGCAATGACGCCGTCGTGACCCGCTCGAGTGGCGGCGTCGCCTGGATCGCCCGCACCGACTCCCCGATACGACCGCGGATCTCCCGCGAAAGTCGGCCAAGCGCGGCGATCAACTCGGTTGAGTCCTCTGCCGTCTCCCGGAACGACGCCAGCTGCTGGCCCGTCCCGGGCGCAACGAGTCGGGCCGCGAGCGTGTACCCGCTCCCCAACCGAGCTACCTCTCCTCCAAGAACCGCCCGGATGCCCTCGCGGGTCGCGAGCTCGTCTGCAAGCTGATCGGTGAGCGGGGCATCCCGTGGACGGCCCATGCGGTCGAGCGCCTGGCGCACCCGGTCGGGGCCTGCGATCCCAACTACCCGGGACTGAGCGAGGTCGACCCTCAGGGCGCCGGCGATAGTCGCTCCAAGACTCGAATCCGTGGCGTGGTTCACGAAATCGGCAACCAGGATCGGTTCGCGGGTAGCCAGCACTCCCTGGGCAACCAATGAGCGGCCACCCAGCAGGCCACGATACCAAGTAATGGAGCCAGCGATCGCGGCGGCGCTGGCGACCGCGACCGGGACGAGCCACCGCCACATCCTTCGTCTGCCGGTCGCCGAAACAGCCGGTGGGCCAGTGGCGGAGGCAACCGTCGTTTCGCCCGTGGGCGTAAGCATCGCTTCGAGCGCGTGCCGGAGCTTCGCGGCGCTCTGCCACCGGTCGGCCGGCTGCTTGGCGAGGCAGCGCATGACCGCAGCCTCGAGCGCAGGCGGAATGTCGCTCCGCAACTGGGAGAGCGGCTCGGGTGCGCGGGTGATGTGGGCCGCGATCAGCGCCTGGGGTGTGGGCCCGGAGAATGGTGGCGTTCCCGCGAGCATTTCGTAGGCCATCACGCCCGCGGCGTACAGGTCGGCCCGATGGTCGATGTGCTGGTTGCCCGCGGCCTGCTCCGGCGCCATGTACGCCGGCGTGCCGAGCGCGAAGCCGGTTCCCGTGAGCGTCGTGTCAGCGGCCGCGGCGCTCAGTGCCTTCGCCACGCCGAAATCAGCGACGAGCGCATGGGTTCCCGAGAAGAGCACGTTCTCCGGCTTGATGTCTCGGTGCACAATCCCTCGAGCGTGCGCGTGGTCGAGCGCGTCGAGCACTTCTCGAAGGACTTGGACGGCGTCGGGAATGGGAAGCCGGTCCTCACGGCGAAGGCGGGCACGGAGCGACTCGCCCGCCACGAGCGGCATGGTGTAGTAGAGGAGGCCCTCCGCTTCACCGGCCGCGAAGAGCGGTACGATGTGGGGATGCTGCAGTGCCGCCACCAGCTGGATCTCGCGGCGGAAACGGTCGGTGCTCAGGCCTGCGGCGAGCTCTGGCCGGAGCACCTTGACGACGACTATGCGGCCGAGCGCTACCTCGTTCGCGAGGAAGACGACGCTCATGCCGCCCGCTCCGAGCTCGCGCTCGACCCGGTACGCCGTCCCCAGGGCAGCCTGCAGCCGCTCAGCGAGCTCAGCCAGGGGCCTCACCGTTGAGGCTCCGCCATGAGGCGCCCCAGCCCCGCGCGCGCCTCGGTCACATAGGGCTGGAGCTCAGGGTCGGCATGCCGCCAGGCGGCAGCGACATAGCGGTAGGCCTCGAGCGCGCGAGGACGGTCCTTGAGGCGCTCGGCCACCCGACCGCGTTCGAGGTACCACAAGACGTCGCTCGGCCGTGGCATCATCTCGCCCTCGATCGTGGGCGGCGCGTTGAGGGCCCGCGCCGCCCCACTGAGACGCCCGTGGTCGGCCAGGAGGCGCGCGGCAAAGAGCCGGTCGCTCTGGCACAACCAGGGAGACTGTGCGGGGGCACTGAGGAGCGAGTCATACCGGCGGAGCGCCGCCACCGTGTCGTGTCGCGCGAGCGCGAGGTGTGCCCGGGCGAAGGCCGCCAGCGGCGGGGCCCAAAACGAGTCGGCGGGCGAGCGCTGGGCACGCGCCGCGCTGTCGGCCAGATGCAGGAACCGGCGGAGCGCCACGGTGTCCCCCCGGCCGCCCCACCACGCGAGCGCGAGCACCGATTCGAAGGGCGATGGTGCGCGGAGCCAGGCGCTGAACCTGGCCGCTGCTCGCTCGGCCGGCACGTAGCCCAGCAGCGCGGCCTCGGTGAATACGACCTCGGACAGCGTGTCACTGACGGCGAGCGCCTCCCGGACGTGCCCCCGGAAGGCGAGCGCGTACGCGAGATGGCGCCGCGCCCCAGAGACATCCTCGTCCGAGTGGCTTGCCTGCAACCGGTAGCGCCAGACCCGCACGGGGAGTTCGGCCGAGTCCGCCCAGCGCGCCAGCGGCTCGTTCGCTTCCCAGAACGGGTCTCCCGGCAGTGTGTCGATTAGCCGGGCCTGGGCGGCCGAGTCGCGGAGCGAAAGCAGCGAGTGGAGCGCCTGAAGGCCGCGGGATTGAACGCTTCGTGGATTGTGCCGGATCACGACCTCCGCGAACCGGCGGCCGCGGGCGGTGTCGCCCAGGCCATAGCTCAGCTCGACCGGGTGGATGTACGCTGGCGCGAAAAGGGAGTCGAGCGCGATCGAGCGCTCGAAGGCCTCGAGCGCCGCCCGCCAGCCTCCGGTAGGTAGTAGCCAGCCACCGAAGTGGTGGCGCGCCTCGCCCAAGTTGTACCACGCCTCCGGGTCCTCGGGGTAGCGCTGCACCGCCTCCTCGAGAGTCGCCAAGCCCCGGGCGCCGAGCGCCGGGTTGGCCGGCGCGCCAAAACCGCCCGCCGATACCGGGCGGAAGAGCGATTCGGCGAGGACGAGCAGGCTCTCGCGCGGGGCAAGCCCGTGATTGAGCGCTGCCGCCCGCATGCTGTAGACGTTGGACAGCGACTCCCCTCCTGCGGCGCCGGGCTGCCAGCCTCTCGCCTGCGCCAACCGTCTGTAGGCCAGCGCGAACGCGGTGTCGAGCGCCACCGCCTGCTCAGCGTAGACCTGTGCCGAGTCCCACAAGCCTCGCCGATAGTACTGCTCGGCCTGCAGAAAAGCCCGGAGTGCCGGGAGCGAGCGGGCCCCGAGCCCGGTCTGCCGCACCGTGCCCACCGGGCGCGAGCGTCCGAGCTCACGCAAGAGCCCCACGGCGAGCGAGTCGGTCAGGCGGTCCATCTGCCCCGCCGCGCCGCGCACCTCGAGCTCGCCCAGGGCCCGCTCCCGCGCCACGTCCAGCACCGTGGCCGAGAGCCGCACCGAGTCGGTGCCCGATCGCACCACGCTGCCGTAGACCGCGAGCTTGGCGCCGGTCCGGCGTCCCAGTGCGGCGGCCGAGCTCGGGTCGGCCCGCCCCCGCCAGCGGCGGACGATCACCGTGGGCGAGACGGTGCGGAGCGGCCCCGCGCCGTCCAAGTCGCGCGAGAGCACGTCGACCATGCCCTCGTGCCAGAGGGTGAGCCCGGGGTCGAGCACGTCGAACGGGGCCACGGCCACGAGGTCGGCATCGAGGGCAATGGGAGTGGTCCGGGAGCGCCAGAGCAGCGCTGCGGCGGCGGCCGCGAGCACCACCAGGCAGGCGAGCCCCAGCGCGAGCACGCGTGAGCGCGGGTGGCGCCTCAGGCCGGCTGCGGGCACTGTGGGCGTTGGCAAGGGTTGCTCGGCTGCCGCGCCCGCTTCAAGTGCTCGGCCGAACTCGGTCGCACTGGGGAACCGGTCTACCGGCTCCCGGGCGAGGGCCCGCGCGACCGCCTGGTCCAGGGCCGCCGGCACAGCCGCGCGCAGCCGGCGCACCGAGAGCGGGGGCTCGCTCAGGCGCCGGGCGATGAGGGCCTGCGGCGTGCGCCCAGTGAAGGGCGGCTCGCCGGCCAGCATCTCGTAGAGCACGCAGCCCAAGCTGTAGAGATCGCTCCGCGCATCGAGCTCACGACTGTCGCCCGCCTGCTCAGGCGACATGTAGGCCGGGGTGCCCACGATCAGGCCGGTTTCGGTCAGCTGCTCGCCGCCGGCCTTGCCCACCGCCCGCGCGATCCCAAAGTCGGCCACCACCGCCTGGTCGCCCTCGAGCAGGATGTTCTCCGGCTTGATGTCGCGGTGGATTACGCCGTGGCTGTGGGCGTAGGAGAGCGCGGCCAGCACGTGGCGGGCGATCTGGAGCGCATCCTCGAGCGGGAGCTGCCGCTCCCGCACGAGCCGCTGGCGCAGCGACTCGCCCTCAACGTAGGGCATCGCGTACCACAGCAGCCCGGCGGCCTCACCTGAGTCGAGCAGCGGCAGAATGTGGGGGTGCTGCAGCCGGGCGGCGGTGCGGATCTCGCGCAGGAAGCGCTCGGGGCCCAGACTCGCCGCGAGCTCCGGATGGAGGACCTTGAGCGCCACCCGGCGGTCATGCTTGAGGTCGTGGGCGAGATAGACCGTGGCCATGCCGCCGCGGCCAAGCTCGCGCTCGAGCGTGTAGCGGCTGGCTAGACCGCCCCGGAGTTGGCTCACGGAATCAGCCATCCGACTCACCGTCTGGGCTCTGCACTGAGCCGCCCCAGCGCCGCCCGGGCCTCGGCGGCGTAGGGCTCCAGCTCGGGGTCGGGGCGGCGCCAGGCGGCGGCGACATAACGGAAGGCCTCGAGCGCGCGAGGACGGTCGTTCAGCCGCTCGGCCACTCGGCCACGCTCGAGGTACCACAGCACGTCGCTCGGACGCTGCATGTAACTGTAGCCCTCCATCGTGGGCGCCGCGCTGAGGACTCGCGCCGCCTCGGTGAGCCGCCCGTGGTCGGCGAGGAGGCGCGCGGCAAAGAGCCGATCGCTCTGGCACACCCAGGGCGTCGGGGCGGGGGCCGCGAGGAGGGAGTCGTACAGGCGCAACGCGGCGGCCGTGTCATGCCGGGCGAGCGCGAGGTGCGCCCGGGCGAAGGCTCCCATCGGCGGAGCCCAAAACGAGTCGCGGGGCGAGCTTTGGGCGCGAGCCGCGCTGTCGGCGCGATGCAGAAACCGGCTGAGCGCCACTGTGTCCCCCCGTGCGCCCCACCACGGGAGCGCGAGCACCGATTTCAAGGTTGAGGGCGCGCGGAGCCAGGCGCCGAACATGGCCGCCGCTTCCTCGGCCGGCACGTAGCCCAGCAGCGCGGCCTCGGTGAACACGATGATGTCCGACAGCGTGTCACTGACGGCGAGCGCCTCCCGGACGTGCCCCCGGAAGGCGAGCGCGTACGCAAGTTGGAGCCGCGCGTCAGCGACGTCCTCCTCCGAATGGCTCGCCTGCAACCGGTAGCGCCAGACCCGCACCCCGAGCTCGGCTGAGTCGACCGAGCTTCCCAGCGGCTTGTCTGCCACGCCGAACACGTCTCCCGGCAGGCTTTCAACCAACCGCGCATGGGCCGACGAGTCGCGCAGCGCGAGGAACTGCTTAAGGACCTGGAGACCGCGGCCCTCCACGCTCCGCGGATTGTGCCGGATCACGACCTCAGCGAAGCGGAGGGCGCGGGCGGTGTCGCCCAGGGCGTAGCTCAGCTCAACCGGGTGGATGTAGGCCGGGACGAACAGCGAGTCGAGCGCGATAGAGCGCTCGAAGGCCTCGAGCGTCGCTCGCCACCCTCCGGCATTCACCAGCCAGCCACCAAAGTGGTGCCGTGCCTCGCCCAAGTTGTACCACGCCTCCGGGTCCTCGGGGTAGCGGCGCACCGCTTCTTCGAGTGTTGCCAAGCCCCGCGCGGCGAGCGCGGGGTTCGCCGGCGGGCCAAAACCGCCCGCCGATACCGACCAGCCGAGTGACTCGGCGAGGACGAGCAGGCTGTCGCGCGGGGCGAGCCCGTGGTTGAGCGTCCCTGCCCGCATGGCGTACATGCTGGCTAGCGAATCGCTTCCTCCGCTGCGCCAGCCCCAGCCGATCGCCTGCGCCAGCCGTTTGTAGGCCAGAGCGAACGCAGTATCCAGCGCCACCGCCTGCTCGGCATAGACCCATGCCGAGTCCCACAAGCCTCGCCGGTAGTACTGCTCGGCCTGCAGAAAAGTCCGGAGCGCCGGGAGCGGGCCGGCCCCGAGGCCCGTCTGCCGTACCGCCCCCACTGGACGCGCGCGCCCGACCCGGCGCAGGAGGCCTACCGCGAGCGAATCGATGAGGTGATCCATGTGCCCAATGGGACCGCGCACCTCGATGTCACCGAGCCGGCGTTCGGTGGCCACATCCAGCACCGTGGCCGAGAGCCGCACCGAGTCGGTGCCCGATCGCACCACGCTGCCGTAGACCGCGAGCTTGGCGCCGGTCCGGCGTCCCA
>JBIOTT010000261.1:0-2972 GCA_044866195.1 Gemmatimonadales bacterium
GCTGTGGGCGCCGGCGTCCGTTTGCCGGCGTCCAAGGTGCGGTGGGCGCGCGTCGGTTTGCGCGTCCACGGCACCGGCAGCCCCGGCAGCGTCCACAGGCCCCCAGGGCGTCGATTCGAGGAGGCCGTGGTCGGAGCGGAGCGACGGTGCGCATGCGGTAGCGCGCCCAGTGTCCTGGACTCGAGTTTGACGACGTTGAGGGGTCGTGGGGTCTGGCGCCTGAGAAGCGGCGCACCAGGATGGCCCAGGATCAACGATCTCGACCCCGTGCATACCTGAGTACCCCCCTTGGGGCTCATGCTTTGGTCTCGGCCGTCGCCTTGGGCGCAGCCTTGGTGCGGCGAATGGACGGGCCCTTGAGGTCGAGGCGGTGTGCGTTGTGGAGCAAGCGATCACAGATGGAGTCGGCGAGGTTGGGGTCGCCGATGACGGCGTGCCACTCCTTGGCGACAAGCTGACTGGCGATGAGGGTGGAAGCTCGTTCGCTGCGATCCTCGATGACCTCGATGATGTCGCGTCGCTCGCCGTCGCGCAGGGGGGCCAAGAGCCAATCGTCGATGGCCAGCAGGTCGAGCCGGGCCAGGCGGCCGAGCAGGCGGTCGTACGATCCGTCACCGCGGGCCACGGCGAGCTGCTGCAGCAGCCGCGGAAGGCGCAAGTAGGCGGCGGAGTACCCGCGGCGGCAGGCGCGCTCCACGAAAGCGCAGGCCAGATACGACTTGCCGATGCCGGTCGGTCCGGTGATGAGCAGGTTGTGCCGGCTCTGGATCCAGCCGCAGTTTCCGAGACTAAGCACCTGCTGGCGGTCGAGCCCGCGCGGGTGCTTGAAATCGACGTCCTCGATGGAGGCGGCATAGCGCATCTTGGCCGAGCGGAGTCGGCGCTTGAGCTTGCGCTGCTCGCGGGCCGTCCACTCGCTGTCGACCAAGAGTCCCAGCCTCTCGTCGAAGCTCAGACGCGTGCACTCGCTCGAACCGAGTTGCTGCTGGAAGGCCTCGGCCATGCCCGAGAGCTTCATGGCGTTCATCTTCTCCAGGGTCTGTTGGGTCAGCATTCGTTCTTCTCCTCTGCGGCGTAGTAGTCGGCGCCGCGAATGTTTCCGTGCACGGGCGTGGGGTCCGGGGCGGGTGGCTCGTCCTCGAAGGGCAGGTGGTCCTGGGCCGAGGCGAGGATGTTCTTGACCGTGCGGTAGCTGTAGGAGCGTAGGCGCTCGGCGCGGGCGCTGGCCGCCTCGAGCCGCTCGGAGCCGTAGTGCCGGCCCAGGCGCATCAGCCCCAGGCAGGCGCGATAGCCCTGCTCGGGATGGGGACGACTGTCGAGGATCCCGGCCACCAGCCGGCCGGTGGCCGGTCCCGTCTTCTCCGCCCAGTGGATGAGCCGCGAGGGGGTCCACTCCGCGTGCGCCCGATGGGAGCTCGGCATGTGCTCGGCGAGGGTGGAGGGCTGACCGTCATAGCGCCGGACGTAGGAGACCAGGCGGCGCCCCTTGTAGTAGATCTCGACGACCGAGCTGGTGTAGCGCGCCTCCATCTCCTCGCCGATGAGCTGATAGGGAACGCTGTAGGGGTGGTGGTCGACTTCGACGTGGTAGTCGATGTTGACGCGGCACGGCTTCCAGTGGGCCAGGTCGTAGCGCGCGACGGGCAGCGGCTTGAGCGCCGGTCGGTCCAGCCGCTCCCACAGGTCGCGCCGGCTGATCCCGAGCTTCTGCATGGGCCGGCCGTTGAGCCGCTCGAGCAGCTCGAGGATGGCCACGTTGAGCTCGGCGAGCTCGAAGAACGTGTGGTGGCGCAGCCGGGCCAGGATCCAGCGCTGGGCCACGAGCACCATCGACTCGACCTTCGCCTTGTCTCGAGCCTTGCCGGGACGGGCCGGCACCACCACCGCGTCGTAGTGCTTGGCCAGGTCCTGGTAGGTGCGGTTGACGCCAGGCTCGTAGCGACACGGGCGTGTGATGGCGCTCTTGAGCTGGTCGGGGACCCAGAGCTGAGTGCTTCCCCCGAAGTACTCCAGCATCCGGGTGTGGGCGCCGACCCAGTCGTGGAGCTGCTGCGTCGCCGTGGCTTCGGCATAGGTGTAGCTGCTGGCCCCCAGCGCGGCCACGAACAGCTCCACGGGGATCTCCTCTCCCGTCCGCCGGTCGACCAAGTGCGGCTGCTTGCCGGAGAAGTCGATGAAGGTCTTCTCGCCCGCTCGGTGATGCTGGCGCATCGAGGGCCTGAGCTTGCCCGCCCAGCGGCGGTAGATCTCGCAGAACTGGCTGTACCCGTAGCCGGCCGGGTGGACCTCGCGGTACTCCTCCCACAGGAGGTGGAGGGTGACGCCGGGCCGCTTCAGCTCTTGATGGATCCGGATCAAGTCCGGCGGGATCTGCTCCCGCCCGGTCTCCGCGGGCGGGAAGAGGCGCGCTTCGAGCGTGGTCTCGTCCAACTCCGGCGGCAGCGGCCACGCCAGGCCGGCCCGCTGCCCCCGGCGTAGGTACTCCGACACCGTCCCCACGCCCACGCCGCAGGCCCGCGCAATGGCCCGATTGCCCAGGCCCTCGTGCTTGAGGCGAAGAATCTCGCGTATCTGTCTCATCGGTAGCCGCTTCGCTCCCATCCAGGTCCCCCCTCCAATCGGGGGGCCCAGACTGAAACAGCTTCGCTACCGACGGGTGATCACGATCGCCGGAATCGGCGATCAGGATCCCGGAATCGCTGATCACGATCACCGGAATCGGTGATCAGCATCCCGGAATCAGCGATCACGATGCCCGGAATCGGTGATCACGTTCGGCCGGAATCAGTGATCACGATGCTCCGGAATACGCACAAAGTCCGCCCCGCCTTCGTCGCGCACCTCGAGCACGCAAAGCGCCTTCAGTCTTCCATGAGCAAGGGACACTGACGGTGCGGATCGCGACATTAGCCGCCGCCCTCGGATTGATGCTGGGGATCATCGGCCCATCGGTGGCTGCCCAGCCCAAGACG
>JBIOTT010000262.1:0-4309 GCA_044866195.1 Gemmatimonadales bacterium
CCCTCGCGCGCCGCCCAGCGGCGCACCAGTGCGCCGCCGATCAGGAACGCCGCCACCCACCCGAGGCCGTACCAGTTGACCGGGATCGGTCCGAGATGCGCGACAGGGTTCCAGTCGATGTGGATCATGCGGTGCCTGCGTTTGGGGCGGATCCGCTCGAACCCCGCGTCATGGCGCCTCCTGGCGGTAGGCCGGGCCGACGTAGTCGCGGAGCGGCAGCGGCGTCGGGGTCCGATTGTCCCGCTGCGCGGCGTACCGCGCGTCCACTATCTCTTGGATCTCGACGAGGCGGCGGTCTTGTGTCAGCATCTGCATCGCGACCCGCGCGACGCCCTGGCAGATCGTTCAGGTGAACCCCATGTCGTCGATCAGCACCGTGCCGTCCGCGCGAACCTCATCCACGAAGCAGTCGTAGCTGGTCTTGTGCCCCGCCCGCCAGCACCCACAGAAGCAGGGGACATAGTGCGCCACGTCGGGCCGGCGCGCCACGAACTGGTAGAGCTCGCGGACGTCGGGCGCCGCCGTCTGAACGCTCGCGGGAAACGTGAGCGCCCGTGCCACCGGCGCGTACGCGTTCTGCGACGCACGGGTCAACGCGGGACGTGATCTTCCGACAACAGCCCACAGGGCCGCCACGACCGCGATCGCCCCGACCGCGGCGAGCAGCCAGCCGCCGCCACGCCGCCGGCGCCGCGCGCTTGCCCGCCGTGCCGGTCTCGCCTTCTCCCGTCGACCGATCTTCCTGCCCCCGCCTGAGCGGCTCAACGTGCCTGCTTCTCTGCGTCCCGTTTGGCCGGATCGCGATCGGAACGCGGAGCCGCCCCGCCGGAATCGCCGCCGTGGCCCTGACCCTTCCGCATCATCCACATCATACTGAGCGGACAGAGCAGCACCGCCGCGATGAGCAGTAGAGTGCCAATGTCCATTTCATCCTCCTGCAAGTGAAACTGTTCGGAACCCGGCCTCCGGATCTGCTACCCGAGCGCCTACCGCAGAGCCTCGTGGCCCTCCGCGCCGGTGCGGATCTTGACGGCCCGGTCGACCGGCGCAACGAAGACGATGCCGTCCCCGGGTACGCCGGTGCACGCCTTCGCCCGGATGATTGCGAGCAGCCGGTCGACCTCCGGTTCGGTGCAGACGAACTCGATCTTGGCGTTGTCCTCGCATCGCTCTCCCGCTTCCAGCGACAGGCGCCAGTGCTTCGGATCCAGCGCCCTGCCGAACGACTGTACGTGGTTGAGGACCACGTGCCCGATCCCTGCCTCGGTCAGCGCATGCACCACGGGATCAACTCGCTCGCGCCGGAGATAGATCTTCACCTCTCGCATATGCTTGTCCTCCTCTCTTCCCCGAACGCCGCCCTGCACGTGGGTTCACGGCGCCTCGCCCTGCGGCGCGGGCACCGTTTCCCGGACTTCGGGGAGCCCTCGCCCGCGCCAGATGAAGTAGACCGCCGGGATCACGACCAGCGTCAGGAGGGTCGCGGTGACCATGCCACCCACCATGGGGGCCGCGATCCGCTGCATCACCGACGCCCCGGTGCCGTGGGCCCAGAGAATCGGCACCAGCCCCAAGGTGATCGCGGTAGCCGTCATGAGGATCGGCCGCACCCGCAGCACCGCGCCGCGCTCGACGGCCGCCACGAGGTCGGGGACCGACCGGTGCCGGCCGTCGCGTGCGGCGTCCTCCCAGGCGCGGTCCAGGTAGACGAGCATCACCACACCCGTCTCCGCCGACACGCCGGCGAGCGCGATGAACCCGACCGCGACCGCGATGGACAGGTTGTACCCCAGCAACCACATGATCCACACCCCCCCCACCAGCGCGAGCGGGAGCGAGAGCATCACGATCGCCATCTCCACCACAGAGCCGAAGGTGAGATAGAGCAGCAGGGCGATGACGGCCAGGGTGAGGGGCACGACCACCTGGAGCCGGGCCTTGACCCGCTCCATGGCCTCATATTGCCCGCTCCACGTGAGCCGATACCCGGCCGGGATGCTCACCGCGCGCGCGACCACCTGCTTGGCCTCGGCCACGTAGCTCCCCACATCGCGGCCCCGCACGTCGATCGAGACCAGGTCGTTGAGGTACCCGTTCTCGCTCCGGATCATCGGCGGCCCGGGCGTGAACGCGATGTCCGCCACCTGCGCCAGCGGCACCTGGATCCCTTGCTGGCCGCTCACCAGGAGCTGGCCGATCGCCTCCGGCGAGTCGCGGAAGTCGCGGGCGTAGCGCACCTCCACCGGAAACCGCTCCCGGCCCTCGACGGTCGTCGTGATCTGCTCTCCACCGAGTGCAGTGCCGATGACCTCCTGGACGTCGCCGGTGGTGAGCCCGTAGCGCGCCAGCGCCGCGGCGTTCGGCCGGATGTCGAGGTAGCGCCCGCCGAACGAGCGCTCGGCATAGATGCTCGCGGTCCCGCGGAGCCCCGACAGCGCCCCCTCGATGTCGTGCCCGATGCGCTGGATGACTTGGAGGTCAGGGCCGTAGATCTTGATACCGAGCGTAGTGCGGATGCCGGTCGAGAGCATGTCGGTGCGGTTCTTGATGGGCATGGTCCAGGTGTTCACCGCGCCCATCATCCGCAGCCGCTGGTTCATTTCGGCGACCAGCCCGTCCTGGGTCATCCCTTTGCGCCACGCCGACTGGGGCTTGAGGTTCACGATCGTCTCGACCATCGAGATCGGGGCCCAGTCGGTCGCCGTGTTCGCCCGGCCCGCTTTCCCCCACACCGAGGCGACCTCCGGAAACGTCATCAGGATGCTGTCCTCGACCTGGAGCAGTCGCCGCTGCTGGGTGAGCGAAAGGCTCGGCAGCGTGTTGGGCATGTACATGAGGCTCCCCTCGTTGAGCGGCGGCATGAACTCGCTGCCGAGGGTCGCAAACGGGATGACGGTCACGCCGACGATGGCCAGCGCCCCGATGATGACCGCCACCCGGGCGCGGAGCGCCCACCGGAGCACGGGCCGGTACACCCGCTGCGCCCACCGGTTCACCGGGTTCGCCGCCTCCGGGCGGATCTTGCCCGTGATGAAGAGCCCCATGAGCACCGGCACCAGGGTGACGGACAGCAGCGCAGCGCTCGCCATCGCGAAGGTCTTCGTAAGAGCGAGCGGTCGGAACAGCCGCCCCTCCTGGTCCTCCAGCGTGAAAACCGGCAGGAACGAGAGGGTGATGATCAAGAGCGACATGAAGAGCGCCGGCCCCACCTCCTTGGCCGCGGCCGCGACCCGCTCCCAGGGCGGCCGCTCGGGCTCGTGCTCGATGTGCTTGTGCAGGTTCTCGATCATCACGATCGCCGCGTCGATCATCGCCCCGATCGCGATGGCGATGCCGCCGAGCGACATGATGTTGGCGTTGATCCCCATCCAGCGGGTCACGGCGAGCGCGGCGATGATCCCAAGCGGCAGCGTGGCGATCGCGACGAGGGCGCTCCGGGCGTGGAGCAGGAACACGAGGCAGACGAGGGCCACGATGATCGACTCCTCGAGCAGTGTCCGCTTGAGGGTGTCGATCGAGCGGTGGATGAGGTCCGAGCGGTCGTACGTGGTGATGACCCTGACGCCGGGCGGGAGCGAGGGGGCGATCTCGGCCAGCTTCGCCTTGACCCTGTCGGTTACGTCGAGCGCGTTCGCGCCGAAGCGCATGACCACGACGCCGCCGACCGCTTCGCCCCGGCCGTTCCGCTCGGCGATCCCGATCCGGAGGTCGGGGCCGATCGTGACCTGGGCCACGTCGGCCACCCGGACCGGTCGTCCCTGGGCGCCGACGCCGACCGCGACGTTGGCGATGTCCTCCACCCCGCGGAAGTAGCCCCGCCCGCGGATGGCGTAATCACTGCCGGCCACCTCGATGGTGCGGGCGCCCACGTCCTGGTTCGCGCCCCGCACGGCATCCGCGATCTGCCGCGCCGTCACCCCGAAGGCTCGGAGGCGTACTGGATCGAGCAGCACCTGGTACTGCCGCACAAACCCGCCGATGCTCGCGACTTCGGCCACCCCCGGCAGCCCTTGGAGCGCGTAGCGGACCTGGAAGTCCTGGATCGTGCGGAGCTGCGCCGGCGAGTAGCCGGACCCCTCGAGCGCATACTGATAGACCCAGCCGACACCGGTGGCGTCGGGCCCGAGCTCCGTCTTGGCGCCGGCGGGAAGCCGGGCCTGGATCGCGTTCAGCCGCTCCAGCACCCGCGAGCGGGCCCAATAGAGGTCGGTCCCCTCCTCGAAGATCACGTACACGAACGAGCTGCTGAACATGGACTGCCCGCGCACCACCTTCGCGCGGGGGACGCCGAGCATCGCCGTGACGAGCG
>JBIOTT010000263.1:0-3117 GCA_044866195.1 Gemmatimonadales bacterium
GCAACTGTTCGCGTCTGGTCACTTGGCCCATGCCCCTGTGCCCCCACGGCCTCGTGTGGATGCGACTGTCCCCAGGCGGGGCGCAAGGCGAGCCCGAGCATGAGCACAATGGAGAGCCACAGAACAAGTGTCTTCATGGAGGATCTCCCACTGATGCACTTCAGCAGCACCGGGATCGAGGCAGATGGCCCTTACGGTCAAGCTCAGTGAAGATACCAAAAATTTTCTTAAGATCCAAGGGCAAACCGCATCAGGACAGACTGTGTTGGTTAAGCGGTGCGATACTGCTACGCGAGCGTTAGCATCGAGGTCCCTCCGGCGTGACGGTCGGATCAGAACGCTCTGCGTTCTCACCACGGCCACATCACACGTGCCGTCTTGACAATCCCCGCATGCGCGTGCAGAATTCGCCACACTTCCTGCGAAAGAGGATACCTGCCACGGTCACTCACGCGGCCTCACGGGCCAAGGAGGTGCCTATGAGCGATCCAGCTTCAAACGCCGAATCCCCCGAATCCTCCCGGCAAGACCCCAGCCGCCGCCGGTTCCTGAAAGGCGGTGCCGCCCTTGGCGCCGCGCTGGTCGCCGGGGCTGGGCTCCCGCTCGCGGGTCGAGCGCAGCCGGTGCCCGACGATCCCTCGAAGGTCCTCGGCGGCCCTTTGCGGCCCTACGGCGAGCGCTCCCCCTTCGAGCCGCAGGCCCGGGTGATCCAGGCGAAGCCGGCCGAGCGCGGCGGGAGCTTCACGCCTCTTGACGAGACGCTCGGGATTATCACGCCGTCCGCCCTGCACTACGTGGTGCAGCGCGGCGGCCGCCCGGACATCGACCCTGCGAAGCACCGTCTCCTCATCTCCGGCCTAGTCGAGCGCCCGGTGATCCTGAGCGTGGAGGAGCTGAAACGCTTGCCATCCACCTCGCGCATCCTGTTCCTCGAGTGCTCGGGCAACTCGCGAATTGGACGACCGCCCACGCCGAAAAGCGTCCAGGGCACGCACGGCCTCACGGCCTGCAGCGAGTGGACGGGTGTGCCGCTGGCGCTCCTGCTGCGGGAAGCGGGCGTCCAGCCGGGCGCGACCTGGATCGTCGCCGAGGGCGCTGACGCCACCGGTAACGAGCGCAGCATCCCCATGACGAAGGCGATGGACGACGTGCTGGTCGCCTACGGCCAGAACGGCGAGGCGCTGCGCCCGGACAACGGTTACCCGCTCCGGCTCATCGTGCCAGGCTGGGAGGGCAACGTCAACGTCAAGTGGCTGCGCCGCATCACGGTCGTGGACCGCCCGTACATGACGCGGATGGAAAGTACGGGCCACGCCAGCCTCATGCCGGACGGCACGGCGCGGCAGTTTAGCTTCGTCATGGAAGCGAAGTCGGTGATCACCTTCCCCTCCGGCGGTCAGCAGCTCGGGGGGCCGGGGTTCTATGAGATCCGAGGCCTGGCGTGGTCGGGTCGAGGCCTGGTCCGCCGGGTGGAGGTCTCGACCGACGATGGCAAGACCTGGCAGGACGCCAGACTCCAGGAACCGGTGCTCCCGCGCGCCCACACGCGCTTCAGGCTCGACTGGCCGTGGGACGGGGGCGAGGCCGTCCTGCAGTCGCGGTGCACCGACGAGACCGGCTATGTCCAGCCGACACTGGCCGAGGTGGTCCGGGTCCGTGGCCGGAACTTCGTGTACTTCAACAACGCCATCCAGAGCTGGAGGGTGGCAGCCGATGGGAGCGTGCACCATGTCCAGGCTTAAGCTGTGGCGGGGCGCCAGCATCCTGGCACTCCTGGTGGCGACCGGCGCGACGCCCGTGGCGGCCCAGCTGCCGACCTACGGCGTGGGCCGCCCGCCCACCCCCGAGGAGGTCCGGGCCTGGGAGCTCACCATTCCACCCGACGGCCAGGGCTTGCCGCCAGGGAAGGGGACCGCCGCGCTCGGCCGGGCGGTCTTCGCGGCGCGGTGCGCTGCCTGCCACGGGGAGACGGGCGAGGACCCGAACTACAGCCGCTTGGTCGGCGGCCAGGGCACGCTGGCGACCGACGAGCCCATACAGACAGTCGGAAGCTTCTGGCAATACGCCACCACGCTCTGGAGCTACATCCGCCGAGCGCAGCCGTTCGACAACCCCGGCTCCCTCACGCCCGACCAGGTATACGCGGTGACCGCCTATCTCCTCCACCGCAACGGCATCATCGGCGCGCAGGACGTCATGGACGGGACAACCCTGCCGCGGGTCAAGATGCCGAACCGCGACGGGTTCGTCCCCGACCCGCGGCCCGATATCGGGCAGGCCTCGAAATGACCGGCGCGCGGGGCCGAAGCCGGAGCCGACGAGCGAGAGCCTTGGCCGCGCGACCAGGCCAGCTCGTGGCGGGTACTGAGGGTGGGGCCACACTAGGGGGGGCGTGCACATGGAGTTCGCAGGGTGCATTTCTGAGGGGCCTGCACACCGCTCTGGCGGGCAAGCCGACCGTCTGCAGAGGCGCGAACCCCTGCCTGCACGTATGATATAATGCTCTCCGATCGTGCATCGTTAGGCGCTGGTGAGGTGGCCCGAACCGTGGCTCCCTATCACCGGATCAGGGCCAATGTATCTGATCCTCAATGGTGAGGCGGCAAGGCCTGTGAGAGGGAACGCGAACACGATCGTGGTGCTCAGTCATCGTGCTCGCACGTGGCCCGGACCCCAGCGCTTTCCGCATCGCGACAGGCAACGAAGGAGACCGACATGAAGCGGATGAAGGTTCTGACTTGGGCCCTCGGGAGTCTGGCATTCATCCTGACGGCCCTTCCTGGCCTGGCCGCCGACTATCCCGCACCGCAAGATGGCGGCTGGGTGGTGCACGACTTCCGCTTTCACACCGGGGAGGTGCTGCCCGACCTGCGCTTCCATTACACGACGGTGGGCGCGCCAACCGGCGAGCCGGTGCTGATTCTGCACGGCACGACCCAGTCGGGCACGAGGATGCTCGCCCCCGTGTTCGCCGGCGAGCTCTTCGGCCCCGGGCAACCTTTGGATGCCAGCCGCTATTACGTGATCTTGCCGGACGCCATCGGCCATGGCCAATCAAGCAAGCCGTCAGATGGCTTGCGCATGGGCTTTCCGCAGTACAACTACGACGATATGGTC
>JBIOTT010000264.1:0-13587 GCA_044866195.1 Gemmatimonadales bacterium
CCGGATCCAACGCGGTGAGGGGAAGCTGGGCCTTGGTCTCTTCCAGCAGCTCCGTGAACGTGAGGCGGGGAACATCCACCAGCTCCTGTAGGGCGTTGCGTTGGCTGATAAACGCCGCCTGCTTGTCGTCCAGCGCCAGGCGATACGCTGCTGCGGTGAGCGGCGCCGGCGGATCGAGCCGAGTGCTGATGAGGATCTCCACGGCCCGGATGGCGGCGAGCCGCTGCTGCTCGGGAGTGGCGGTGGGCAGGGAGTCATAGGCGCCGATCGCAAGCTCGTACCGGGCCAGCCGGTCGTCCCAGCTCTTCACTCGACCGGCGATCTTCGCAGTGAGAGCGGTGTAGGCCCCCGCGCGCCACTCGAAGACGAAGCCAGTCCCCGTCTGCGGCAGCCGATACGCGGCAAAGCGAGCCAGGGTGCGCACGAATTGGGAGAGCGCGTCGTCCACCGGCACAGTGGCGTCGGCCAGCTTGGTCGTGAGCGCACCCAGTGACGGGAGGAGGGCGTTCAGGTCGTCCCGCAGAGCCTGGATCCGAGCCTTCGGTAGCGAGACGTTCGCTTGGCCGGCGCTGGTCGCCTCGCCGGAGAGCATGAGATCGCTGGGGCGAAGCGGCCGCGACCCGATCACTAGCGACCTCAGGCTCCGGAGCAGCGCCTGCAGCTCGAACCAGGTCACTCGGCCGTCCACGTGCTCGGTATGACGGATGCGGATCTCGCGATCATGCCGGGGCCCGAAGGTGTCGTGCAGGTAGGCCAGGATCCGCTCGTCCAGGTCGACCAGCGCCGCCTCGCCCCGCACCTCACCGCGGTAGAGCAGGTCGCTTGCGCGGAGGCCGAGGTGTTCCTGGCTGATGAAGCGGATCGTCTCCGTTCCGGTGGTGCGGTCGGTAAAGCTCACGTTACAGCCGACGCCGGCCGGCGGCGGGAGCCGATCCGCGAGCCAGGCCTCGACCGAAGGCTCGCCCGCGGCCAGCGGCGTCGGTGGGTCGGCCGGCGCCGGCGGGTTCGGGGCCAGATGGATGGCCGTTCGGTGGGTCAATCCGATTCCGGTGCGGGGCGTGCGGATGATATCGGGCTCCGGGGGATAGTTGCCTTTGGCGAACGCGTCGAGCGTACCTGCCGAGCGCTCGTAGTTGCCCACCACTGCCTGGTGGACGCCTTCGGCCAGGATCAGGTCCGCCACCGCGTCGTTGATGTCGCGGATGTACGCCAGCGCCGCCGTGATCGCGCCTTCCTGGGCGGTGTCGCCCGGCGGGAGTGTGGCGACGCCAAAGGGATAAGTGAAGTTCTGCTCCCGCTCCACGTGCTCGATCAACTTCCGGCCGTCGACCACGTTCATCGCTGCGATCGTCTCCCGGGCGTCGCCATCGGCGGTCTGGGTGGACGCGATCTGGTCGGCCGCGAGGAGGAAAGCGCGGCGGAGCGGGTACACCAGGGCACGCACCGTGAGCGGCCCGTGGTCATGCAGGTGGCGCTCGAGCTGATAACCGAGCAACGCGCCGAGCGATTGCCCGCTGCGCATCCCCTCGAGAATGCCGAGCGCCAGCCGCACCCGCCGTGACGACAGATTCACCGCCAGCCGGCCGTCGTTGGCGATATACCCGTTCCGAAGCACCGCGGCCGTGGTCGCATGGTTGAGCGAGGGGGCGTGGAGCAAACCGGCGTTGCCGGCGTCCCGCATGAGGGGGCTCTGGTCGCGCCGGTTGACGGGTCCGCTCAGCTCCACCGGCAGCTCCGCCGGGGTCAGCACCTTGTTGCGGTCGGGGCGAAGCTGCTCAACCCAGCCGAACGCCCCGAGGAAGAGCCCGGGCGGCGCTTCGTCGGTTTCTGTCTGGCTCAACCGCTCCAACTCCTGCGTCAGGAGCCCGGTCTTCCAGGCGTCGAGCCGATAGCCGCAGCAGTCGATGTGCTCGGCGAAGACGCGCTCCAGCCGCACGGTTGGGACCTGGCTCAACCGCTCCAGGGCCGCAACCTGCTCGCCGAGATTTGGGTCTACCACGGTGACATTTGCCGCGATGTAGTCGCCCAGCAGCACGTCCGGCTGCCCGGTGACCTGCTGGTCGGGTCGGAACAGCAGGTCGTACCTGCTCTCGCTCTCGGCTCGCTCGGCGCTCACGTGAACGAAGGTGGCCTCACGCAGCTGCGTCATGACCTCCGGTAGCACCCCCGCCGCCACTTTCTGCCGGACACCCGTCTCGTGGAAGCAGAGCTGCAGCGCGTGGCGCAGAAGCAGGTAGAGCAGCGCGGTCGGCTTCGTGTCGCCGTCGAAGCCCTGTTCCTGCTGGAGGGCCGCGATCCCGGTCCGGGCGGCATCGACCAGCCACCGGATGTAGTTCCTGTTCCCGGCGTAGGAACGGATCCCAAGCTTCTCGGAGAGCGGCTGGTCGTCGATCACCGGACCATCGAGCGGGGTCTGCCGGGCCCGAAAGACGTGATTCAGGACGTCCGGCACCTCCGCGGCGGCATAGCCGAACCGGCGGAGCAGCGCGAGTGGGGACGCAACGGGAAACTGCGCCAGCAGATCCTGCGCCAGCTGCACGTCGAGCAGGCTCAGCTCGTAGAACTTGTGGGCCAGGGTGTCGGCCTGGAGCGGATAGTATTCCACCGCGCCGGAATGCAGGCCGAGCACGTCGAGCAGGATCTGGTGGGGATCCTCGCCCGGCTTGCCGATGTAGCTGAGCCGCTGGACCAGTACCGTCCAGTCCTGGTCGATTTGCTTGAGGATCGCGTAGAGGCGACCCGCATAGGGCAGTCTGCGGTCTGCCTGGAACCAGTCGATTCGGCCAAACGCGGTGGCCGGAACAATCCCGTACGGTTGATCGCCGATCCTGAGTGCGGGAAGCGGCCCGCGCCCGCTCACGTATCGGGTGAAGAACGTGCGGGTGTGCGCGATGTCGTCGTCCGAGAACACCGGGGCGAGCAGTGTCTTCATTGCGAAGCCCAGGGTGCCGGGCCAGAGCGCGATCTGCATCGCGCGGGCCTCGCTCTGGTCGGCGCCGCCCGCGTGCGGGATCCGCTGGACCAGGTCGTGCCGCAGCCCCACCAGCTGGGCGAGCCACTCTCCGTCGCTCCGCAGCAGCGGATCGGCCTCGCGCTCGTATTGCGGAACCTGCTTGAAGAGCGGCTCGAAGCTCGCCTCAGGGTCGTCGCGGAAGGAATAGCCCGAGCCGCCCTTTTCGGTGTTGTTGGTTGGTGTTCCCTGCGGCAGGAGTTCGAGACCCGAGCGGCTGTGCAGATGGCGCTCCAGCAGCTGCTCGAGCTTCTCCTTCCCTTGGGCGGGTGAATCTCCCAGCCGTACACCCAGCACGACCAGCCGATCGAAGCCCCGCAGCGCCTGCGCCGGGTTCAAGTCCACTCGGAACGCCATTCCGACTTTGAGCGCCTGTTCGAAGTCGAACATCCAGGCGATCTCGTCGGGGATCTGCAGCGTGTCGTCGATCGGCTTGAGCTGTCGCTCCGGCGGCGCGTTGGGATCCGGGCTCACCAGCAAGGTGGCGGGGATGGTCTCGCCCACGGCCGTGAGCGACTGCTCGGGACCGGCGTAGCCGACCAGCACCAGCCGCTCGGGCAAGAGCTCGACCCGCGCGGGCCGGGACCAGGAGGTGCGGCGGGTCTGTATCTGGTCGGCGGGCGTGAGCTCGAGGACGACCACCTCCAGCCGCACCTCGTCACGATCCAATCCGGCGGCAGGCGCGTCGGCGAAGTTCACCGGCCGATAACGCTCCGCGATTTCGCGGGCCTGCGTCGCGCCCACCGCGCCTTCGAGTGCCAGGTATGCCGCCCGCTCCGCGGCAGGATCTCCGCCCGCCCGCCAGACGGTGCTCCAGTACACCCGAGCCGCGGCCGGCAACGCAGCCGGCGCCGTGATGATGAGGAACACGTCGGTGGGATTGGTCCTGGTCGGTTGGTCGGCTGGATTGAGCGGCCGGTACTGGCGCACGATCCAGCCGGCTCGGCCCGAGCCGTGCGCGGCGACCAGATCGCGCCAGGCGGTGCGCTCCTGCGCCGGGTCGCCGCCCGCACGCCAGATCGCTGCCCAGAACACGCGGGCGTTCGCGACCTCCTGCTCGGTGAGCGAGGCTTCGAAGGTGTCGACCAGACAGGTATCGGGATATACCCGAACCCAGAGCTGTGGCTGACCAGCCGCCCCAGACTTGAAGCGGGTCTCGAGCCGGAGCGGGAAGAGGAGGATCGGATAGCGATCGGGCCACTGCCCGATCGAGCGACGCGGGTCGGTGAAGCCATCGAAGACGCCGGCCAGCCCGGATTCCCGCTGGCGCAGGGCGTCCAGTTGCGCGCCCAGTCTTTCCGCGCGGGCCTTGGTGTCACGGAGCGCCTGCTCCAGGCGGGCGCGCTCGGCCTGATCGCGGCGGCCTGCCGAGCGGTCGAAGTCAACCAGCTTGCGCTCAGCCTGGCGCACCGCTTCCCGCGCCAGCAGCGCTTCATTGCCTTGCCGCTCGAGCTCCCGCCGATGGGCGGCCAGCTCGTCCCGCCGAGTCTCGAAGTCGGTCACGTTCCACCGCCCTGCTTCAGCATCTCGGCGGCGTGCACCGCCACCAGCACTGGAACCTGATAAAGGATGTAGGCCAGCTCGGCGGCATCGGTTTGCGGTTGCCAGCGGAAGGCGCGGTCCTCCTCGTACTGCGGCCTGGCCTCGCTCCCGGGGCCGGGGTCGGTGACGCTGACGGTCTTCTCGCCGATACGGAGAAATTCGCCTGGGGCGTACGTATTCATCACGTCGGTCCAGGCCAGGTCGTTCCAGGTGTGGATCACCGGCTGGGGGGCGCCCTGCGGCAGGTCGAGCCCGAAGCGTGGCTCGCCCGGTCGCTCCTTGATCACAAAGAACCAGCCGGGATCCGGCTCGCCGTTCACGATCTCACCGCCGCGGGCGTGCTCCGCAGTGAGGTCGAAACCGAAGAAGTAGATGTCGGGATCGACCTTGGCCTCGTAGAGCGGGGTCTTCACCAGATCGCGCGGAGGGCTTGCTTCGTCGGTCGGCGAGAGCGGCGCCAGCTTTCGGGGTTGGCTCTTGTCGATCTGGCCGTCTCCGGTTCGCTCCCATGCCGCGCGGTGGGCGTAGATCACGGCGGTGGGATACTTCTTCAAAAGCTCACCCCGGATGACGAGCACCACTTCCTCTTCCTTGTCACCCTGGGCCTCGCGGTTATCGTGGGCGCCCAACTCGGTGTCGGTCGACCACCGGTGCAGCTCCGGGATGTCGTACAGCCGCTCCCGAAGGGCGTCGGGGTCGGCGCCCGGCGCGGCCAGGAAGCCCCGAGCGTCCCAGAACTGGCGGAAGTAGCTGCCCCGTTGATCGGTGGGGTACTCACGCCAGAGCAGCTCCCGAGAGAACTCGTGGTTCAACCCCACCATGTAGGACTCGATGAACTTCTGGTTGGTCTCGAGCAGGGTGATGCTGTCGTTCGGGATCAACTGGATGTTGGGCAGGAACAGCTCGCTCGAGATGTCCTTGAGCGGCTCGTACATCGGCAAGTCGATTCGGGGGTAGACCATTACCTCGCCGAACGAATCTGTCAGCTGATCCCGGATGCGTCCGGGAATCTCGATGCCGGCGAGCACCCGTAGCGGGATCGTGCGGGCCGGCTCGAGCCGCGCGAGCGCGGTGGTGGCGAGAGCATCGAGCTCGAGTGGCCGACGTTCCACCTGCTCGATGGTCCGCTCCGCCACGTCGACCGTGTAGAGATTCCGCAGCGCCGCCTTGAACCGCACCGCGTCGGCGCTGTCGGTCCCCCCGATCGTGGGCACCGGCGTTTCTCCCGGCGTGCCGACCTGGAAATCCGAGCTCTCGGGCAGCTGGTCGACCATCGCCGGCGTCCGGCTGTCCGGCCGAAGCACCTCGGTGGCCCGGCTGAGGGCGAGTGCCCGGCCGAGCCGGCTCGAGAGCCACACGCCGGCCGCCACCAGCGCGCCACCGATCACGAGCCCGATGGCAGGCGATGCGACCACGAAGAGCACCAGCATGAGCAGGAGCGCAGCCACGATCGGCGCGAAGCGAAGCCAGGGGTAGCGCTTCAACCAGTCGATCACGGAAGAGGGGACGTCCTGCGGACCCAACTCGTCGGCCAGCTGCTCTTCGGTCGGTAGCTCCGGTGACACCACCTTGGGCGGCGCGGCCGAGACCTCCCTTGCGTTCACGCGGGCGAGCAGGTTGCCGGCAGCCCGGCGCCCGTCGAAGCCCACCAACCGGGCAATCCTGCCTCGCTGTCGCAGCGCCTGCCGCATGGTCTTGGATACCGCGGCGCGCGGCAGCACGCTCCGCCGCATGATCTCGTGCATGGTGACCGGGCTTGCCAGCAGACGCCGCTGCACCGGCGCCGAGACCGCGAGCATCCGTTCGGCGGAAACCTGGCGCATCGCGGTGAGGGTCCGGGCGTGCCACACTTGGCTGGTCAGCAGCGCCATCTGGCCATAGCGGATCCGCTGGTTGGCCTCGAGCACCTTCCCGACCTGCTGCCAGGCCGCCTCCATGTAATTCTCTTGATACTGCTGCACCACACTGGTCCCGAAGCCGGCAGCGACCCGATGCCGCGGATCGAGATTGAGCTCCTGGACCCAGCGGTCGCTTTCGGGATCGCCTTCGGCCGCCACCAGCCGCTGGGTCTCGGAGTGCCAGCGGGAGTAGAGCGGCGGCACAATCAGCGGGTCCTTGTCGGTCTCGACCGCCGGCCCCAGCCCGCTCGCACCGTTCGCGTCGAGGGCGGACTGCGCGGCGTACGCGCCCGGCAGGTTGATCAGCGCGGCGAGCCCGGTCTGAAACGCGTGGGGATACGGCTTGCCCCACTGCTCGAAGCGGTTGTATTCGGCCAGATCGGCTTCGCTCAGGGTCGTGAGCGGCGCCCGCAACGCTCCGCCCAGGCGCAGGATGCCGCCCAGCTCCGGAATGCCGGGCACATTGGCGTCGGGTCGCTGCACGTCGATGTCTCTGCGCCCCACCCGCGGATCCACGGTCCGCGGCTGCAGCAGTCGCACCAGGTACTCGAAGTCACCGATAGTGCCGGTGCGGAAGTACCAGCGGTGGTAATAAGGAAAGAGCGTCGGCTCCTCCTTGCCGGCATACTCCGCCCAGGCGCTCTGGGTGGCGAAGGAGGCGTGCGCGGGATCCCTGCCCAGGCCGGCCAGCCGGCCGGCCTCGAAGCTCGGTATGAGGAAAGCGTGGTAGGCCACGTTGGGCTCGAGGATCCGGGGAGACAGGAGCCTCGAGTAGGCCAGATCCCGGTCGGCCCGCACCGTCTCGCCCAGCTTGGCCGCGACCGCGGCCGTATCGTTCGGATTCACCCCCAGGCCGCCGTTCACGTGCACGTGGGACCAGGCCCAGAGCTGATCGGCCGGAGGTAGCGTCGCGGCCGGATCTACCAGTTCGATGAATGGCAGCGGCCGGCCGAGCACGCTGCGCGCTTCCTTGAACTCAGTCTCCTTGAGCACCGCCACGGTGAGCCACGGACGCAGGTGCCGCTGGTCGGGGCTCGGCCTGGCGGGGGTATAGCGCCAGGGCATCTCCTCGTCGTAGAACTCGACGAAAGGCAGATAGTTCGATTCGAAATTGGTGACCCAGTGCCGCGGCTCGGTCCGTACCAGCGCCCTGAGCTCGAGCCCGATGATGTCGCCGGGGCCGTAGAGCTCTACGGCGCGCGGCACCGTCTCGGTCGTGGTGCCGCCGCCGATGCGATCGCCGGTGACCTGCAGGGCAACGTCGATCGAGCCGCGGATCTTCACGGTCGCGTCCAGATCGCTCTCGCGGATGTAGCTACCGAGGCCCTGGCGGGCCCAGGGGAGGAAGCCGTAGGCGGCGATCGGCGTGCTCATGCAGCCCGGTTGACCTCCGCGCCGGGAATGACGTGGATGGCGTCAGCCAGCACGCCATCCCGCCGGATCGACTCTTCGAGGTGGGCCTGCGCCTCCGCGTAGCTCCCGAACGTGGCGGTCGAGATGTAGGGAGTGTTGTCGGCCTGCCAGGCCACCGTGAACTGCTCGTCATTGACGGCAACCTTGGTCGCGAATGGTTGCATCCGTCGTTCGTTGGCCAGAGACGGCGCCGCACGGGCCACGGCAGCACCGGCCCGGAAGTGCACGAAAAGCGCATCCCAGAACTTGAAGAAGCGGTTCCGCGCCGGCTCCAGGGCGGTATCGACGATGATGGCCTCGTAGCGGACGTTGCGCTGGGCCAGCCGGCCCGTGGTCCACGGCTCGCCCGCGCCGCCCAACTCGACCCCGCTCTCCAACGGCTCGAAGGCCGGGGCCGAGAGCTTCGCGGCGTCGTCCATATCGCGGTACTGCGCCGCGGCGAACTTCTCCCGCGTGGCTCCGAGCACGCTGAGCCCGCCGGCCTGCACCGAGGCCGTCACCCGGTTCACATCCGAGGGCCTCTGGTTCCCAATCCGGTCGATCGGCTGGTTGAGCGGGGCGAAGCGCTGGCTGATCTGGAGCGTGCCCACCGGGTGGAGGGCGAGCACGCCGGCGCTCTCCAGGTTCCGTAAGCTCACGAACAGCCGGCCCGATGGCGGCAGCGTGGCCCGCCAGCTCTCCAGCTTCGCAAACTCGGCGAGGATCTTGGCCAGCACCGCAATCGGCGCCAGCAGGTCCGCCACCGACACGCCGAACGTGACATCCACGTCCACGTCGAACGAGAAGAAGAGAAGACTGATCTCCGCCGATCCGTGCACATGCCATGGCGCCGGCCCCTCCAAGGTCCCGCGCAGGCGCACGCCCCAGACTCCAACCCCGAACACTTTGACCGAGAACCGGGAGGAGACCTCTACGATGAGATAGACCGGGTTGAATCGGATCAGCGCGTCGAAGCTGAAATCGCCCTGGACGCTGAAGGCATCGAACCCGAAGAAGGCATCGGCTCGGGCGCCCATCTGGACCGAGTTCGACGTGATCGCGAAATAAGACTCCACCCGTACCCGAGCCCAGCTCTCGTCGATCAGGTTGAAAGCGATCCGCCCCGGCGAAGGGAACGGGAGTGGCGGCGCGGCGAAGCGCGGGTGGAAGCCCCCAACGGAGAGGACGAAGCTGGGGCGGTCGCTGTAGTCCATCAGCAGCCCCATCTCGCCCTCGAGCGTGACGAACAGAATTCGCGACTCGAACAGCGTGGCGAAGAACCAGAGGCGACGCTTGGAAAACTCCAGCGCCCCCATGAAGCTGACCTGGAGCACGACCACCGGGTCGTCGGCCGTCGGTAGCAACGCCCCCAGCCGGCCGAGGATGACCACGTCGCCGGGGATCTCGATGATCACGCCGAGCGACACAGTGACCAGCGTGGGCGTACCCCAGCCGATCTTTGCCATCGGCCCGATCAGGAAGGTCCCCTGCTCCGGCGGGAAGATCGCCCGCAGGTCGCTCAGGACCTTGGGCGCGTTAGCGATGATGTCGGTCGGGAAGAGGATGCGGCTCACCGCCCCCGTGCGAACGCCCTGCGCCAGCGGCTCGAGCAACACCGTGCGATGGAGCCCGAGCAGGCCCCCTACCCCCGACAACGTGAACCCGAACCCCAGCTGGAATCCGGGATTGAACTCGGCGGTGATGATCACCAGCAGCGCGAACCCGGGCTGGCCGCCGGGCAGCTTGGTGTTGATCAGCCCGATCGCCTTGAGCGAGAGCCAGTCGGAGACGGTGAGCTCGAGCAGGCCGGCGTATTCGCCGGCCTCGGGATCCAGATTGAGGTAGCCGCCGCCCTTGATCACCCCGCCGTCGATCGCCAGCCCGACCCCGGTCGGCGGCTTGAACGCGAACGTCACGTCGGCGGGTCCGATGTTGCCGCCCGACTTGGGGAAGGTGAAGCGCGCGATGACGCCGAGCCGGTCGACCGCCGCGGTGAGCGGTCCCAGTGCCGCCTTGAAGCCGCAGGACAGCTCGACCGGGATCGCCCCGTCGTCGGCCAGCGAGGCTCGGATGTAGAGGGAGACGATCTCGAGCGCACCGAGCGAGACGTGGGCGGGAATTGCGATCTCGAGCGCCGCGCTGCCGGTGAACCTGACACCCTGGCTCGGGCTCCAGCTCAGGTCGACGTCGAAGTCGGATTCGAGATTGCGGCCGGAGAGAAGGGTGGAGATGAACGAATCGCCACCCTCGCCCCGGATCACGAGCTTCCCGCCATGCGCCCCGCCCTTGAGCTCGGGATCGATCAGCACTCGGCTGCCTGCCGCGTCGAAATGCAGGTTGATCCCCGCGCTCGCCGAGGGGCTCCGGAGCTCGAGCCGGGACTTCCCCGCCTCGCCGAGGACGACGAAGGGCGCCGCGGTCCGGGACCGCTCGAAGGTGGCGCCGAGCCTGGCATCCACCGTACCGCCGTCGAGATGGAGCTCGAGATCGAAGAGCGGCCGGAGCGTGGCTATCAGGTCCGCGGCGAAACTGGTGTGGGCGTCGAACTTGACCTGCCAGTCACCGGCGTCGATCGTGTCCGAGTTGTCGAGCTCCGACGGTACCCGAAGGCTCACGTCCAATCCCGGCGGGCTGACGCTGTCGTTGACCTCCGCGTTGAAACCGAAGGCCTCGAGCATCGCCGGTAAGCCGGGCGGCTGCAGCAGCTCCGCGGGGATCTCGAACTTGCGATCCAGCAGCATCTGGAGCTGCTTGAAGAGTGCGAGGCCGTCGAACCCCGGATCGCCCCAACCGTAGACCTCGCGCAGAAGGCCGGTCGGGTCGGTCAAAAGCTTGGCCGCCCGGTCGAAGTGAAACGTCTTCCGGGTGTAAGCGCCGTTGAGCGAACCCGAGGGGCCGCCCTCCACCTCCTCGATCTCGATCGCACCGGTCAGGAGCAGCAGCACTGCGAACTGCGGATAAGCGGTCTCGAAGAACTCGACCAGCAGCCGATTGAGCAGCCGCTCGACGAAGACACCGGCGAACGCCGAGAGCTCGGCTTGCTGCGCGGGAGTGAGGCCGGGCCCGGTGCTCAGATTCTCGAGCCCGGCGGCGACATCGCGGGCCGCCTGGATCACGGTGGCCAGATGCTGGAGTAGCGCGGCGCTGGACGAGGCGATGGCGGCGCTGTCGTCGCTCTGGATCGCGTCGGCCAGAGCGCCGATCAGCTCGGGGAGGCTGGCGGCAGCGGCGGCACCGGTCTCGAGAGCGTTGGCAAGATCGGCCGGCACCGCGACCGCCCCGGGCTGCCGCAGGCCCAGCCAGGGAAGCAGCGAATCGACGCTGTCGTTCTCGAGCCGCCGGGCGAGCGGGTCGAAGACCTGGGCCAGCTCGCCCGCGAGCTGCTGTATCGTGCCGACGCCGTCGCTCACGCGCTCACCGCCACCTCCGCCGCGCCTCGGGCGGCCAGCGGCGTGCGCAATAAATCGATCACGACCGAGCGATAGCGCTCCAGGCCGGCCCGGAGCCGTGGGCTTCCGTAGCGGGCCAGGAGCTCGCACCAGCGATCGAGGTACTCCACGTCCGGCTCGCCGGCGATGGTTGCCGGCGCCTCGGGATCGATCGAGCCCTGAAGCAGCCGGCGGAGCACGCAGGGCCCTGCGGCCCGGTGCCACATGGTGGCTACGCGCCGGTTGGTGTTGATCAGCCGCCGCACCTCGCTGAAATGGCGGCTCACAGCCGCGGCGAGCTCGAGGCCTTCCGGCAGAGCCAGCAGCCGGGCCCGCAGCAACCGGAACGCCGGGTGCACCCTCGCCCGGCTCCACGCCCCATCGGCCGGATCGAGCGGCGCATGAGGATGAGGACCGCCGCCGCCTCCCCCACCGCCCCCGCCACGAACCTGCTTGATCGCTTCCTCCGCATTGAGCTTCCCCGCGCCCCACCAGTCCGGGGACTGGCCGGCAGGAGGCGGTGTCGCACTCTTCTGCAGGTGCGTCAGAATCTCGGCCTTCGTGAGCCGGGGATTCTCCTCCAGCATCAGCGCAATCGTGCCGGTGACATGCGGAGCCGCCATGCTGGTTCCGCTCTTGTCCTCATAGAGGAAGCAGCAAGCGTCCGGGCAGCAGGAGCAGCAGCGGCCGGGGAAGTTCCTGGCATCGGCCTTGGCCGAGGTGATCCGGAGACCGGGAGCGGCGATGTCGGGTTTCTTGTTCCTGTCGGCGCCGCGGGCAACGGGGCCCCGACCGGAAGAGGCCCGGAGACCTCCCAGCGGGTGGCAGTCGCAGCAATCGGTCTTGTTGGAGTGATTGGCCACGGTGATCGCCCCGGCGGCGGTGCCCGGAATGCTGACCGTCGAGTCCGGCGACGAGCGGAGCTTCTCGTCGGGTGGTTCGACCGGATGGAGGAACTCGGGCCGAGGCTCCCCTCGCTCGATCCAGCAGTGAAACCTCACGGCGGCGGCGCCGGGATTCGTCAGCTTGATCTTCCAGGTGCCGTGCGGAAGGTTGCCATGCGCCGGCGTATCGATATTGATCCGCCAGTTGTTGTCGCGGGAGTGCGGATTGTTGATCCGCGAGGTGAGGTAAACCGACGATTGGGCTCCGGCGAGGTCGGCGGGGTTCGCGACGAAGTCGAAGATCGGGTTCCCTTGCTGCCTGGTGCCACTCGCCGCGCCGCTGGGAGCGGTCACCTCGATGTGCAGCCTGCGGGCGCGTTCGTACCAGAGATCCAGCCAGGCTTCCTCGTCCCGTCCTTCCGGCATCGTGAACTCGAACTCGAGCTCCCCCGGTCCGGCCGCGGTTCGTTTCGGTACCGAGGCTGTGACGTGGCAGTGCTCGTCCGCGTGATTGCCCGCGGATACGACGACGGCCCGGCCCCGAGTGGCCACCGCCGCGTTGATGGCCCGCTCGACCAGCGCGGTCCCATCGTGGGCGCCCCGGTTCTGACCCATGCTGATGTTCATGACGACAGGACGCGCCGGGACCGCCGGCGGCGTCCCTTTGACCTTCGGATGGTCGAAGACGTACTTGATCGCGTCCGCCAGGCGGACGTTCTCGCCCATCTCGCGGTCGTCGTTCCAGAGGCGCACGACGATGAGCTCGGCTTCCGGGGCGACGCCGACATACACCTCCGGCCTGCGGCAGCAGGACGCCGGAGGTCCATTGCCTGCGGCGATGCCCGCCACGTGAGTCCCATGGGGACTCCCGTCGCGCGCTCGCACCTTCCCCCCTCCTTTGAGGGCCCGGGTGATTTCGTCCTGGTCGTAGATCACCCCCAGGGCGTCGCTCTCGACGGTGGGGCCGACCGTTTCGCCGACGTCGGCGTCCAGAAACTGGTCCCAGATCTCGATAATCCTCGAGTTCCCGGTACTTGGGTCGACGAGGGCGCGGTGACGCCAGTCCACTCCGCTGTCGACGATGCCGACCACGACGTTGCGGCCGGTTCGGGAGGGCGTGCCGGTGTGGACCGCATCGCCGTGCATGGTGGGGAGGCTGTAGTTCAGGTGCTGGCTGTACTTCTGGCGGCCTTCGATCTCGACCACGTGGTCGATGGCGGCGAGGTCGGTCAGGCGGTCGACCGGCAAGACGCCGGTCGCGATGGTGTAGCCCTCGTCCGGATGGGTGAGCACGCTCCGCGGCTGGAAGCCGACGGCGATCAGATCCGCGATGTCGCCATTGAACTCGAGCAAGAGCTCGATGCGCTCGACCTTGGGCTCGGGCGCACCGGCGGCGGTAGGAGAAACTTCACGAGCCTTGGGTGCACGCAGGT
>JBIOTT010000265.1:0-16744 GCA_044866195.1 Gemmatimonadales bacterium
GTCGGTGCTCTGCAGCGTGAACTGATACAGGCTCTTGCTGATCTGGCCGCCGATGCTGATCACCGGCACATTCTGCAGATACACCCGCATGCCGGGCACTTGGCTGACCTTGGGCAACAGCTCCCGGGCGACCTCATCGGCCGTCAGCTTGCGCTCCTCCCGCGGCTTGAGCCGGATGAAGAGCCGTCCCTGATTGATTGAGGACGAGCGGCCGCCGGCTCCAACCGCGGACATGAAGCCCGCTACGTTGGAATCCTGCTGCACAATTGCGGCGACCCGCCGCTGGAGCCCGACCATGGCGTCGAAGCTGGTACCCTCGAGTGACTCGGTCGTGCCGACCAGCTGGCCCTGGTCTTCGCTGGGGAGAAAGCCTTTCGGGACCAGCACTGCCAGCCACAAGGTGGCGCCGAGCAGGACGAACGAGAGCGCCAGCGTGGCGAAGCGGTGCCGCATCACGAACCGCAGACTGCGATCGTACGCCCTCAACAGCTGTTGCCAGGCCCGCTCGGTCGCCTCGTAGAGGCGTCCGTGGCTGGCGTGGGCCCCCGGCCTCAAGTACCGGCTGCACAGCATGGGCGTGAGGGTGAGCGATACGAATCCCGACACCAGAATCGCGATCCCGATCGTGGCCGCGAATTCCTGGAACAGGCGTCCGATCAGCCCGCCGAGAAAGAGGATCGGGATGAACACCGCCACCAGCGAGATCGTCATCGAGAGAATCGTGAACCCGATCTCCCGGGCGCCCTCCAGCGCCGCTCGCCAGGCAGATTTGCCCATCTCCATGTGGCGGACGATGTTCTCCAGCATCACGATGGCGTCGTCCACCACGAAGCCCACGGCGAGCGTGAGCGCCATGAGCGACAGATTGTCCAGGCTGAACCCGAGCAGGTACATCACCGCGAAGGTGCCGACCAGCGACATCGGCAGGGCCAGGCTGGGAATGACCGTCGCGGTGAGATTTCGCAGGAACAGGAAGATCACCATCACCACCAGCGAGATGGTGAGAAACAGGGTGAACTTCACGTCGCTCACCGACTGGCGGATGAACAGGGAGCGGTCGAAGAGGAGGTCGACCTTGACCGAGGCCGGGAGCTGGGCCCGCAGGTCGTCCACCATCTTCCGCACGGCATCGGCCACGGCCACCGTGTTGGTGCCTGGCTGACGCTGAATGGCGAGCACGATTCCCCGCGTGCCATTGAACCAGGCGGCCACCCGGCTGTCCTGCACCCCGTCGACCACCTGACCGACGTCCTGCAGCCGCACCGGTGCGCCGTTGCGCCAGGCGACCACCAGTGGCCGGAACGCGGCGGCGTCAGGGAGCTGCCCGTTGGTCTCGATGGTCCAGGCGCGGTCCTTCCCCCAGAGGACGCCGGTCGGCTGATTGGTGTTCCCGCTCGCGACCGCCTGGGCCACTTCGTCCAGCCCGATCTTGCGCGCCGCCAGCGCCTGCGGGTTGAGCTGGATCCGGACCGCGTACTTCTGTGACCCGTACACCTGCACCTGCGCCACCCCTTCGACCATGGATATCCGCTGGGCCAGGAAGGCCTCGGCATACTCGTCGACCTGCTGCAGTGGGAGAGTGGTCGACGTGAGCGCGAAATAGACGATCGGCTGGTCCGCCGGGTTCACCTTCCGATAGCTCGGCGGAAGCATGCCTTGCGGCAGCGAGCGCAGGGTCTGGGCGATCGCTGCCTGCACGTCCTGCGCGGCCGCGTCGATGTCGCGATTGAGGGTGAACTGAAGCGTGATGGAGGTCTGCCCCTGGCTCGATGCCGACGTCATGGCGTCGATGCCTGCGACAGTCGAGAACTGCTGCTCCAGCGGGGTCGCTACGGCTGATGCCATGGTCTCAGCGCTGGCGCCCGGCAGATTCGCGTTGACCTGAATCGTCGGATAGTCGACGTTGGGCAGTTGGCTGACCGGCAGCTTTTGGTAGCCCAGGACGCCGAAGATGAGAATTCCGGCCATGACCAGGGTGGTCATGACCGGACGCCGAATAAAGGGTCCGGCGATGTTCACGTGCTACCTCTGCTCGGGGCGCTGGCCGCCGGAGCGGCCGGTGCCGGTTTGATCTGAACCTTCGCACCGGCCGTGAGCCGCAGCTGGCCTTCGGTGACGACCTGCTCTCCTGCCTCGAGTCCCCCAGCCAGGACGGTGACGTCGCCCGCCGGCCGCTCTACTCGGACGTCCCTGATCTCGGTGGTCCGGTCGGCCTTCACCACAAATACGTACGACCCTTGCTGTCCGGAAACCACCGCGCTGGAGGGCACGACGAGCGCGTCGGGCTCGGTGTAGAGCTCGAGCGAGGCCTTGACGAACTGGCCCGGCCATAGCGTTGCATCCCGGTTGGGGAAGCTGGCCTTGAGCAGGAGCGTGCCGGTGGCCGAATCGACCGCGTTGTCCACAAAAGTCAGGGCGCCTCGGCTTTCGGTGGTCCCGCCGGCTGGTTGGGCCCGCACAGGCAGTGGCTTGGTGCGGTACCGTTGGATGAGCCCAAGCTGGGTTCCGGGCACTGCGAATCGAACCAGGATCGGTTGGATCCGGTTGATGGTGACGAGTGGCACGCCCGCGCCGCCACGCACCAGGTTGCCTGGCCTCACCAGCAGCCCCCCGGCTTTCCCCCTGATGGGGGAACGGATGGTCGCGTTTTCCAGATTGATCCGCGCGCTCTCCACGGCCGCCTCGTCCGCCTGCACTGTGGCCTCCTGGGCCGCGGCTGTGGCGCGGCTCTGCTCGGCCTGCTGCGTGGTAACGTATTCCTTCGCTGCCAGCGCCGCGTAGCGCTGCGCATCCTGCCGCGCGGCGGTGAGCTGGGCCCGGTCTCGCGCCAGTACGGCGCGGGCCTGCTCGAGCGTGGCACGGTACGGAGCGGGATCGATCTGGAACAGGATCTGGCCCGGCCGGACCTCGTCGCCTTCCTGAAAGTTGACCCGGAGCAAGTACCCGGTCACCTGGGATTCGATGGCGACCGTCTCGAGCGGCTCCACCGTCCCGTTGGCCTCAATGGTAAATGGCACCGGCCTCCGCTCCGCGGTGGCGGCGAGCACTGGGACCGGTGGCAACTCTCGGCGGGGCGTCTTAGCGCACGCTCCGAGGAAGGCGGCAAGAGCTGTCAGGGGCAGCGCGATCGGACGGGTCATCTGGGCGGTGCGTTCTCCACGGTATCGGGCGAAAACCGGAGGTCGGTTCCACCCTTCGGGTCGAGGGCGCCGGCATCGTGGGCCAGCTGCGCGAGCGACGTATGCCAGGCCAGCCGGCTTTGGACCACCTGGGCACGGGCCTCCGCAAGGGCGCTCTGGGCGGCGAGCAGGTCGAGCACCGTCCCGACTCCGGCCTTGTAGCGGGCCAGCGCGACTTCGGTCGATTGCGCGGCGCTCGCGACCAGATCGTTCGCGGTCTGCACCCGGCGGGTGGCCGTCTGAAGTGCATAATACGCGCTGAACACCTGATAGGTGACTTGTTGCTCCAGGCTGCGTTGCAGAGCCGCAGCGGCATCGGCGTCGTACTCGGCCTGCTTCTGCAAATATTCCCGCCCAAAGCCGTTGAACACCGGTACCTGTAATCCCAGGTCGATGCTGTAGTTGCTGCCGCCGCCAGCACGACTTACCACGTCGGTGAATCCGGTCGTCCCCGTCGCTGTCACGGCAGGAAGCCGGCTTCCTCGGAGCTCGCGGATTCGCGCCCGAGCCGCTGCTGCATCCGCCCGTGCGGCCGCGAGATCCGGCCGGTCCCGTACCGCCCGGGCGATGATCGCCTCCACGCTGTCCGCGACCCCCGCGATCGGTCTCGGGGAGCTCACGCTGTCCACATCGTAGGGCAGGTCGGCCCGGTATCCCAGCGCGAGGGCCAGCGCGCCCCGTGCGGCGAGACGACTGCCTTCCAGAGTGTCGAGCGCGAGCCGAGTTTGCGAAAGGGCGGTGCGGGCCTGCAATACGTCGGCGATGGTTGCCGCACCCACCTCGCGCCGGGCATCGGCTGCCGCGAGATTCGCCTCGGCGTCTTTCACGGAGGCCTGCTGCGCTGCGAGCAGCGATCCGGTCGCGATGTAGTTGTAGAACGCCACCTGCGCCTGAAGTACGACGTCGGCGATCGTGGCGTTGTGGGTCCAGTCGGCGGCCAGAAGGGCTTGACGGGCCGCCTCGATCGCGCCGCCGCGCCCCCCGAAATCCCAGAGCAGCCACGACAAGGTCGCGCTGGGTCCGTAGACGGTCTGGGTCACGGCCACTCGGCCGCTGGTCGCAGCCGTCTTGACCCGGGTGATCGACATGTCGGCGTCGAGCGTGGGATAGTAGGCTGACTTGGACGCGCCGTACGCCGCGGCCGCGGACCGGGCATTGGCCCACGCCTGAGCCGTGGCCGGATTGTTACGCAGCGCGAGGTCAACCACGTCCCCGATGGTGAGCTGCCGGACTCGGCCCGCCAAGTCCGGCGGGAGCTCGACCGGCGCTCGGGGCGCTGGCGGAGGGACTGGGGCGGCCGGAGGCGGCGTCCATCTGACGTGGGGGGCCGGCGCGGCGGCGGGCGCCCCGCCGCCCGGCCCGGGCAAGGGAGGCGCGCAGCTCGCGAGGAACAGCAGGCCCGCCGGGCCGAGGGCGATGTAGTGCCAGCCATGCGAACAAGCCATTGGCGGGGCAGTCTCCTGATGGGGCGGCGGGCTCTACGGGAACCCACCGGTTTGAGATTCAGTGTTGCCTGAACGTACTGAACGAACCTAAGCTTATTCAGCACACCGCACGGAGCGTTCCCTGCATTCTAGCAGTACAGGCCGGGTAAAGTTCATCGAGCAGGTCGGGGTATTCTTCGAGGCCGAAGGATTCTCGCGAACGGCGGGCCGGATCTTCGGCCGACTGCTCCTGAGCGAGGATTCGCTCTCGCTGGACCAGCTTGCAGCCGATCTGGGGGCCAGCAAGGCGAGCATCAGCACCGAAACCCGGATGCTCGAGCGGCGGGGCGTGCTGGAACGGGTCGGCCGCGCCGGAGATCGGCGGGTCTACTATCAGGTGGCGCCGGAGCTCCCGGTCCCGACCCTCGAGCTCCGGCTGGAACGGATGCGTCGGTTCAGCCGCTTGGTCGCCGAGGCGAGGCGTGAGGTGCGGCGAGGGAGCCCGTTGGTGCGCCAACGCCTCGATAACATCGGCGCAGCCTACCGCCACGTGCTGGCGGCGCTGGGCCTTGCACTCGAGCGCTGGCACGCCGCCCGGCGGCGGGGCCGGCGGGTCGCGCTCAAATCCTGATCACCACGCCCCGGCGATACAGCAGTTCCAGCACGCCGTACCAGAACAGCACGACCACGATCGCAAACCCGAGCGAGCCGGCCTCGGGCGAGGGCCACGACGCGAAACCCAGCGCGCGGTACAGGGCGACTTGGAGCGGCACCGTTTCGCCCTGGTAGCTCACTCTGATCACCGAGTAGATCAGCCGTGCCATCGCCTCCGCACCCACGAACGCGACAATTGGATTCAGGCCGAAGACGACGAACGGACGGCTCCACCAGCCAGGACGGCGTCCCTCGACCAGCCGCATGCAGCCGGCCAGGGCAATGCAGGCCATTCCGGCGGTAAACACGACGTACGAGCTGGTCCACAGGTTCTTGTTGATCGGAAACGCCTGGCTCCAAAGCCAGCCGGTCAGAACGCCGGCCGCGCCCAGGGCAAGCAAGCCGGTGAGCCGCTGGCCCAGCGGGTTCGGGCGGGTGATCCAGCGGCCGGCGAGAGCACCGAGCAGACAGGTCGCGATCGCAGGAATGGTAGATAGCGGCCCTTCCGGATCCCACGTCCGGGTCACCGCCCAGAGATGCCCATCCAGCATTCGGCGATCGACCCAGGCGGCCAGCGTCGAGTCGGGCGGGGCAAGCGCCGGGTAACCCACGCCGGGCACTGCGACAAGGCCCAACAGCAGCCGGTACCCCACCAGGATCGCCATGGCGACGGCGAGCTGGGACGTGAGCGAGCTCCGGAGCACCAGAAGTCCAGTGACCAGATAGACCACCCCGATTCGCTGCAGCACGCCGGGAATCCGGAGCTGAGTGATTCGCTCGAGGGGGAAGAACGGGAACGCCGACAGAAGCAGGCCGAGCAGAATGATGATGACCCCCCGCCGCAGCACCTGGCGGGCGAGCTGGCCGTCGTCCGCGCCGCGGGCCCGGCGGGCGGTGAGGGAGAGATGGGTGGTGACGCCCACGATGAACAGGAAGAACGGAAAGATCAGGTCGGTAAGGGTCCAGCCGTGCCACGCGGCGTGGCGCAGAGGCGGGTAGATGTGGCTCCAGCTTCCGGGGTCGTTGACCAGCAGCATCGCGGCCACCGTGATGCCGCGAAACACGTCGAGCGAGGCGAGCCGCCCGCTATCGCTTCGGCCCGCTGGCGGCGACGTAACGGTCCTTCTCCAGTCGGTCGAGCTCGCGCGCGAGGTTGTCGCCGATCACCTGGATCCGCGGCAGTCGCAGGGGGTCGAAACCGGGCGCCTGCGGTCCTCGTGCCGGGCCGCCGGACACCTCGAGGATCGCGTCGAACCGATAGCTCACGACCTCTCCGGTTTTCGGGTTCCGCCAGCTCCCTGCATGCGCGAGCTCCCGGTTCCGGGGCCACATGCCCAGCGGGAGCGCGAGCGTCCTCACCCGAACCCCGGGAACGGCCGAGTCGATCGCGACCAGGCTGCGGGCGATCTGTTCCTGGACCGCAGCATCGGACAGGGTGGCAAGGTTGGCGTGCCAGAGCGTGTGGGCGCACAGCTCGAAGCCCTGCTGGTTCAGGAAGCGAAGCTTGGGGAACCGCCAGGCGGTCTTCTGGCCGTCGATGCCCTTGTCGCCGAAGAACGCGTGGCCCGCGCTTGCTGCCGGAAGCAGGCAAAAGGTGGCGCGAGGCTTCCAATCCGGGTGGCGCTTGGCAAACTCCAGCCAGATGCCGACGCCGCTGGCGGGGTCGATCTCGAGGCCACCGTCGCGCTCGATGTAGCGCAACTGGCCGGGGGATGCATCATCGAACGTGACCACGACTGGCGAGGTGCCCGGCGGCACATCGATACTGCGGTCCACCAGCTGGGCCACCGTAATCGGCCGGTACCCTCGCCCGTAGAGCAGCTCGAGATCGTGGCGGAATCCGTCGCGAGAGCGGCCCCACCGGCTGTCCCGGTCGCCAATGAGATGGTACTCGAGAATGGGGATGCGGCCGGCCGGGTTCGGCGGCCGGCCCTCCGGCGCTCGAGACTGCGCCTGAGCGATCGTGGCGAGCAACAATACGACGAAGCTGACAGGCAGGCTGGCCATTGCGCGAGGAACTTAGGGCGGCTGATCGGGGCGGGCCAGGGGCCAGGAGACGTCTCTTGCGCTTGACCTGTCGCGGGGCTTCCACGCAGGATACTACCAGTCCCGCTTCGACAACGGCTGAGGCCGGGGGTTGAATTCCACGTGGACCGCGACCTCTCGGCGTTTCTGATTCAACTCTCGATCGCCCTCCACAAGAGCGCGGCCTACCCACCGCGGCATCCGATGGTGGCCGGGGCCGTCGATGTGGCTACCAAGAGCCTGACAGAGCTCCTTTGCCGGCGACCGGCACTCTCGCTCGGGGTGACCCGGAACCAACTCCTGATCGAGGGTGAGGGCACCGATCCCTCGCATCCGGTGTTGCGCGAGTTGGCGCAGCGGCTCTACCGTCGCCAGCTTGGCGGCCTGACGTTCACGCCCGGGGTGGAGCCGGAGGAATTCCTGGACCTCTTGCGGGCACTGAGCGCCGAAGCGACGGCAACCGATGCGGAGAACGGCGGCGCTGCGAAATGGCCCCACGTGCGCCTTCATCCTCTCGCCTTCGACCAGCTTCAGCTCGCCCGGGAAACCGACCGCGCGGAGTCTCGCTCCGAGATAAGTGCCAATCAGCTCTGGACCGACCTGGTCGGCTCGGCGTTGGGCCGCAGCGCCGACAGCTCGGCCGGCGGTGGGCTTCCCGATGCCGGTACGCTGGCTCAGGCGATCGACGCCCGCGCTCCCGAACCGGCCTACGCCCGCGCGGTGAGTCAGCAACTGCTTGCGCTCGCCCGCCAGGCGCGCTCGAGCGAAGGCGCCGATGGAAGAGCGGTGAGTCAGCAGCTGGCCGATCTGGTGACGAACCTCAAACCGGAAACGCTGCGTCGGTTGCTCGCGCTGGGGCCGGATCCGGCCGAGCGGGAGCAGCTCACCCTGGAAATGGCGCGTGCGATGCCGGTGACGGCCGTCCTGGATCTGGTGCGAGCGTCGTCCGAGGCCAGCGAGCAGACGATCTCCCATTCGCTTCTGCGCATTCTCGCCAAGCTGGCAGCCCACGCCGAATCCGGCCCGGTCGAGGTGCAGGCGGACGAGGCTCTGCGGGATATGGTGCGGGAGCTGCTGGCGGACTGGGCGCTCAAGGACCCCAATCCAGCCGGCTACAGCGAAATGCTGGAAGGATTCGCCCGCCCGGGGGGCATCGGTGGCGCGGCCCCACGAGCCGCCGCGCGGCGGGATGAGGCGGGCGAGCCGCTGCGGTTGGTGCAGATGGCGCTCGAGCTGGGGGCCATCGGGGGCCCGGTGCTCGCAGCGGTCGATACGCTGGTCGAGCGGCAGGAGACCGCTAGCGTGCTCGATCTGCTGGCGCACGCGCCGGTCGGCGACCCGGCGGGTGAAGCAGTGTGGTCGCGGCTTCCGGCGCGGGACGAGCTGCGCCGGATTCTGGACCTGGAGGAGCCTGACGCGGCCCTGGTCGACCGCCTCCTTCGGCGACTCGGCATCGAGGGCGCCGAGCCGCTGCTCGATGCGCTAGCCGAGTCCGATTCCCGGACCACCCGCCGGCGGCTGCTCACCTGGCTGGTGCAGCTCGGACCCGGCGTGGGGCCGTTGGTCATGGCGCGGCTCGAGTCGCCGCACTGGTACGTGCTGCGCAACATGCTGGTCCTGCTGGGTGGCATCGAGCCATGGCCCGCGGAGTTCTCGCCGGCCGCCTACCTGGTCCACGCCGACGCGCGGGTGCGACGCGAGGCGCTCAAGCTTGCGCTCCGGGTCCCCGACCTTCGCGACCAAGCGATCTGCACCGGCCTGACGGACGGCGACGACCTGATTCTGCGGACCGCTCTCGCGGCGGGACTCGACGGCTGCCCGGCGGAGGCGGCGCCGCTGCTGATCGAGCAGCTGGAGTCCCGGCGCCAGGCCGCCGACGTCCGGATCCAGATCGTACGGGTGCTGGGGACGCTCCGGACCCCGGCGGCACGCGATTGCCTGATCCGCCGCGCGCTGGCCCGGCGGCGGTGGCTACCGGGCCGCCGGCTGGCGCCCAAGTCGCCCGAGCTGGTGGCTGCGATCAGCGGCCTGGCGGCGCGATGGGCGAGCGACCCCGCGGCGGGCGACGTGTTGCGACTCGCCGGCAAGAGCGCCGACCCCGAGATCCGCGGAGCGGCGGGAGCGAGCGGGTGAGCGATCCGTATCGCTACCTCACGTCGCTCGGGCAGGCGCTGTCGGCCATGGGTCTCTATCCGCCGGGGCATCCGGCTCGCGAGCGGGCGGTCGAGCTGTCCTTCGACCAACTGGAGGATCTCGGGCGCAGCGAGGGCCAGCCCCACTTTTCCTTTCTCGACGGCGAAGTGATCTACCGGCGGCAGATCCTCCGGGAGCTGACCGGCTGGGAGTGGGGCAAGCGGCTCGCGGGCGCCGGCGTGCAGCGGCTCGAGTTCCTCGATGGCGTCACGCGCGACGAGTATGCCGGTTGGCTGGAGGAGCTCCAGCAGCTGCTGGCTGGCGAGACGCCGGATACGGCGGAAGCGCGGCAGCTCGTTGTCCGTAACATCCGATACGGCGCCGTCGAGGTGCGCTCCGGAGGAGCGGGCGCTCGCGAAACCGAGCCGGCGGCCGATCCGCTGGCCGTCCTGGATCTCGGTGCAGAGGTCGAGGCGATCCGCTGGATCCACGGCGAGGTCGAGGACCTTGGCCGACTGCCGCTGCTCGAAGCAGAGGCCGTGGTGCGCTCGCTCACTGTCGCCATGCACAGCCAGAGCCAGATCCGCCTCCCGCTGCTCCAGCTCAAGACGTTCGACCAGTATACCACGACGCACTCGAGCAACGTCGCGGTGCTCTCCATGGCGATCACCGAGTATCTTGGGCTCGGTTCTCGCGAAATCCGCACGTTCGGCGTGGCCGGGCTGTTGCACGACCTAGGCAAGGTCCGGATCCCCAAGGAGATCCTGGTCAAACCGGGGAAGCTGACCGACGAAGAGCGGGCGGTGATGCAAGGCCACCCGGTGGACGGCGCGCGGATCATCATCGAGCAGGAGACTCGGCTCGAGCTCGCGGCCTTCGTGGCTTACGAGCATCACGTCATGCTCAACGGCGGGGGCTACCCTACACTCCGCTATCCGCGAGCCTGCCACTACGCGAGCAAGGTGGTGCACGTCTGCGACGTGTACGACGCCTTGTGCACCGACCGGCCCTATCGGCCGGCGTGGACCTCGGATCGTGCCCTGGGGTATCTCGCCGAGCGATCAGGGACGGAGTTCGATCCTGAGCTGGTGGACGCGTTCACCCGGATGATCCGCGAGTGGGAGCAGCGACGGGCACCAATCGAGGAAGACAGCGTGAACGGTGAACCGTGAACCGTTCACCCAGTTTCTCATAGCATCAGCAGCCCCTGCCGTACCGCCACCGCCACCGCTTCCGCTCGGCTCGAGACGGACAGTTTCCCGAAGAGCGAAGTCACATGGCTCTTTACCGTGTGCTCCGAGATGCCGAGCCGCCCTGCGATCGTCTTGTTGCCGAGCCCCGCAGCCAGCAGCCCCAGCACCTCGAGCTCCCGGGCGGAGAGTGGTTGCGGCACCGCTTCGGCGGGCCGGGGAGCGAAGCTCGTGACGCTCCCGACCAGCTCGGGCGGAAGAGCGACCAGCCCGGCGGCGGCCGCCTCGATGGCTGCGACCAGCTCCGGGGCGCCGGTGCTCTGAGGCAGCACGGCACGGGCTCCGAGCCGGAGCGCACGCAGCCCCCAGTCGGCTAATGGCTCGTCTCCGATCACCACCAGAGGTGGCAAGGCTGCGCCAGCGTCCGCCGTCAGATCCTGGCCCAACCCTGCCTCTCGCTCCGGGTCGAGCGCTAGCACGATGACGTCCGCCTCGGTCGCCCCTGCATCACCCGTCAGGGCCGGTAGGGTCGCCGCACCCAGAACGGCGTAGTCGCTCGTCCTGGCCAGGAGGCTCTCCAGCCCGGCCCGCACTACCGGCGAGCCGGCGACCACGAGCACCCGCCTGGCGCTCACGCCGCCCGCGGCCTCGCGGGCGGGCTTCGCAGCGCGATCTCACGGATGGTCCGCTCGAAGCCCCGGATGAACTCGACCTGCAGCCGGTCGCCTGGTCGCGCCGCATCGAGCGCTGCCGCCAGTGCACCGAGGTCGCCAAACGGTACGCCATCGATCGCGGTGAGCACGTCTCCCGTGGTGAGCCGCGCATCGCTGGCTCCGCTTCCCGCAGCGACCTCGAGTACCAGGAATCCAATGACATCGCGCCGGCGCAGGAGGACCGGACGTACTACCACGCCCAGGACAGCGCGCTCATCGTCGGCTGCGACGAAGCGGGCCACGGCCGGGCTCGGAATCGCGTAAGCCAGCCCGTCGGCGATCAGCGTGTTGAGGCCGAGGATCCGGCCCCTGGCGTCCGCCAGAGGACCCCCAGAGTTGCCTGGGGCCAGCCGGACGTCGGCGCGAACCCAGCGCCCACGGCCCCCGCGACCCCGCGAGAGTCCGCTGTGCAGGACTCCGAGCGACAGGGCACCCCGCACTCCAAACGGGTGGCCCATAGCCAGGACCAGCGCGCCTGGCTTCAGATCCTGAGGGTCGGCCGCGACCGCGGCGGGGAGCCCGCCCGCGGCCACCCGAACGGCGGCAAGGTCTCGAGCCCGGTCATGCCGCAGCACATGGCCCGGCAGCGCCTGTCCGTTCCAAAGCTCCACGGTCGGCTGGCCCCCGGCCACGACGTGAGCGTTGGTCACGATGAGGCCGTCGGCGGACCAGATCACACCTGATCCGTGGGAATGGGAGCCGTTCCGGATGGCCACCGTCACCTGGCGGAGCGCCTCGGCGACCGCCAACAGCTCGTCTCGAAGGTCCGGGTGCGTCGTGAGGCTGCTCGAGCCGGGCATCAGCGCCTCCGTGTGGTCGGGCGCTGCCCGACGGTGATCGAGAGCTCGGTGGGCTGCCCGCCGCGCAGCACCTGCGCCCGGAGAGCGCGACCCACCCGCTCCGGGCTGAGGGCCGCAAGGACATCACGAGGATCGCTCACCGGAGTGCCGTCGAGTGCTACGAGGATGTCGCCGAGCAGGACTCCGGCGCGGTCGGCGGGGCCGCCCGGTTCCACGTTCACCACCACCAGCCCGAAGTCACCGTGGAGGCGGAGCGCCTTCCGCAATCCCTCGGGCAGCTGAACCGGCTGCGAGGCCAGCCCCAGATAGCCTCGTGCAAGCCGGCCGCCTGCCAGGACCTGGTCGACGACGTGGTCCACCGTAGCTCCGGGAATAGTGAGCGGCATGCCACGGGCCAGCCCCGAGGTGTTGAGGCCGAGCACCCGGCCCCCCGACTCGACCAGGGGCCCACCGGAGAATCCATCGTAAATCGCCAGGTCGAGACGGACGAATCGGTCGATCCGGCCGCCTTGCCAGGTCCGCCACTCGCCACCCACGGCGCTCACGAGACCCAGGCTGGCGGTGATGCTGGGGCCTGGGCGGCCCACCGCCAGCACCAGGCTCCCGGCCCGAAGCGCGGTGGCCTCGGCCCGTTCCACCGGGAGGAGGCCCGCGGCTTCGGTGCGGAGGACGGCCAGGTCGGTTGCGTCGTCACGCCCAGCCAGGGTTGCCGGCGCGGCTCCCGAGTCCGGAAGCGTGAGAGTTATGTCTTCTTCCCGCGCGAGCGTGTGGCTCGCGGTGACCACGACGCCGGGCCGCCACACGATCCCGCTGGACGGGATGCGACGGCGCGCGTGGATGGCGACGACGGACCGTCCGGCCCGCTCCACGGCGGCCGAGAGATCGTCGGAGAGTGCGGCGAGCACGCCCGCCGCTCCGGTGCTGCTGCTCATGATGCCCCCAGGTAAGTCGACATGCTCAACGATCAAACCGTCGAGGGTTCCCTCATATCGGCCGTTCGGGGGAGGGAAGGATCGGACGTTCGGGCGGTCAGCGCACCTCGAAAGTCAGGGTGGCCCACTTCGACTCGTACTCCCGGTGGCGGTCGCTCATCGGAGCTATACGGATGAATTTCAGGTACCAGCGTCCGCGTGCGGCGAGCGGCAGTGCGGCCACCCCATCCGCATTGGTGCGCAGCTCTCGAGCCGCAAAGCGCGCGCCGGTTCTGCTTCGCCCGCCCGAGAGGACCGCCTGGCCGGCAACCGGCCGGCCGTCGACCAGACATCGAACCCGCAGGGTATCGCCCCGCCGGAGCGCGTACGGGTTGTCCAGCGGCACCAGCTCCGCGGGATACCCGAACGCAGTCGCGAACCCATTGGTCGGCTCGTCGCCTACCTGAAAGATCGCCTTTACGTGCTTGGAATAGCGCTCCCGGGCCGAGTCGCCTGTGCTGCCGGCCCGGGCTCGGTCTTGGAGCACGCCGTGAATCGCCTCCTCCCTGAGGTATTCGGTGAACTGCTTGCCCGCGAGCACGATCTCTGTGGGCCGGGTCGACAGGCCCAGCACATAGGTGCCGGGTCCTCCCAGCCGGAGCGCGAGAAAGGTGCTGTCGCCGCGCGCGGAGACCACCGTGGTGTCGAGATTGCTGCGCCCGGCAGGCGTGACCAGCGAGAGGTCGGCGATCCGGCTGCGATCGATGGCGTTTTCGCTGCTGCTGAAGGTGCCGTTCAGAACCGGCACCTGAACCGCGGCGCCGGGGGTGAGAAAGTAGGTGTCGAGTTTGATGAAGAGATCGTGCGCCAGGAGGGTCGTGGCAAGGGCGACCAGCCCGGCCCCAGCCGCCGCGGCGCGCAGCTTCGATCGGCCGCTCATTGCCCGCTCACCAGCGGTTCGAGCGCGGCCGAGGCCTCGTCGATCGCTTTCGCCTCCGCCTCGACCACCCCGCCAAGCCGCGCGATCTGCTGGTCCGCTTCGGACCATCGATTCTGCTCGATGGCTTCGCGAACGCCGGGGAGCGTCTTCACGCCGTACCCGGTGTAGAACCCGGGGGCGTAGATCTGGTGCCGAAACCAGGGCCGGCCGGGCAAGCCGTCCGGCAAAATGAGGGTCCGCTCGCTCCGCATCAGCTTGAGGTTGACGTCGCGGAACCTCGCCGGATTGGCGGACTCGCTGCCCGCGGGTTCGCCGGCCCGCCGGCCAAACTGAGCCAGCAGTCCATCATAGCGTTGCGCGCTCTTGTCCAGGGCTGCCAGCCCGTTGTCGAGGGGAGCGAAGTTGAGGAAGGGCGGGACCTCCGCCGCCGCCGGAGCGCGTTCCTGCGCCTGGGGGCTCGCCAGTGCCACGAAGACGCTCTCGGCCAGCTCGCGGTTCCGCTCTTTGGCCTGATCCTGTCGGTCGGTGAGCAGCTTCTTCACCTCGCCGACGTACTTGCTCACGTTGTCCGCCAGCCCGGCGAACTCGTAGGGGACCACGTCCGCGCTCGCGAGCCGCATGACCGCAGTCCCTATGGTCTGGGCCAGCGCGCGCCCATAGACGAAAGAGGTGTCGCCAAACCGCGTCGCCCAGGCAAAGTCGTCGTAGATGGAGTGGTACACGCCCTGGTAGGCGGTCGCTTCATCGCCGAAGCCGAGATTGAGCGAGGCAATGCCGGCGTGCTGGAGGAACGGTGTATAGTCGGACCCGGAACCCAGCGCCTCGATCCGCAGATCCTTGCGCGTGCGCGCTTCGTTTCGCTCATCGGTGGTGCCCTTGCCGATCTGCTTCAGTTGCGCCCGCTTCCACACCGAGAACCCGGTCTCGGGGTCGGTGATGTCGCGTGCGACGGCATTGATGAACGCCTCGAGCGTGTGGGAGCCCCCTACGCCGAGAAACCCCCGGATGCTCACATCGCTGTTGAGGTATGCGACCGCGTGACGGTCGAGCTCCTCGGCGTGCGCTTCGACCCATTCGGTCGAACCCAGGAGCCCGGGCTCCTCGCCATCCCACGCGGCGTACACGATGGTGCGGCGCGGCTTCCAGCCCTGCCTCACCAGCTCGCCCAGTCCCCGAGCCTCCTCCAACAGGGAGATCTGGCCCGAGATCGGATCGATTGCCCCGTTGACCCAGGCGTCGTAGTGATTCCCCCGGACCACCCATTCATCCGGTGCCCCGGTACCGGGCAGGCGGGCGATCACGTCGTGCACCGGCCTGGTGCTCCAGTCGGATTTCACCACCAGATGTACTCGGGCGGGGCCACTGCCCACGTGATAGGTAAGCGGCAGCGCCCCCCGCCATTCGGCCGGCGCGAGCGGTCCCTTGAGCGCGGCGAGCAGCGGCTGGGCATCGGCGTACGAAATCGGCAGCACCGGGATCTTGACCAGGCTGGGCGCGCTGGCGATGGGGAGTCGCTTGGCGCCGGCCACCGCGCCGACGCCAGGCGTGAGCGGGTCGCCGGGGTAGAGCGGCATGTCGACCACGCTGCCGCGCTGCACCCCGTGCTTGGGGCGGCTCGGCCCCTGCGGAAATACATCGCTGACCCAGTAGCCGTCGTCCTTCGGGTCCGAGTAGATGAGGCAGCCGAGCGCGCCGTGCTCCGCCGCCACCTTGGGCTTGATCCCGCGCCACGATCCGCCGTACCGCGCAATGACGATCGCCCCCTTGACCGAGACCCCAAGACGCTCCAGCCGCTCGTAGTCGGCGGGCACCCCGTAATTCACGTACACCAGGGGGGCGGTGACGTCGCCGTCCGCCGAGTAGGCGTTGTAGGTCGGGAGCTGCTCCGCCTGCTGGCTCGACGTCGGATCGCCCGGCACCGGCGGCTCCTGGAGCTTCGCGACGAACCGGGTAGGGGCGACGAGCTCCACGACGCGCTCCCTCGGCGTCGGGAACAGCACGTCGAACTGCTCGATCTGCGCGTCGAGCCCGAAGCTCTTGAACTTCGCGAGGATCCACTCGGCGTTCGCCTTGTCGTACGGGGAACCGAGGTGGTGCGGCCGCGCCGAGAGGCGGCGCATGTACTCGCGCAGCGAGTCGGGGGAGGGAATGGCGCGGAACTTCGCCTCCCATTCGCGCTGGGCCTTGGCCGACTCGGCGGTGAAGCCGCGGAGATCGGTGGGAGTCGGAGCCGTCGCCAGCAGGAGCACGCCAAACGCGACTGCGGGAAGCGGGCGGGTCAGGGGACGCATCGCTGGGATCCCGTTTTGGGTGGCCGGATGGTTTATCAGCTTCGGCCGGATTGTTCAAGGGCGGGGTTTCAAGTTGGCCCCGGTGGACTCGAACCACCATTCCCAGATCCAAAGTCGCGTCGAGCACCCGGGCCGGTCGAGCACAAAAGGGCCGTCGGCGAACCCTATGCCGCGGCGGTGACCCCCTGTTGAGACCCTGTTGAGACCTTGACCCTACCTTGAGCGGGGTGTCGATCACACGCAACACCTCCCCGGAGTCCCGTATGCCGCCGCGGGTTCTGCTCGCCGACGACCACGTGATCGTGCGACAGGGATTGCGAGCCTTGCTGGAGCGTCACGGCTACGAGGTGGTTGCGGAGGCGTCGGACGGTCGCACCGCCGTGGAATTGACCAGCAAGCTCAAGCCTCAAGTAGCCATTCTCGACATCATCATGCCCGCCTTGAACGGGATCGCCGCAGCTCATGAGTTGGCGCGGGTGTGCCC
>JBIOTT010000266.1:0-13205 GCA_044866195.1 Gemmatimonadales bacterium
TACAGCCGGACGCTGAACCCGTACGCCGTGGTGCTGGTGCTTGCCACGGCGGGATGCTCGTCCGGTGGACCCGCGGTTGATCGGTCCGCGGGCGTGGAGCCGATCGTCGCGCCGGTGGCTGCACCCGCCGCTCCGGCGGTGCCTGCGCCCGTGACAAAGCCCACCCGTCGCAAGCAGCCGGCTCCCCGTCCGCGCATCCGCTGGGCGGACAGCACGGTGCTCGAGCGTGCGGTGACTGCCCGCCTTGGCTACCGTCCACTGGCAGCGGTCCTGGCGCGCCGGACCCGCCGGCCCGAGGTGGCGGAACGCGCCGCGGTTGCCGTGGTTCGGGAGAGCCGGCGGCTCAATATGAGCCCGAGCCTCCTGGTGGCCGTGCTGCTGATCGAGAATCGGGCGCTGGATACGGCCGCGGTGAGCAGCCAGGGTGCGGTGGGCCTGATGCAGGTGATGCCGATTCACGCGGGGAGCTACGGCTGCGCCAAAACGGAGCTCCGTGAGCTCGACACCAACATCTGCCACGGTGCCCGCTTGTTGCGGCTGTACGTGGTGCGAAGTCCGTCGCTGCGGGTTGCGCTTCGGCGCTACAACGGCTGCGTCCGCGGCACCGTGACGCCCCGCTGCTCGCGCTATCCGGTACGCGTGCTCGCAACGGCCGCCAGTGTCCGCCGGGAGCTGCTGGCCTTGGCCGCCGAGGACGGGGTCATCGTTCCCAGCGTGGCGAGTCGAGGTCTGGCGGACTGAGCAGCCGCCGGTCTGACTTGCGGGCACCCTTTCTGCAGACTCGGCTGCCGCCTTCCAGACCTTTGAGGAGATTCGATGGCCACCACGTCCAATCCGGTGCTGGCCCGCGCGACGTTCGCGACCACGGGCGAGGTCGGGACCGCCCCCATGACGCTCGGCGGAACCATCGCCAAGACGTTGGTGCTGCTGGGGATTCTGGTCGCCACTGCCACCTTTTCCTGGCTCCAGACCGGGGCTGGGCTGGCCCAGCCTGACAAGCTCGGCACCTTGTTTCTGGTGGGCATCGTGGGCGGCTTCGGGGTGGCACTTTACACCGTCTTTCGGCCCCAGCACGCTCCGGTGACGGCGCCGATCTATGCAGCGCTCGAGGGCCTGCTGCTCGGCTCGTTGTCGGCGATTCTCAACCTGCGCTATCGCGGCCTGCCGGTTCAGGCAGTGGTGCTCACGGTCGCCACCCTGGGCGTGATGCTGGTGGCCTACCGGCTGGGCGTCATCCGTGCGACCGAGCGATTCAAGACGATCGTTGTCTCCTGCACCTTTGCCGTCGCGGTGTTCTACGTGGTCGCGCTCGTGATGGCGACGTTCGGCCTCTACATCCCGTTCCTGCATGAAGGCGGCCCGATCGGTATCGGATTCAGCCTGTTTGTGACCGGGCTGGCCGCGTTCAACCTGATCCTGGACTTCGACCTGATCGAGCAGGGTGTGGGTCGCGCGCCGGCCTACATGGAGTGGTACGCGGCGTTCGGGCTCGTCGTCACGCTGGTTTGGCTCTACCTGGAAGTCCTGCGGCTCTTGCGAAAGCTCCGGCGATAGCCGGCTGGGTTCAGCGCGTAAGAATCGGGAGATACTCCCGCCAGGGTCCGACTTCGGCTCCATACTGCTTGGCCATGACCCGCGCGACCTGGCCGATATGTCCCAGGTCGTGCGCCACCCAGGTGGCCAGCAGCTGGCTCAGCGTGACACGGCCGAGCTCGGGATGAATGCCCTCCCGGGCGAGGTCGCTTGGGCTGAGCCGAAACCCCTCGAGCGTCGCCACGTTTTCCGCCCGTAGCTGGGCGAACCGCTCGAGCAGGTCGCGGAGCGGCTTGCCGCCGTTGAGCCGGAGATGGCGGAAGCGGTCGAACGGCTCGAACACCGGGTTCGGGCCTCCGGCGAGAATGATCCGCGCCCGCGGAATCCAATCGGTTTCTTCGCCATCGATCAGGTGCCCGACCACGTCGAACGGGCTCCAGGTATTCGGCCCCTCGGCGCCGCGCAACCACGGTTCCGGGAGGTCGGACAGAAGGCTCCGAAGCACGCCGGGCGTGCGGCGCAGAACCGGAATCGCCTCGATCAACTCGAACTGCATGGTGGCTCCCTACGGGCCGAGCGGTTTGACATAGCGGATCGTCTCGGGGCCGTAGCCCAGCCGCTCGTACACGGCCCGGGCACGGGTGTTCTGCGCGAAGACATTGAGGGTGATGAACGGATGATCCCGCCGGCGGGCCCAGTCATCGGCCGCCGCCAGCAGCGCCCGGCCCACGCCGCGACCCTCGGCTGCCGCCGCGACCGCAAGGATGGACACGTGGGCATGCGGCCGGGCGGTAAAGTAGTCGGCCTGGGTTTCCAGATAGATAAACCCCAGGGGCTGCCCAGCTGCATCCTCGGCCAACAGCAGCGGCGCGTCCGGCGACGCGGCCTCCAGCGCGCGGGTGAGGGTGGCCCGCTCCGCCTCGATCACCTGGGGTCCGGTGCGCCACGGCGGGACCGGAAACTCGGCCAGCCGGGATGCGAGCGCGAGCAGCACCGGAAGGTCGCCAGCCCGCGCCGCGCGAATCCGGAGGCCCTGGTCGCCACCTAGCTGGTGGGGGGAGGGAGCGGTCGATTCTGCGCTCACAGCCGGCTCCGCCTAAGTCCGCTGGTGGCCAGGAAAATTTCCCGCAGGAAGTTGAGCAGCGCGCCGACCAGGGCCGCCATCGCAATCACGAACGCCACCGCGACGATCCTGGCCACGTTGACTCTCAGGAACGCGCCCACGAACAGCACGCCTATGACTCCGCAGATGAGGAGCATGCACACAGTGGCGAGACTCAGGGCCCAGTTGATGAGATGGGCGCGGCGATGAAGCCGCTTGAGCTGGGCCTCGACCGTCTGGCCGGCGGCGGCCTCGGCGATCTGCTGTTCGAGGGTGCGGGTCCGGTCGACGATCCGGGCCAGCCGGTTGGTGAGCACGACCAGCATCGTACCAACGCCCGAGAGGAGAAATACGGGGGCCACGGAGAGCTGGATCACGTGCGCCACCGCACTTACGCCGGTGTCCGCCTGCACCTGCACCGGCGCGATCATGCGCTGGAAGCGCGGACCGGCTGCAACGACGTCCCGAGGCCCCGAATCAGCAGGACCACGCCGGCCAGCTGCACCAGATGAAACAGGCCGTTGTGGTCGAACATCCAGATCAGCCGCATCATGAGACCGCTGGCCGCCTGGACCGCCCCCGCGGCAAGGCTCACGACCAGCGCCGCCGCCAGCGTTTTCGCACCGGGGCGCTCGAGCCAGGCAAGCCGGCTGTAGACCAACAGGGCGAAGAGCAGAGCCGCGGTCTGGAACAGGAGGAAGACGCGAAAGTCTCCTCCGCTGAGCCTGGTCGCGAGATAAAATCCTCCCGCCAGCGCAAGCAGGGCAGGGAGACTCGCCCGGCCCGCGCGCTCACCTCGCCAGTCGGCCATTGCACCCGCCGCAAACAGCGCCACCGCCACACCGAGTAGCAGGTAGAGCGGCTGCCAGAGAGCGTCGCGCACCGGCGAATCGAAGGCGATGCCGTGTGCCAGGGCGCCCAATATCGCCGAGCTCGCGAACGCGCCCAGTGCGAGCAGCCAGATCGTGCGACGCCAGCTAGGGGGGGTGCGGTGGCGAAGCCGGCCGATCCCGGCGCACACCGTGAGCGCGAGCACGGCGTCGGTCGCGGCCGTCGTGCGCTCGGTGGCGACCGCCGCCAGCTCCAGCGCGCGCGTCACCGGCGGGCCGGGCACTGTACCGGCCCGACCTCCTTCACCGGCCGCGCGCGGATCAACCGATCTGCGATGCTTCGGAGGGCGAACTCGTTCCCGTTGCTCGGCACCCGGACGTACCAGGCCGCGGGGTCGGCTGGGTCGGCGGTGACCATCGTACCCTTGACCGCCTTGATGGCCGCCTCGCGCTCAGAAAGCTCCGACCGAGCCGAAAAGATGACCAGGAGCAGGTCGGGTGCCTCGCCGCCGCTGGCAGGGCCCTCGTCGGTACAAATACCCTTGGGGTGGGGATCGACCACCGGCGGAGGCGCCGGCGCGGCGGCAGGAGCCGGCTTGGGAGCGGTGTCGAGCGGCGGTTTGGCGCTGGTGTCGCGCGGCGCTTTGGCGCTGGTATCGCGGCTTGGCTGCGGCGTGGTGTCGCGGATAACGGTCTGGCCGATGCAGGGCCGAACCCCTCCGAGCAGCACGAGGGCGATGAGAGCCGGAAGCCGAAACCCGAAATGCGATGACATTGATTCATCAAGATACGCGAACGCTCAGACCTCCGCGCGGTCCGGCGGGTCGACCGGTGTGGCCAGCTCATGCCAGACCTCGACCTCGTACCCGTCGGGATCGGTAAAGAACAGGTAGGGCTCGCCGGGGCAGAACTCGCCCTGGTCGAGGATGCTGCCGCCGGCCTCCGCGATCGCACGGGCCGCGGCGTCGATATCGGCCGGGTCGATGAGGCGGAAGCCGAAGTGCGCAATTCCGCCCGAGCCGCTGGCACGCGGCGTCTTTTCCTCGAATACCAGCACATCCCGGCTCCCGGGGGTCTGGGCCTGAATGAACCCCGGCTGGCGGTAGACGGCGACGGCCCCGAAGACGCGCTGGTAAAATTGAAAAGCCTGGTCGGCATCCTGGACGGCGAGAGCGATGTGAGTCAAGCCGTAGGTCCTGACCATCTCGCATCCCTCCGCCGAGGACACTGCCGGGCCTTGGTCGAGGCGATGTTCAGCTTCGCGATCGCTTCCGCGAGCTCGACTTCTTCCGTGGACGGGGAACCTTGGCGCCTTTCTTTCGGGCCTCGGACAGACCGATCGCGATTGCCTGCTTGCGGCTCTTCACCTTGCCGGCCCGACCTGCCCGGCCGCTTCGCAGAGTGCCGCGCTTTCGTCGCCGCATGGCACTTGCCACTGTCTTACCCGCCGCACGGCCGTACTTCCGCTTCGAGCCCCGCTTGGTTGTCCGCCGCTTCGCCATAACGCCTCCTTGGGCCAGTGGGTTACCCATCCCCAAGGTGCCGACCGGCCAACTCTGCGACAGTGACGAAGATTACCTTCTCGCGCGTTGGCGCTTCCCTCACGGGGCCGCGGGCTGCAGCTGCTCCAGCAGCCGCTCGACCAGCTCCTGGCGTTCCACGTACAGGTGTCGCAGCTGATGCTGCTCGGTGCGCGCGACCTCGCGCTTGAGGTCGGGCAGATAATCCCGCAGCAGATCACGCAGGATCTCGGATTCGTGGTCCGTGAGGGTCAGTGGCATACGGCGCTCCAGTCGGGCAGACCCGCCCACCGGCCGTCCATCAGGCCTTACGAGCGGTCTTGGCAAAAAACGGCGTGAGCAACTGCTCCACCTGCGTGCTCTTGCACTTGGGGCACGATCTGCGGGACTGACCGTGCTCGCTGATACGCTCTGTGTGCTCGAAATCGTGCCCGCAGCTGCGGCAATGGTATTGATACACCGGCATGTCGGAGCCTCCTGGCCGGAGTGAAAAAACGTCGGGTCGACTGGTCAGAACGTAGGATCGAAGGCACGGCCCGTCCAGAGCCGGCGCCACATCCCCCGTTACGGTCACGGCAAGACGCCCAGCTCGTCCAATGAGGTCCGCAGGTCGGCCGGGTCCTGGTACACCCGGAACGCCCCCGCTCGAACCAGCTCGTCTTCTCCGTATCCGCCACTGAGCAGTCCCACGCTCAGCATGCCTGCCCGCCGCGCGGCAAGCAGATCCCAGACCGCGTCTCCCACTACGTAGGCGTCGCCGGGAGCGGCCTTCAGGCGCTGCAGGCATTCCAGGAACAGATCGGGTGCCGGCTTGGCGCGCGATACGTCCCCCCGATCGACCACGACCGTGTGGGGCCCGACCTCGATCGCCGCGAGGGAGGCGTCGATCTCGGGGTGGCGGCCGGACGTGGCGATCCCATGGATGACCTGCCGCTCGCGCAGCTCGCGGAGCAGCTCGCGGGCGCCGGGCAACGGCCGCCGGACCGGCAACAGCTCGCGAAACAGCTCGCCATGCCGGCGCTGGAGGGTCTCGGCCTCCTGGGTGGTGAGCGTGCGACCCAGCTCGCGGGCCACTGCCCGGGTGAAGAGGCCGCCGCTCATGCCGATCCGCCGGTGAATGCGCCAGCCGTCGATCGCAAGCCCGCTCTCCGTCAGCGCCTGCTGCCAGGCGAAGACGTGAGCATACACCGTGTCGATCAGCGTGCCGTCGAGGTCGAAAATCAGCGCTGTCATACCGCCTCCGCGAGGGTAGCGACAGCGCCCCGGGGGTCAGGCTACTTGGCGTAGTGCTCCGCGCCCAGAAAGTGCAGCGACACGTAGGGCTCCGCGCCTACCACCCAGCTGTCGTGCGGCACCGCCGGAATGTGAAATAGCTCGCCGGTGCGGAGCGCGATGACCTGGTCATCGAACGACACGGCGGCGGTTCCTGCGAGTACCAGGCCGACGTGCTCCACCGTGCAGAGCTCGCCGCCCACCAGGGGCCCGACGTGCTTCGACCAGCGCCAACCGGGCTCGTAGGTGGCGCGGCCGACGGTGAGCCGGCCCATGTGCACCAGCTCGAATCGACCCTTCTGCATCTCCCGAACCTCGTCGGGTCGCTCGAACCGCTTGATGATGACGTCCAGCATTCGGTGCGACTCCTCAGCCGGCCGGTGGCCGGCTAGACCATCAGGGCCCGTGCTCGGATCACTGCGTTGTAGAGGACCGGGTCGCCCTCGACTGCGACCAGGCTCTCGACTGCTTGCCGCTGCCGGCCGGCAAACCAGAGGCGGGCCGCCACCACGGCGTCGAGTCGCATGGCGGCGGCGACTCCCTCGGGGCCGGCCCCCTCCACCAGTTCCCAGCCTGTCCCGGTACTCACCAGCGACCACGCGGCGTCGACCGACCCGGTGATCGTCAGCGAGATCGTGGCTCCGGCTGGGCGGGACACGGACGCGAGCGCAGGTGCTAGCGCCCGGATGCCGAGTCCGAGCAGCGGAGCCAACCAGCGCTCATCGGTCAACTGGGGTGCACCCATCGCATCCCGGATCTGCTGCTGATGGTGCCAGGACTCGGTGTACTACCGGCCGACATCCATCCAGTTCTCGGAACGGCCCTCCCCCGCCCAAGCAACCGGCCAGAATGCGGGCTCGTGGGGTGGCAGCTGCGCCAGAAAGCGCGCCGCCTCGCGCCCATACCGCTCTACCAGGTCCAGCAGCACCCGGGGGCTCAGCCGTCGAGTGGCGCTGATCCATTTGGCGTTGAGGTCGTTCAGGTACGCCAGCAGATCCGGATAGCCGTCGAACGAGCTGGTTGACGCCGGCAAGCCGTCGCGCCGGAAAGGACAGGCGGCGGAGATCGCCGTCGAGCAGGTGGGCGACCACGTCGCGCACCCGCCATTCACCGGCGCTGGTAGGGCGGTTCCACTGCTCGGGCGTTAGAGCGTGGAGGAGGTCGGTCAGCTCCTGGTGAATGGGCTCGAGCAGATGCGCGGTGTAAACCGGCTGGGGCCGCTGCATCATGCCGCGAGCCGCATCACCTCTGGAGCTCACGCAGGTCAGGACGCGCCGAACAGCGCGTCTGCCCGCTTGTGTGCCTCCTCCATCGAGACGTCCTCGATGTGGCTCGCGATCCACCACACCTGACCGAACGGATCCTGCAGCTTGCCGCCCCGGTCACCATAGAACTGATCCTCGACCGGGCGGACCACCGTGGCCCCGGCCGCGATGGCCTGCCGGGCGACCGTGTCCACGTTCTCGACGTAGAGGTGAAGATGGACGCCGGAGCCGCCCAGACTCAGCGGGCTCAGAACGCCCATCTCGGGATATTCGTCGGACAGCATGATACGGGAGTCGCCGATCTGCAGCTCCGCATGCCCGATCTTGCCGCCGTGGTCCTCGAACCGGGAGACTTCGGTGGCGCCGAACGCCTTCCGGTAGAAGTCGATCGCGCCGGCGGCGTTCTTGACGATGAGGTAGGGACAGAGCTGGGGGCGGCCCGGGGGGATCGGGCTGACTTTCTCTGGCATAGAACGGTTCTCCCTGGTCGTAGTCATCGTGTGGCACGGATCACGCGGCGGCTGCTCCGCAGAATGCTTCATGGTTCACCCGTGAGCATGACTACGCAAGCCAGGCGACCGGAGGTTTCGGGCCTTGAGCTACGTCTCGCACTCGAGCTGCCAGAGCCCCGGGTAGCGGGTCACCAGCCCGGCCGCGTTCACCCCGAGCTCGGCTGCGAACGTGCCCCCCGCCGACTCATAGTGGTACGTCGTCGCGTCGACCCGCCGGTATAGCTGGTCGAGCGGCTCGAGTGCAGGCGCCGGAAATCGGAGCCAGGCCGCGCGGACCGGCTCAGCCTGGCCAATACGAAGACCCAGCCGCCGCAGCGGAAGCGTGTTGGTGGCGGGACTGAAGCTCAAGTCGATGTCGAGGCAGCCCGCCACCTCAGGGTATTCCAAGCCGTCTAGGCGCCAGCCGCCGCCGGCGTCCACCTCGACCTGAACCGCGACGGGCGTTCTGCCCGCCCAGCCCTCGACCGTGGCCGATCGGGTTCGCCACCCGGAGTCGCAGGTCACGGTATACGCCAGTTGGCAGGGCTCACCCTGGTGCGCGAAGACCGCGATCCCTGTCAGCAGCCACCCGGACGGGCGTTCGATCCAGCGAATGGCTTCGTGGCCGGGCCGATCCAGCCGGGTCCACAGCGCCGCGAGGGCGATGCTCATGTAGACGAAGACTGCCGCGATCTGCTTCGCCGGGCGACATCCACCGCGCGTTCCGCCCAGGGCCTGAGGGCCTCCACGTCCTCGAGCAGCTCCTCGGGGAGCCGGTAGTACTGCATGACTTCGCCTGCCAACCCGCTGGGCCGGAAGGGACCCATGCCCAACGCCTCGAAGTCGGAGCGGTTGGTGCCGTCGACCTTGAAATACACCGTGTCCTGGTCGATCAGGGCGAAGAAGAGGTCGCGGCTGTAGATACCGACTCCGCCAAACATGGTCCGCCCCCTCACCGCCGGGAGCACGCGGCCCAGCTGTTCCAGCACGAACGTCCGGAAGGAAGGGTTGACGCTCACCGGGGCAGGCCGTCGGCCAGGGCCGCTACCAGCGAATCGAGAAAGGCGGCCTGGCCCGGCAGGATGCGCCGTCGGGCCTCAGCCAGCTCGAACCAGGCAGCCCGGTCTACCTCGGGGAAGGCCTGCACCCGGCCTGAGCCCTTGGGCCACTCCATCTCGAAGACGTTGCTCCGCAGCTGGCTCGGGTCGAAGTCCCCTTGGGCAGCCCAGATTTGGACCACCTTTCCGCCGGGCTGCTTTCGCTGCCCCAACGGGTGCACCGGGCCGGCGACCTCGAGCCCGATCTCCTCGAGGAACTCGCGCCGAGCCGCAGCGACCGGATCTTCACCCGGCTCGATCTCGCCCTTCGGAATCGACCAGCCGCCAAGATCCTTGCGGACCCAGAACGGGCCGCCCGGGTGGGCCAGCAGAACCTCGACGTTCTGCGGCCGGCGACGATAGAGGAGCAATCCGGCAGCGATTTTGGCCATGGGGCGGGGACGGTGTTCGGTGCGGTCAGCGGTTGCGGGAGCGTCGCGTCCAGCGTCGCACCAACGTGACCAGCATCGCTCCGAGATTGAGGCCTGCAAAGGTGGCGCCCACGATGATCAGCCCCCGGGCTACCCGCCGGAGGACGCTCAGGCTGTGCACGTCGACGATGACCAGGAGCACCTTCAGGCTCAATAACGCGGCGGCCGCCGAGAAGATGACCAACTGAAGGAGAAGCAGGGCCTGGTACCCCATACCGCGATACAACCAGTAGAGCGACAAGGCGACGAGCAGCCAGGCCAACAGGCCCGTCCGAGCGCTTTGCCCCAGCGGCAGGTCTCGCAGCACCGGCACGATAAGCAACGCCAGCGCTGCGAGCATGAGAAGCAGTCGCAGGCTCGCCCGCCACAGCTCGCCCAGCGTGGCGTCTTCTGCGGTATGCTCGGCCGGACCTCGCACGTCGGTGAGCCTCACCTCGTCGCTCAGGCGTTCCCGGGCGGGAGCAACGCCTCCAGTCGCTCGGCCAGGCCTTCCAACGCCTCCCGGCTTGGGCCGGAGCTCGCACGTTCTGCCGAGGCCCGGACCAGGGCGACGTCTTCCCGAGTGAGCCCGAACGGCTGGCCGGCCAGGGCGAACGCGCCAAGCGCATGTCGCGCCGGCGGCGGTACCAGCACGCGGTCGTGGGCCCGGCTCATTACGATCACACAGTCGTCATCGCTCAAGCCGAGCTTGGCCACGTACTCCGTGGAGTCGTTGCGGCTCCGCTCGGGCCTCTCGGCGGCCCAGCGATCGAGCTCGCTCGCCGGCTGGCGATAGTCGCGCGCGCTCCATTGCTCCGGTGTGAGCGCGCTATGCAGTTTGATAGCCATCAGCCTGGTCTCCTTCCTACCGATTTTCTCGTGGCCGCTGCGTCAGGTCCATCCGACGCACACGTCGGCCTCGGTCTGGAGCACCGCCTCCTGCTGGAAGCGCCGGCGGTAGTCCCCGACGATCGCTTCCACGGCTCGGCGGGCCGTATCGGGGGTCTCCGCAATCAAGCGTACGACCTTCGATCGCTCGTGTACGATGACCCCCGTGCTGTCCTGCCATTGCCCCGCGGCGTCCCACACCGTGAACCCCTTGGGAAAGCGAGGCGCCAGCGCCTCCGCCACGAAGCGGGCCCACTCGGAGTCGGAAACCTCGCCGCCGGGGCGCCCCCGTCCGAAATAGAGCGTGATCTGACGCTGGGCCGGGGCCCGTGCCGCGCAAGTTGCTGGCGGGGCCGCCGCCGGCCTGGGTTGCGGGGCTGCGGCGCAGGCCGAGCCCAGCGCGGCCAACCCGTAGGCCCACGGCGTCCAGACCGGGCTCACGCCTCGCCTCAGGGCTGCGGCTCGAGATCTGCGTGGAGGAGCCGGCTGGCGACGCCGCAGCTGTTGTCGCTCACCACCACTCCGGTCTGGTGCCATGGCTGGTACCCGGGATGGACCACCGTGACGTCGTAGGTTCCCGCCCGCCCGGGCCCTGCGGTCAGAGTCAAGCCGCTCGAAGCATCGGTGGTCGGAGACCGCAGGGAATCGACGTATTCGCCGTCACGAATTGCCCCGCGGGCGCCCGCCGCGAGCGGGGCCCCGCTGACGGCATCACGGATCTGCACTACGATGGCAACCTCGGAACCGGCATCGACGCAGATCGCCAGGTTGTCGACGCAGCCGGACAGCGCGACCCCGGGGGCCAGAGTCAAGTGACGGGCCAGCGAGGCTCGCCGTTGCAATCCGTGCGGCATGTGCCGTCGCCTCCGCAGACCGCCAGCTCGGGCCGGTCGGCCAGCAGCTCGAAATCGGAATACTCGAACCCCGGGCCTACCGTGCATCCTACCAGGGTGTAGGCACCGGGTCAGCCCAAGGCCCCGAAGCAGCTCTGCAGCCCGCGGGTTGATGGAGGTGTCGACTGCCATCAGGCGCTCGCCTGGGCGTCGATGGCGGCCCGGCTGCGGAGCGCTGCGAGCTCGCGGCGACCAGCCAGCAGCAGCGTGATCGCAGTGTACAATACCACCAGGACGACCAGCCACCGCACTGCCACCAGCGGCATCGTCTTGACTAGAAAGGCGGCAATGAAGAGCGCAGGTATCCCGCCGAGAGTGAGACCGACGGCGGCCGATGGACGATATCGCTCGGCTCGGACGAACCGCATCCCGCTGATGGACATCAGAAACGCACAGGAGCCCATCATGATGGGGAAGGCCGCCCGCGGGTTCATGCCGAGCAGGCTCACGAGGATCATGCAGGGGGCGTAGAGCCCGATACCAAGCGTCATCAGGCCGCCTAGCACGAAGTTGCCAATGACGGCGATGGCGAAAGAGGGGCCCGCGAGGCCCAGGGCGTCTCCTCCGCCCGGCAGCAAACCCAGCTGGGAGAGCAGCATGATGCTCGCCGCGGCCACCAGCGCGGCTCCCATACCGAGGCGGACCCGATGGCGCGGCAGCTGGGCGACGATTCCCGCGCCCAGCCACGCGCCCAAACCCGCCGCTGCGATCATCGATATCAGGGTTCCGGCCGCCACCGGCACCAGTTGGATGAAGATGAGGGCTCCCAGCACCGACGTGACCATGTGTCCCACGTTCAACGTGCCGGGGATCAGCTCGTCCGGGACGAGCCGCCAAGCCCGAAAGATGGCGGTCGTGGTGGCGAAGGAGCCGATGCCGAAGGTGTCGAAGAAGACGGTGACGAATCCGGTGGCGCTCTCCGCCGGGCAGGGCCGCCATGAACCCCTCCGCCGCACCCCGAGAACGAAGCCGACAACGAACCAGCCGGCGAAGAGCGCCAGCACCACCAGTAACGTCGCTCTCAGCATGTCATGGCCTGGACGGGAGAACCGGGTTTAGGATGCTCCGGGGGAGGAGCCCGCGCAATGGTTCCCCGCAGCGGCGGTTGGCCGCGCAATCCGTGGCCCGCACGGCGAGGTGCGTCGGCTTGTATTTGCGGACCGCTCGAGGACCCGTAAGTGCCGGCCTGAACCGGGTCTGCTCCAGTGTGAGCCAACCGGACTGATTCGGAGAATCCCGGTCACAGCAGGTGCATGTCATACCGGGTAGGCTGCGAAGGTAGGCTCGATTGCGAGCAGCGAGTGGGTTTGTGAACCACCAGTGAAGGAGGTTGTTCAGTCATGCGCAATAGCTCTCGACCGGCCATCATCAGTGCCGTGGTCGGCTTGCTGGCCTTCGGCGGCAGCCGTGCCCTCGTGGGGCAGCAGGAGACCGGCGCTGTTCCGAGCGACACGGGCGTGGTTGCCAACCAGGGAGACACGGCGGGCCGAGCGGATAGCGGACACAAAGTGGTGAAGCGGGGCGCCAAAGGTTACCGCTACCAGGGCGCCCGAAGTGACACCAGCCTGAGCGCGAAACCGAGCACCCAGACCGGGCCATCCCGCCGGGACTCCAACCAGGCAAGCAAGTTCGATACGATGTCGGCGCCGAGGGGCCAGGTGGAGAAAAAGGGCGCGGGCAACTACCAGTACGACGGCGCGCCAAGCGACACAGCGCTCCGGGCCAAGCCCGGAACTCAAACCGGCCGGGTAAACGATAGCCTGGGCGTGTGGAGGGACACCTCCGGAGGCGTCGAGACCGGGGAGATGGGGCCGGCGGACAGCAGTTCCTACAGCCCACCGGACACGGCCAGCATGTACGCGCCGCCGCGGTCGGACAGTGGCACCTATGCCCCGCCGGACAGC
>JBIOTT010000267.1:0-24246 GCA_044866195.1 Gemmatimonadales bacterium
CAGCGCCGGCGGGGCATCCCCGCCGCGGGAGCGCCCGGTCTTACCGGAACCCCACCGCGGCTCGCGCCCCTGCTCCCGCCGCTCTCGCCTGCTCCCGCCTACTGGCCACGCTTCGCCGCCTGCCCCACCTTCCTCAGCCAGTCTGCCGGATCCAGCGCGATCTGGTTCTCTCCCCGGATCTCGAAATGCAGGTGCGGGCCGTAATCCGAGCTGAGCCCGCCCACCGCGCCGATCAGCTGCGCCTTGGTCACCGTCTCGCTCAGCTTCACCGAGGCGGACTGGAGATGGGCGTACACCGAGTAGTAACCGTTGCCGTGCTCGAGCAGGATGGTGAGCCCGTAGGTACCGAATTGCCCCACCAGCCGAACCCGTCCAGCCTCCACCGCCTTGACCGGCGTCCCTGCGGCCGCGGCGATGCCGATCCCGTTCCAGCGGATCACGCCGCCGCTCGGCAGGGTGTCGCGGCCGAAGCGGTACACGATCGTGCCGTCCACCGGCCAGTCGAGCTTGCCGATGTCGGCCGTCGTGATGGATCCGGGGCCGGCTACTGGTCCGAGCCCGGCCCCGGCGCGCATCTTGGCCTCGCGGCGCGCGCGCTCGAGCGCAGCCAGCACATCCGAGAGCCGCGCCTCGTCCCGCTCCAGCGCGGACAGCTTCCGTTCGGTCGCCTGAGCCGAACGCTTGAGCTGGGCGAGCCGGCGGGCCCGCTCTGACGCCAGCTCGCCGTAGCGCTCGAACTCCGCTTCGCGCTCCTGCCGGCGGCGGTCCAGCTCGCCCCGCACCCGCAAAATGTCGTTCCGCTGGGCGACCACCCGGTTCCGGAGCTTCTCGACGTCCACCACGAGCGCCTTGTCCTGCCGGCTGGTGAGATAGAGATACTTGTAGCGCGAGAGCAGATCGCCGAACGATTCGGCGGTGAGCAGCACCTGGAAGGCGTACAGCGCCCCACGCTTGTAGATGTCCACCAGCCGGCGCTCCAATATCGCGCGCCGCTCGGCCAAATTGTCCTCGGCCAGGATGAGCTCGGCGCTGGCGCGGTCGAGCTGGCCCGACAGCCCGCCGATCTGGCGCTCGATCTCGTTGACGATGCGCTGGGTGGATTCCTTCTGGCGCTCGAGATTCGAGAGCTCGTCGTTGACGTCGTGGACCTGGCCCTGCAGTCGCATCCGCTGCTGCTGGAGCCGGTCCCGCTCGGCCTTGATCTCCTCCAGCCGGCGGCGGCTCTCGTCCAGTTCGCGGCTGGGGTTTCCCTGGGCGAAGAGGGCGGACGGGCGGACGGCCGGACCGGCGGACAGAAGGATTGCAATCGGCAGAGCGCGCGCGAGGCGGCGCAGCATGGGCGATGCAGCAGACCACAGCGGCGCGAGCCGCGGCGGGGGGCAGGTGCTCCGGGCGCTCCCCCGGTGGAGATGCCCCGCCGGGGGCACCCCCACCGCGGCTTGCGCCCTGGCGTTCTTCGTCCGTCCGCCCGTCCGGCTGTCCGCCGGTCCGCCCGCCCGCCTACACATTGCGCAGATGCCGGCCCACGCTCACCAGGCTGCCGAACAGCCCCATCGCGATCCCGAACAGCACCAGCATGCCCATCTGCTCCGGCCCGAAGAACACCAGGCCGCCGAGCGTACCTACGTTGCTATCGCGGAACAGGCGGAAGCCGGCGTAGCACAGCACGAGCGACAGAAACCCGCCCAGCAATCCCTTGAGCGCTCCCTCCAGCAGGAACGGCCCCCGGATGAAACGGTTGGTGGCGCCCACCAGGCGCATGATCGCGATCTCACGGGCCCGCTGCAGAATCGTGAGCCGGATGGTCACCCCGATGATGACGACAGCGACCGCCGCGAACGCGGCTCCGATCACGAGTCCCACGATGCCGGCCAGGTTCCGAAGCTTGTCCAGCCGCTCGACCCAGTCGCGCCCGTAGCGGATATCCTCGACGAAGCTGAATCCCTCGAGCCGCTTGGCCACCCGCTCGGCGGCGGCCGCGTTCCGGTAGCCTTCCTTGAGCCGGACCTCGAACGACGCCGGCAACGGATTGACCGAGAGATCGCGGTAGGCGTCCCGGAATTCCACCAGCTCTTTCCGGGCCCGCCCGAGGGCCTGCTCCTCGGAGACGTACTCGACGTCCTGCACCTCGGGGAAGGCGGCGATGTCCTGGGAGGCCAGCGTGATGGTTTCGGGCGGCGTGCCCCGAAGGACGAAGGCCACGATCTCCACCCGCTCCTCCAGTCCCTTGAGCGCCTGACGGAGGTTGACGGCGACGAGCAGGAAGAGTCCGACCGTGAAGAGCGAGAAGGCGATGGTGGTGACGGAAAGCCCGGAGAGCAGCGGCGCCCGGCGAAACGAGAGCAGCGCCTCCCGGAACAAGAGCCTCACGGGAGAGCCTCGTCCCGGTGCTCGTCTTCGGCGCTGTCGTAGACCACCGCGCCGTCCCGCAGCTCGATCGTGCGATAGGGGGCCTGACGGACCAGATCGAGATCGTGGGTCGCCATGACCACGACGGTGCCGCCGGCGTTGATCTCCCGCAACAGCTGGAAGACACCGCGGGTGGCGCGCTCGTCGAGGTTGCCGGTGGGCTCGTCCGCCAGGAGAATCGCGGGGTCGTTGACCAGCGCTCGCGCGATAGCGACCCGCTGCTGCTCACCCCCGGACAGCTCGCGCGGATACGCCCGCGCCTTGGCCGCAAGCCCCACCTGGGTGAGCACCCGCATGACTCGCGCTGGGATGGTGTCCCGCCGACCGCCCGTGACCTCGAGCGCGAAGGCAACATTTTCGGCGGCGGTCCGGTCTTCCAGCAGCCGGAAGTCCTGGAACACGACCCCGAGCCGTCGACGGAGCCGGGGAATCTCGCCGGAGTCGATGGACGACACCGCGAACCCCGACACCCTCACCTCGCCCTGAGTGGGGCGCTGCTCGGCGAAGAGGAGCTTCATGATGGTGGACTTGCCGGCACCGCTGTGGCCCGTCAGAAATACGAACTCGCCCTTGGAGACGTGGAAGGTGACGTCCTTTAAAGCGAGAGCGCCGTTGGGAAAGGATTTGAAGACGTTGTGGAAGCGGATCACGGGGGGGAAAGATAAGGGAAGCTGTCCGCTATCCGCTATCCGCTGCCCGCCTGGTCCAAATCCGCAATAATGTCTTCCGCATCCTCAATCCCGCAGCTCAGCCGCACGAACCCATCCGGAAACCCGAGCGCTGCCCGCTGCTCGGGCGAGAGATGGACGTGCGAGGTGATGCGCGGCTCCGAGATCAGGCTCTCGACCCCCGCCAGGCTGGGCGCGTGGACTACGACTCGGAGCCGGGACAGAAACCGCTCGGCCGCGGAGACGCCGCCCGCGAGCTCGAGCCCGACCATGCCGCCGAAACCGCCCAGCACCCGCGCTGCCACCGCGTGGTCGGGATGCGACTCGAGTCCGGGATAGTGCACCTTCGCGATCCACTTTCGGGTGGTCGCCCAGCGGGCCACCGCGAGACCATTGGCATTGTGGCGCTCGATCCGCACCGCCAGGGTGCGCAGCCCCCGATCCACCAGCCAGGCCGCAAACGGGTCGATCGACTGCCCCCACAACCGCATCAGCCGGGTGACCTCCTCGATGAACGAGGCGGAGCCCGCCACCGCGCCCGCAATCGCATCGCTGTGCCCGTTGAGATACTTGGTGGCGCTGGTGATGACCACGTCGGCGCCGTGCTCGAGCGGCCGGAAGTTGATCGGGCTCGCGAACGTGCCGTCCACCAGCAGTGCCAGGCCGAACTCCTTCGCGACCTTGCGAATCGGCCCGAGATCGAGCACTCGGAGCAAGGGGTTGGTGGGGGTCTCGACGAAGACGGCGCGGGTCTCCTTGCGTACGCTCTTGCGCCACAGCCGAGGCTCGTCCGGAGTCACGTAGGTGATGGTGATCCCGAAGCGCGCCAGCTCCTCGTCGAACAGGCGCTGGGTGCCCCCATAGATCCAGCGCGAGGCGATGAGATGGTCTCCCGGCCGGAGCACGGCCAGGTGCGTCAGCGCCGTCGCCGCCATGCCGCTGGCGACGAAGATCGCGTCCTCGGCGCCCTCCAGCGCAGCGTATTTCTTGGCGAGCGCGACCTGGCTGGGAGTGTTGCCGTAGCCGGCGTAGAGGATGTGCTCGTCGGAGCCCACCGGATTGACGAAGGTGGCGCTCTGGACGATCGACGGAGCGACCGGCGACCACTCGGCCCGGCGGTGCGCTTGTCCGTGAACGGCGGTTGTGGATCGGCCCCGCTGAGCGTTCACGGAAGCGTCACGGCCTGGAAAGCACCGCCGACCAGCCGCGCGATCCGATGCCGCGCCAGCTCGGCCAGCGCCAGCGTCGTCCGTTCGACCGGCCAGCCCAGCCGGTTCGCAAGTGCGGCGGTGTCCGCCGGGCCGTGCGTCCGGAGGCCGGCGAACGCCATGCGGGCATCGGCGGTGATCCACCCGAGCACGTCGGGCGAGTCGGCACCGCGAAAGCCGGCAACGACTGCGAGCCGGTGATGGGCGAGCACGTGCTCCAGTGCTTCGCGCTGCTCCTCGCGGACCCCGGTCAGCACCAGCACCCGGTCTCCGCTCGCTGCCGCCAGCAGCAGCTTGGCGACGATCTCGTCGGCGCAGCTCAGGTCGAGGCAGTCCACCCCCGAGAAGTCGAGCAGGGTGGTGTGCCCGTCGCCGGGGGCGAGCGTCGCTTCGATGCGGCCGCGGACCGCTGCCCCGGTGGCGCGGGTGACCAGATTCCGGTACGGCGTGGCCACGGCTTCCTGCAGCACGTGGTGCAGGCTGATCGTCTGGACCATCAGGGCTCCGCGTGCTGGGCTGGAATGGTGACCTGCACCTGAGCTCCCGGAAAGAAGGAAAGGTGGTCCACCAATGGCACGTCCTCGTCCCACGCCGGCACGATGGCGAGACGGGCGGTGCCGCTCCGGATGCTGATCTTCCCCTGCCAGCGAGACAGATACCGCTTGATGCCCGCGAGACCCTGACCCCGCCCGGGATCGCGGAAGCGGCTCACGTTCTGGATGAGCGCGGCCTCGAGCGCGCTGCCGTCGCCCCACCGGTCGCCGAAGCGGCGAGCCTGCGTGCTCTCGAGCGAGCGGCGGAATCCCACCCCGGCATCGCTCACGGCGATCACCACGACCCGCCGACCCAGCCGGCGGCGGAACGTATAGGTCTGCACCGCCACCCAGCCGCTCGTGCCCGCGTGCTCAACAATATTCTGACATGCCTCCGAAAGCGCCATGGCGAAACCCATGGTCGCCTTGGCGTCGATGCCGAGCTCGCCGGTCAGAATTCGGGCCGCGTTCTCCTGGATCTTGCCAACGATCCCGTGGATGTCTTCCGAGGCGCGGATCGGGGTGACGTCGAGCAACACGTCGGAGGGCCCGGTGGCGCCGGCCCGCGGCACCTTGCCGTGCACCTCGAACAGCTCGGCCGCATGGGCGAAGAAACCGGTGCGGGTCCAATAGCGCTTCACCTCGTCGCTCGCTGGCACGGTCAGGAGCGGGCGCTCCTTCCGCGCCTCGGCCAATGCCTGGCCCGCCGTCAGAAGGGCGACGAGGCCGTAGGGCGACGCCCACTGGGTGCCCCGAGCGTCCATCAGCACGCGCTCCTCGGGCGGCCAGCCGCCGAAATGGGCAGCGAACTGATCGAAGCTCCGATCGTCGAAGTGGGCCGGGACCTCGACCACCCGGGTCACGCGGTGACCAGCTCGCCCCGGAGAAAGCCCGAGAGGCCGCCGGCGCCCCGGAACCCGGCGTTGCGGGCGGCAAGGCGATTGGCTTCGCGCAGCGCGGCTTCGACGCCGTCACCAGCCAGGAGGCGGGAGCAGAGCACGGCGCCGAATACGTCGCCACAGCCGGTAGGGTCGAGGGTCTCGACCCGCGGGGCCGAGATGAGGGCCGTTCGGACGGGAGCAGACGGGAGCGGGCGGGAGCGGGCGGGAGCGTCCGAACCGGCGCCCCGTCCCGTCTGCTCCGGTCTGCTCCCGTCTGCTCCCGTCCATCCGTCCCACCCCGGCGCCGCCACGTATGCCGCTCCCCGCGGCCCCAGCGTCACTACCAGCAGCGACACGCCGGCCGCGAGCACCTGAGCCGACATCCCCAGCGGGTCGGGCGAGAGCTGGCGCATCTCGTCTTCATTGACCTGCACCGCGTCGAAGCAGGCGAACCAGTCGGCCGAATCGGGCAGCGGGCGCAGCACCCGGATGCCGTCCTGCTGCATGCCGAGAAAGAGGCTGTGCACGTCGGCATAGATCGGTCCACTGAATCCGTGGCGGAGCGCCTGCGCCGTCCCGAGGCACATCTCGAACCCGGAGATGAAGTTCAGGTAGAGTGCGTCGAGGTCGCGCACCATGGGGCCCAGCTCGGGCCAGGTCCATGCGGGCACTCCACCCGACATCCGCTCGCAGCGGCGGTCAGTCGATTCGTAGTAGAGGACGACGCGATTGTTGGGGACGGGAACCTCGATGAACCGCGCACCCGAACTCACCCGCCTGAGCGACCGCAGGAATTCCGCCGCCTCGGGGGCCAGGTCGCGGCCCACCTTGATGAGGGGCACCAGCTCCCAGTCGTCCGGCAGCGCGGCATCGAGCCCACCCAGGGCGTAGGCGATCCCACCCCACTCCTCGACCGGCGGCGCGGCCGGGTCTCGGCCGTGGATCTCGTCCCACACGAGAGAGCCGATCACCCCGACCTTCTTCATTTCCGCCCGTCCGTCTGATCCAGAAAGGTCCGCGCCGCCCCGTACACTCCCGCGGTGCCGATGAGCTCCGCCGCCACGATCCGGCACACCGCCACAGCCGGCTTGAACGCCCGCTTCGCCACTTCGCGCCGGAGCGGCGCGAACAGCCGCTCGCCCGCGTAGGTGACGCCGCCAAATACGACCACGATCTCGGGGTTGAAGATGTTGATCATGTTGGCGATGCCCGCACCCAGAAACTTGGCCGTGTCGCCGACCACTTCCTCGGCCAGCTCGTCACCGTCGTGCGCGGCCTGGTACACCGTCTGGGCGGTGATCTTCTCCAGGGCTCCGTTCACGTATTCCGGCAGGCGGCTCGGCTGCCCGGCCTCGATCGCCTCGACCGCGCGCCGGGCGATGGCCGGCCCCGAAGCATAGGCCTCGAGGCAGCCATAGTTGCCGCATTTGCAGCGGCGACCGTTCACCTCGACCGTGGTGTGACCGATTTCGCCCGCGCAGTCCGAGGCGCCATGATAGAGCCGACCGTCCACCACGATCCCCCCGCCAATCCCGGTCCCGATGGTGATGCCGATGACGTCGCGTGCACCCCGCGCCGCCCCCATCCAGGATTCGCCCAGCACGGCGCAGTTGGCGTCGTTGTCGATCCGGGTGGGCAGGGCGAGGCCGTTCTGCACCAGCTCCAGGAGTGGCAGGTTCACCCAGCCCAGGTTGGGGGTGAGGAGCACGATGCCGCGCTTGGTGTCAAGGGGGCCCGGAGCGCCCACCCCCGCGCCGAGGAACTCGGCCCCGGGCACGTCTCGGCAGGTCTCCTCCATGACCGCCTTTCCCATCGCGAGCAGCCGCCGGAGCACGGATTCGGACCCGTCTTCCGGCCGGGTGGGCTCGCTCCGGAGCCCGTGCAGGGCCGAGCCGTCGGCGGCAACCGCGCCGACGACCAGATTGGTGCCCCCGATGTCAACGCCCAGTACGAATCGCACGGCGCTCCTCCACTCGGCGAATCACCGACGCCAGCGCGTCGGCGACCCGAACGACGTCGAGCTCAAGCATGCAGCGGTGATGCTCCAGCGGACACACGGCCGGCCCCGGCTGCGCGCACGGCCGGCAGAGCAATTCGTCGCGCCCGACCACGATGTCGTCCTCCCCCAGCGGGCCGAACCCGAGCGCGGGTGTAGTGGGCCCGAACAGCCCGACCACTGGCGTTCCCACCGCGGTGGCCAGGTGGAGCGCGGCGCAATCGTTGGTGACCAGGGCGAGCGCCCGCTCGATCAGCGCGGCCGAGGTGCGCGGCGGCAGCCCGACGGCGGTGTGGGCGCGGCCCGGCACCGAGGCGACGACCTGCTCGGCCAGCGCTGAATCGGACGGGCCCCCGATCACGACCACCGACCGGTTGAGCGCGGCCGCCAGCTCCGGGAAGCGGGGCCAGCGGCGCGCCCCCCAGACCGAGCCCGGCGCTAGCGCCACGAAGTCGCTCACCTGCCACTGCGCAAGCAGCGCGGCGGCGGCATCGCGGTCCTCACCGGTAAGGCCGAGCCACACCGGCGGCAGTGGATCTCCGACCGGGATGCCCGCGAGCGCTGCGATCCGGGCGCTCTCGTGCCCATGCAGCGGCCGGAGGACCTTCTCGGTGTACAGCTTTGCGGCGGGGCTCTGGCTGAACCCGACGCGCTGGGGTATCCGGGCTGCGAAGATCAGGGTCGCTGCCCGCCAGGACGGGTCGGCCAGGTACGCCCGGGCGTAACCCCCCTTCCGAAGCTGGCGCGCCAGCCGGCGCACGCCAGCCCAGCCGCGATCGGCGCCACGCTTGTCGTACAGAACCAGCTCGCGCACTGCGGGGTGCCCTTCGAGCACCGGCGCGGAACTTGGCTGGGCCACGACATCCACCGGACCGTAGCGGGCGGCGAGCGCCCCGAGCAGCGGCGTGGTGAGGATCACGTTCCCGAGATACGCCGTCTGGACCACGACGGTGCCCTCCCGGGTCCGGCGGCCGATCATTCCACCTGGAGAACCGCCAGGAAGGCTTCCTGTGGGATCTCCACCGCTCCGATCTGCTTCATGCGCTTCTTCCCCTCTTTCTGCTTCTCGAGGAGCTTGCGCTTGCGGGTGACGTCGCCGCCGTAGCACTTGGCGAGCACGTCCTTGCGGAAGGCCGAGATGGTTTCCCGGGCGATGATCTTGTTCCCGATCGCCGCCTGAATGGCGACCTGGTAGAGCTGACGCGGGATCAGCTCCTTGAGCTTCTCCGCCACCTTGCGCCCGTACTCCTGCGCCTTGTCACGGTGGATGATCACGCTGAATGCGTCGATCGGATCGCCGTTGATGAGCATGTCGAGCTTCACCAGATCCGACTCGCGATAGCCGGCCGTCTCGTAGTCGAGCGAGGCATAGCCCCGCGAGAGCGACTTGAGCTTGTCGTAGAAATCGAGCACGATCTCGCCCAGGGGAAAGTCGAACTGAAACTCCACCCGGGTGGTGTCAAGGTAGTGCATCCCATTGTATACCCCGCGCCGGTCCTGCCCCAGCCGCATGATCCCGCCGATATAGTCGGCCGGCGCCATGATCCGGGCCTTGACGTACGGCTCCTCGATCCGCTCGATCTCGGCCGGGTCGGGCAGGTTGCTCGGATTCTCCAGGATCATCATGCTGCCGTCCGTGCGGTAGACGTGGTATTCGACGGTCGGCACGGTGGTGATGAGATCAAGATCGAACTCGCGCTCGAGCCGCTCCTGCACGATCTCCATGTGGAGCAGGCCGAGAAAGCCGCAGCGGAAGCCGAAGCCGAGGGCGGTGGACGATTCGGGCTCGTAGTGGAGCGATGCGTCGTTGAGCGCGAGCTTCTCCAGCGCGTCGCGGAGCGGCTCGTACTGCTCCGAGTCGGTGGGATAGAGACCGGCGAACACCATCGACTTCACGTCGCGATAGCCGGGCAGCAGCTCGGTGGCCCGTTCGTGTGCGTCCAGGATGGTGTCACCCACCCGGCTGTCGCGCACGTTGCGGAGGCTGGCTACCACGTAGCCCACCTCCCCGGCCTCGAGCAGATCGGTTCGCCGCTGGCCCAGCTGGAGATAGCCGACTTCGTCCACATGGTAGACGTCGTCCGGGTGCGAGCCGAAGGCGATCTCCATGCCCTCCCGGAGCACCCCGTCCACCACCCGAACGCTCGGAATCGCCCCCCGATACTTGTCGTAGTAGGAGTCGAAGATGAGCGCGCGCAGCGGCGCGTCCTCCTGGCCGTGCGGCGGGGGCACCCGCTGCACCACGGCCTCGAGCAGCTGGGGGACGCCGGTGCCCTCCTTGGCCGAGACCGCCAGAATCTCCTCCCGCTTCGACCCGATCAGGTCGATGATCTCCTGGGCCCGGCGCTCGGGCTCGGCCCCGGGAAGGTCGATCTTGTTGAGGACCGGGATGATCTCGAGCCCCGCGTCCATGGCCAGGAAGAGGTTGGACAGGGTCTGAGCCTGGATGCCCTGGGAGGCGTCCACCACGAGGATCGCGCCCTCGCAGGCCGCGAGCGAGCGGGACACCTCGTAGGTGAAGTCGACGTGTCCCGGGGTGTCGATCAGGTTGAGCTCGTATTCGGTGCCGTCGCTGGCCCGATAACTCATGCGGACGGCATTGAGCTTGATGGTGATCCCCCGCTCGCGCTCGAGGTCCATGGTGTCGAGCAGCTGCTCCCGCATCAGGCGCTTCGCGACCGTGTTGGTGGCCTCGATGAGGCGGTCCGCCAGGGTCGACTTGCCGTGATCGATGTGCGCGACGATGCAGAAATTGCGGATGCGGGATTGGGACATGGCGGAAAATAGTCGGACAGGCGGACGGGCGGACAGGCGGACGGGCGGACAGGCGGACGGGCGGACAGGCGGACGGGCGGACAGCGGCTCAGCAGGCGATCGCGCTCGCCCCGCTGTTATCCTTTACGCCCGTGAGCGCCACCGACCTGTCCGCCCGTCCGCCTGTCCGCCCGGCCGCTCCCGCCGGCCCGTCAGCCGCCGATGCCGGGATGTTGCTCGTCTGCCTGATCTGGGGCGCGAATTTCAGCGTGATGAAAGGGGCCTTCAGCTACCTGTCTCCGCTGGCCTTCACCGCCGTCCGGTTCACGGTCTCGAGCCTGCTCTTGTACGGGCTGCTCCGCTGGCGCATGGGCACCGTCAACATCCCCCCTGGGTTGGGATGGCGGATGATCTGGTTGGGGGTGCTGGGCAACACGCTCTACCAGGTCGCCTTCACGTTTTCGCTGCTCTGGGGCACGGCGACCAATTCAGCGCTGATCCTATCGACCATTCCGGCGATGGTGACCCTGCTCGCCGGGATCCGGCGGATCGAGCCGGTGACGCCGCGGATGTGGGCGGGAACGGCGGTGGCGACGACGGGAGTATTGCTCGTGATCGCGGCCGGGGGCGTCGAGTTCAGCGCCGGCACTTTGCGGGGTGACGCCTGCGCGGTCGCCGCGACCCTCTGCTGGGCGATCTACACCCTTGGCCTCCGGCGGATTCCTCCGACGGTTCCTCCGCTTCAGACCACGGCGCTCACCACCTTCACGGGGACGCCGGGCCTGATTGCCATCGGGGCGGGCGAGATGCTCGCCGTCGACTGGCTCCGGGTTCCGGCCCCCGCCTGGGGAGGGCTGGCCTATTCCTCGGTGCTCTCCCTGATCGTGGCCTACCTGATTTGGAACACCAGCGTGCAGCGGGTCGGCAGCAGCCGTACAGCCATCTACATGTGCGTGACGCCGCTGGTGGCCGCAGTCGTCGCATGGCTCACGCTGGGCGAGCGGCTGGTACCGCTCCAGGGGGCCGGGGCGGTCCTCATCGTCACGGGTGTGCTCCTGACCAGAAAGGCGTGAACGGTGAACGGTGAACGGGGGGCCGCCGCTCACCGGGACCCCCCGTTCACCGTTCACCGTTTACCGTTTACGCCTTTCTCACTTCTTCCAGCCTCGCCACCGCCCTGCGGAGATGGGGGATCACGATGCTCCCGCCCACCACCAGCCCCACCGCGAAGATCTCCTGAAACTCCTCGTCGGTGACGCCTTCCTCGGCGCAGCGAATGAGGTGATAGGTGATGCAGTCGTCGCAGCGCAGCACGAGCGACGAAACCAGCCCCAGCATCTCCTTGGTCTTGGTGCCGAGCGCGCCGGGCTCGTAGGCCCGGTGGTCGAGAGCGAAGAAGCGATTGATGGTGAGATTCCCCCCGCCCAGGATGGCGTCGTTCATCCGGGAGCGAAAGGATTCGAAATCAGAGAGGGATTGTGTCATGGCAAGAACGTAAACGGTGAACGGTGAACGGTGAACGGTGAACGGGGGGCCGCCGCTCACCGGGACCTCCCGTTTACCGTTTACCGTTCACCGTTCACGCAGTTACTGCTCCACAATCTCCTCATACGACTCCGGCTTCCATTTGGGCTTCTGCGCCGCATTCCCGATCTCCTCGCCCAGATAGAACAGCAGTCGGACGATCCGCGCTTCCTTCTCCGGGTTGATCTTGTCCGGCGAGTCCGTGGGCTGGTGGTAGTCGGGGTGGACCCCATTGAAGAAGAAGAGAATGGGCACGCCCTTCCGCGCGAAGTTGTAATGATCCGAGCGGAAGTAGAAGCGCTCTTGCGGCCAGCGATCGTCGATCGCGGTCATGCCGAGCTCCGGGTGGGCGGCATTCACCCGATTGAGCGTGGCCCCGAGATCCGAGTGCTCCTTGCCGATGGCCACGATCGTGTCGGGCCAGTTACGGCCGATCATGTCAATGTTGATGTCGGCCACGATATTCTGGATGGACACCGGCGGATGCTCCGAGAAGTAGCGGCTGCCCCACAGCCCCTTCTCCTCGCCGCTCACAGTGAGGAACAGCAGCGACCGCTTGGGCCGGGCGTCCGGCCGGCCGAACGCTGCGGCCAGCTCCATCACGGCCGTGCTGCCCGAGGCATCGTCGTCCGCGCCGTTGTTGATGCTGTCCGGCTGGCCTGCGGAGATCCCGATGTGGTCCATATGAGCGGAGAACACGACGTACTCGTTCTTGAGCTTGGGGTCGCTTCCCTCGAGCAGGCCCACGGTGTTGGGCGCGCTCTCCCGCGAGGAGATCGCTTCCCTGAGCTCGATCCTCGCGGCCAGCTCGGGAAGGTTGCGCACGACTGGCTTTGCCGCCGCCCGCACCGCTGCGGCGTCCACCCCCGCCGATGACAGCACCCGCGCGACGGCACCCTGGCGGACCTCGACGACCAGCGGCCGCTCCGTGCCCAGGTCGATCACCGTGCGGTCGCGGCGTTGAGGGCCGAGCCGCGGAGCGTACCCGGCCGAGTCGACGTCGGCCACCAGGATGATCGCCTTGGCGCCGGCGAGATACAGCGCGCGGGCCGCCTGCTCTAACCCGGGCCGCTGGGGGTCGCCCATCAGCAGCACGATGCGCCCTGCCGCTCCCGCTGCGGTTGCCGCGTCAGCGGTCACCGCCCCGCCAATCAACAGCACGCCGCCGCTCACCGGCTCGGTCGGCACGGTGCCCTGCACGAAGCGCCCGGCGACGGCGAACGACACCCGGGCCTCGGCCTTCCCGCTTCGCAGGGTGAGGCTCGACTGCTCTGCATCGATGCGCCGGCGCGTGATCGGGTAGCGCTGGAACCAGCTGCCGCTGTCGCCCGCCGGCTTCAACCCGGCCGCCTTGAACTGGTCCGCTACGTAGTGCGCGGTAAGCTCCAGTCCGCGGCTCGGCGTGTCGCGGCCGAGCATCGAGTCGTCGGCGATGACCTTGATGTGCCGGATGACATCGTGCTCGGTGATCGTCTCGACTGCAGCCGATGGCGGCTTGGGAGCCTGAGCAAATGCGGGGGAAAAGGAGAAAGGGAGAAGGGACGAAAGGGAGGCGAGCAGAAGCAGGAACTTTTGCATGTCTGGTCCGGGAGTGAGGCGATAAGGTCGCTACGGCAGAGCGCGAGCGGCAGTTTCAGGAATTCAGCGGCGCTCCGGAGGCGCGTCCTGGGTCTTGGGCTCCGGCTTACGCCGCCGCAGCTCCGGCTCGCCTGTGCTGCGCGGCGCAGTCGGCATGATAGCAGGTGGGGCTTCGCGCCGGCGCGGGGCCGGCGATTGGTTGCCGCCGGAGGGGGCAGCGCGAGACTCGGCCGGCTCGGGCGCGCGATCCCGCATGGCGGGCTGTCGACCGGGCACCGGGACTGCAGCCGGTTGCCGCTCGGCCTGGCGCGCTCGATACGGCGTGCCTGGCTCGATCGGGCCGGTCTGCGACCGGTGGGTTCGAGTTACCCACGGCGAGCGCCCGTCGGCATCTTCGAACACGTACCGTGGCTGGAGCCGCGCGGGACGGCCCGGCACCACGACCCGTCCGCCATAAGCCTGATACGGGTAGTAGTAGGGATCGTCGTACACGACGATCCGATAGCGTTTGCAGCTCGCGCTGTAGGGATTCCAGCTGGAATAGGGCGAATAGGAATGACAGTCGTAACACACGAACCGGGGATACTCGTAGCGCCGCTCGACATAATAAGGCGTGACGTCGTAGTCATAGGCGCCGCCCGGTGCGATCCGGTCGGCCAGCGCGGTGAGCGCGACGTAGGGATCGCTGTGGATGCGACCGTTCGCGATCTCCCGGTAGTCCCATTGGTCTCGGCGAACGATGCTGGAATAGTCGAACGGATCCGGCGAGGTGATCGCAAATACGTAGCCGACACCGGGGTAGTCGTCTACCAGGAACGCGCTGCGACCAGGGGCGTCATCGAGCTCGACGATACGTCCGCCCGGCATCCACGTGTCGGCCCACGGCTCCCGCGGAAAGAGCACCCGCAATCCGCCGTCCGTATCGATCCGAAACACCGTGAGGTAGCCGTCTACCCGGGGACTCGCGAAGACCCGCACCCGCTCTCCCCGCCGGTAGGGGTTCTCGCGATCGGTCCAGATGCTCACCCGCGGCTCGCTCCCATGGCGCCAGAGGGATGGGTCCGGCGCCGAAAGCGATGGCGAGTTGGCGGCTAGGAGGCCGAGCGACAGCGCCCAGGTAACGAGCATCCGGTCTCCGAAGGAACGGGACGAGTCGGGGTCACGAGCGCAGGAGGCATGCCATGCGTAGGTGGTGTAGCATGAAGGGCCTGCAGATTCGCCGCGTCCCTGGTCGGAGACACCGGCCGGGCGCGTTGACTCCCTCCGGACGCGCCTGTACGTTGCCCGCGCAATGAGTCGTATCGAGTCGCCCGCGGGGCGCGTCCGCCTGGATCTGCTCGATCCAATGGAGGTCGCACGTCTCGGCGGGCTCGAGCTTGTCGCCGAAGGCGTGGTCGAAGGGTTTCTCGCCGGACTGCACCGTTCTCCCCGCCGCGGTTTCTCGGTCGAGTTTGCCGAGCACCGGATGTATCAGCCGGGTGACGATCTGCGCTACGTGGATTGGAAGATCCTCGGCCGCAACGACCGTCTCTACGTGAAGCAGTACGAAGAAGAGACCAACCTCCGCGCCATTGTGGTGGCCGACGTGAGTCGGTCCATGGCCTGGACCGGCGATGCCGAGCTCCGTCTGCCCAAGCTGGCGTACGCCCAACGGCTCATTGCGGCGCTTACCCTGGTGCTGCAGCGCCAGCGTGACGCGACCGGCCTCATCGCGTTCGACGATGCGATACGAGCCACTGTGCCGCCCCGAGCGCGGATCTCCCACTGGCGCCAGCTCCTCGCGACCCTTGGCGCGCTCGAAGCAGGGCAGGGGACCGCGGCCGAGCCCGCGCTCCGCCGGGTCATCGACCAGCTGCGCCGCCGCGGGCTGGTGGTCTTCGTGTCGGACCTCCTCTTCGACCGACCGCTGGCGCTCAAGGCTCTCCGATTCCTGCGCCATCGGGGACACCAGATGATCGTGCTCCACGTGATGGATCCGGGAGAGGTCGCACTTCAGGGGCCTGCCGAAGCCCGCTTCGAAGACCCCGAGACCCGAGCAGCTGTAGTGCTGCGGCCCAAGGATTGGGCGGGGCCGTACCGTGAGACCGTCGAGGGTGTGATCGCCGGGTGGCGGCTCGCCTGCCGCCGTCACGGAATCGCCTATCATGCCGTGCGAACCGACACCCCGCTGGGAGTCGTGCTCCGGCAAGTCGCCGCGTCGCACCCGACATGATCGGCTTTCTGCATCCCTGGCTGCTCGCCGGGCTCGCCGCGGCGGGCATTCCGATCGTCCTGCACCTGCTCGAGCGCCGCGAGCCGCCCACCGTGGTCTTTCCGGCAGTGCGCTACCTCATCGCCGCCACCGAGCAGCACCAGCGGCGGCTCAAGCTGCAGAACTGGCTCCTTCTCATTCTCCGGACCCTGCTCGTTGTGCTCTTGGTTCTGGCGGCGGCCGGCCCGACCATGCGGGCCGGCAGCGTGGGGGGGCACGCGCCGAGCGCGCTGGTGCTGATCGTAGACAACAGCGCGAGCAGCGGAGCTGTGGTGAAGGGAACCCCCCGACTCGCCACGCTGCGGACTGCGGCCCAACGGGTGCTCGCGCAGGCGACTCCGGACGACGCGCTCTGGCTCATCACGGCGGACGGTGCGCCGCGCCGGGGCGATCCTCGCGCTCTGACGTCGCTGGTCGATGCCCTTACGCCCTCGCCTCGACGGCTCGATTTGGGTGCCGCGCTCGCCACCGCTGGCGAGGTCCTGGCGCCCGAGGCACGCGCGGGCGAAGTGGTGCTGGTCACCGACCTCCAGGCCACGGCCGTCTCCCCGGCGGAGCTCGACGTGCCCGTGCTGGTGGTTCGCGGCAGCGAGCCTCCGCCCCGCAACGTCGGCATCGCGGGGCTCTCGCTCGGCACTCAGCCCTGGCCGCCGGAGGGCGGGCGGGCAGTGGTATCGCTCACCGGCGATTCGGGACCGCCGGTGCCGGTTACCGTCCGGCTCAGCGAACGCCCCGCGCGCCAGGCCCTCGGTCCGGTCGGCGGGGCGGTCACGCTGCCGCTGCCCGGCGCGCCGGCCGGCTGGTGGCCGATCACGGCGGAACTCGATCCGGATGAGCTGCGGGCGGACGATCATCGGGCCGGTCTGGTGCGCATCGCACCGGCAGCGCGGGTGCGGTGGGATCCCGCGGAGCGCTATGTCGCAGCGGCGGCGAAGGTGCTCGAACGGAATCGCCGGATCGCGCGGGGCGACGAGGTCACGTTCGGCCGGCTGGAGCGGGGCATCTCGATCGTCGAGCCGCCCGCCGACCCCGCCGAGTTGGGGGCACTCAATCGCGCATTGGAGCGGCGGGGGGTCGGCTGGAGCTACGGAACGCTCGTGGCCGGATCGGAGACGGCCGACAGCTCCGCAGGTCTCGGTGGCATCCGGGTTTTCAAGCGATATGTGCTGGAATCCTCGGCGAGCGGCCGTACCGGCGTGGTGGCCCGGGTCAACCGCTCGCCCTGGCTAGTGCGCGCCGGCAGCGTCGTGCTGCTGGGCAGCCGGCTCGAACCGGCGTGGACCGAGCTTCCCGTCTCAGCCGCGTTCATGCCGTTCATGGATCTGCTGCTCAATCGCATCGCGCGGGGCGAGCTTGCGGTGGTGGACGCTGCCCCGGGCGATGTGGCGCCGCTGCCCGACCGGATCACCGAGGTGCGCCGGAATCGTGAGCGCTGGGCGGTGGAGGGCGGCGCCGGCTTCCGTCCGGCCGAGGCCGGCCTGTACTTCCTGCTCGCCGAGCGCGACACCGTGGGCGCGCTCGCAGTGAACGTCGATCCCCGCGAGTCGCGGCTCGCGCCGGCATCCGGCGAGCAGGTCCGCAAGCTCTGGCGTGCGCGGGTGGTGGGGCCAGACGCCGCCGGCGACGCAGTGCTTGCCGCGGCCGCACGAGGTGATCTCCGCGGCCCGCTGCTGTGGGCCGGCCTGCTGCTCGGCCTCACTGAGATGGGGCTGGCCAGTGCCTGGAGACGGGAGACGTGAGCCTCGAGCTGGTGCTGGACGCGTTTGCGCGCGCGCCCGGGATCCAGGACTTGGCGGAGCGATTGCCCGTCCGGGGTCGCGCGGTCCGGCTGGGCGGCCTGCCGGGCTCGAGTGGGGCCGTCCTGGCGGCGTGGCTCACCCGGGTGTTCCCCACCCGGCTGTTCGTCGTGGTGGCGCCAGCTCCGGGCGACGCCGAGCGCTGGCTGAGCGACTTAGCACTGCTCACCGACGCACCGGTCGCGCTCTACCCTCAGCGCGAGGCATTGGGCGAGGACGAGCCGCACTACGAGATCGCGGGCGAGCGGGCCGAGACGATCGAAGCGTTGCTGCGGGGCCGGCTACGGGTGCTGGTCACGACCGCCCGCGCCAGCGCGGAGCGCACTCTGGTACCGGCGGCCCTGGAGCGGCTCACGCTGTCGCTAGCGGTGGGCGCCCGGCAACCGCTCAGGGATGTCGTGACGGCGCTCGAGCGGATGGGCTACCGGCGGGTGCCTACTGTGACCGAGGTGGCCGAGTTCAGCGTGCGGGGCGGGATCGTGGACGTCTATGGGTTCGGGATGGCGAGCCCGGCGCGCTGCGAGTGGTGGGGGGACGAGATCTCCTCGCTGCGGGGATTCGACCTCACCAGCCAGCGGTCGCTGGAGGAGCTGCGCGAGGTGACCGTGCTGCCGATCACGACGGCGGGGGTGCGGGAGGAGGCGGACGGGCGGACAGACGGACAGACGGACAGGCGGACAGGCGGACAGGTGGACAGCTTGGGACCGACGCCGGCAGCGGAAGCGCCCGCCGAAGCTTCCAGCTCCACCCGGGGCGATTCTGCCGTCCGCCCGTCCGCCCGTCCGCCCGACCGCCCTCCCGCCCGTCGGACGCTTCTCGAGCTCCTCCCGGCTGAGACCATCCTGATTGAGGAGGCAACCGGCCCCGATGCCGACGAGGTGAGCCGCGCCTGGCGGGAAGCGGCCCATCACCTCGAGATCGCGCGGAAGCTGGGCGAGGAGGTGCCCAGCCGGGACGCGATCTTCGAGGAGCCGGGCTGTTGGCGGGAGCGAATCGAGGGGTTCCCCCGCCTCCTGCTGCGCGAGGAGCCGGTCGACGTGCAGGTCGGCTTCTTTCCGCCGGAGCGGGTGGACCGCGATCTCAACCGGCTGCGATCGCTGCTGCAGGGCTCGCCCCCAACGCTGGTTCTCTGCGACAACGAGGGCCAGATGGAGCGGCTCGAGGAGCTGCTCGAAGATCGCGGCCGCCCGTCGTCCGCAGTGCTCGCGATCGGCGCCCTCGAGGGCGGCTTCGTCATGCCGTCGCTTCGGGTCCTCACTGATCACGAAATTTTCCGCCGCGCCCGGCGGCTCCGGCGGACCCGGCGCTACCGGCAGGCCGCGCCTTCCGCGGCAACGGGCACGCTCACGGTCGGCGACTATGTGGTTCACCTCGACCACGGCATCGGGATCTATCGCGGGATCGCCACCGTGACGGTGGGCGAGTCGACCCTCGAAGTCGCGGTGGTGGAGTACGAAGGCGGTGATCGGCTCAACGTCCCCCTCTACCGCCTGGATCAGCTGGAGCGCTATCGCGCGGCGGGAGAAGACGGCGACCGTCCACCGCCCCGGCTCCATCGGTTGGGGGGAGCGAGCTGGCAACGGGTGCGCGAGCGCACCCGCCAGGCGATCAAGCAGATGGCGGCCGAGCTGCTCGACCTCTATGCCCGGCGCCAGGTGACCGGTGGCTACGCCTTTCCACCCGACACCCGCTGGCAGCGCGAGCTCGAGTCGAGCTTTCTCTACGAGGACACGCCCGACCAGCGCAAGGCCACCGAAGACATCAAGCGGGACATGGAGCTGCCCAAGCCGATGGACCGGCTGCTGGTGGGCGACGTGGGCTACGGCAAGACCGAGGTCGCGGTCCGGGCGGCCTTCAAGGCAGTGCAGGCGGGGAAGCAGGTCGCCGTGCTAGTTCCCACCACCATTCTCGCGGAGCAGCACGGCCGCACGTTCCTCGAGCGGCTGGCGGACTACCCGATCAAGACCGAGGTGCTCTCCCGTTTCCGGACCGGCAAGGAGCAGGGCCAGGTGCTGGAGCGGCTGGCCTCGGGTGAGATCGACATCGTGATCGGTACCCATCGGCTGCTCTCGAAGGACGTCGTGCTCAAGGATCTCGGCCTCCTGATCGTGGACGAGGAGCACCGGTTCGGGGTCAGGCACAAGGAGCGGCTCAAGGCGCTCCGACTCTCGGTGGACGTGCTCACACTGACCGCGACCCCGATTCCGCGGACGCTGCACCTCTCGCTCTCGGGCCTCCGCGACCTCACGCTCATCGAGACGCCGCCGCGCGACCGTTCCCCGATCCTGACGTTCGTGGAGCCCTGGGACGACGGGCTGCTGGAAGAAGCGTTTGCGCGGGAGCTCGACCGTGGCGGCCAGGTATTCGCGGTACACAACCGGATCGAGACCATCGAGACGATCGCGGCCCGGGTGCGGGCGCTGAGCCCGCGGGCCCGGGTGGGGGTGGCTCATGGCCAGATGGCGGCCGACGATCTGGAAGAAGTCATGCGTCGCTTCGTCGCAGGCGAGGTTGACATTCTGGTCTCCACCATGATCGTCGAGTCCGGTCTCGACGTGGCCAACGCCAATACGATGGTGGTGCACGACGCGCACCGGTTCGGGCTGGCCCAGCTGTATCAGCTGCGCGGACGGGTGGGCCGGAGCCATCGGCGGGCCTATTGCTATCTGCTCGTCCCCGACACCATCGATGCTGACGCCGAGGACCGGCTCAAGGTGCTCGAGCATCACACCGACCTGGGGGCGGGCTACCGGATCGCGCACAAGGATCTCGAGATCCGCGGGGCCGGCAACCTGCTGGGCGCCGAGCAGTCTGGCCACGCTCAGGCGGTAGGATTCGATCTGTATCTGCGCTGGCTCGAGGAGACGGTTCGGGCGCTCCGCGGGCAGGGCGTGGCGGAGCAGCCGCTGCCGCCCGACGTCGTGCTCGATCGGCCAGCGCACTTGCCGGACGGGTATGTGGCGGACGACGACGTGAAGCTCGACCTGTACCGGCGACTGGCGCGCAGTGCGTCACCGGGCGAAATTGATAGGTTGCGCGAGGAAATGCGCGAGCGCTTCGGGCCCCTTCCGGCCGAAGTGGAGACGCTCTTGGACATGGCGCGCCTCCGGGTGACCGGTGGCGCGCTGGGCCTGCAGCACATCTTGGTTCGCGGCGACGAAGCGCGGCTCACGTTCCGGGCGGGCACGCAGCCTCGGCTGACGGGGCTCACTGCGGCGCTCGATGACGTCCAGCTCGCGGCAGAAGTTCGGCGGACGGTTCCGCTCTCGCTTCGACTGCTGCGGCTGGGAGGGGAACCGATGCTCGCGGCTCTGGTGCGGGCGCTGAGAGCTGCGTGAAAGCCCTTATCCGCTATCCGCTGTCCGCCGCCATCCGCTATGGGCGTTCGGATAGCTGGAGCAGATGGCAGGGCCAACAGTGGATACCCGGGTGGAGAGCGGAGAGCGGGGGCGGATAGCGGGGCGGATAGCGGATAGCCGATAGCTTATTGGGGGATTTTCATGCGTCGTTTGTCACTGGCTTGCCTTCTCCTCGTCGCCGCCTGCGGCAGCTTCAAGGATCTGTTCACCTCTCGCCGCGATGCGGCCGCCGAGGCCGGAACGCTCAAGCTGCCGCCGGACACCCTGGCGCGCATCCTGGCGGCGCCGCGCGGGCTCCGACTCACCAAGGACGCGGCGACGTTCGTCACGAACTTGTGGGTGGACTACGCGCTCTTTGCCCAGGCCAGCGCAGCCGGCAAGCTGCCCTCCGACTCCGCCAGCGCGGCCAAGGCGCTCTGGCCCGAGGTCGCGGAGCTGCGCACCCAGCACTGGCACGACTCGCTCGTGGCTCATCGCCCGCAGCCGCCAACCGGGGCGCTCGATAGCGTTTATAATGGCAACGAGGTCCGCGTCTTCCAGCATATCCTGATCGGCACGCCCCAGAATGCCCCGCCGGCCGCCAAGGCGGCCGCCCGCAAGAAGGCCGACGCCACCCTCGCAAAGATCCGGAAGGGTGCCGACTTCGGGCAGCTCGCAGCTGAACTCTCGGACGATCCCGGGAGCAAGACCGACCAGGGCTTTCTGCCGCCCAGCCCGAAAGGGCGGTTCGTCCCCACCTTCGACAGCGCCGGATGGAAGCTCGGTCCCGGCGAAACCAGCGGGTTGGTCGAATCGCCGTTCGGCTTTCACATCATCAAACGCCCGGCGATGGACGTGGTCCAGCCCCGGCTCGCTGCGTTTCTGGGCCAGCAGAACTCAGGCAAGGCTGACTCGGTCTACATGGAGCGCCTCGGCCAGGCCAACAATCTGCAAGTCGCCAAGAGCGCGCCGGTCAACATGAAAGCGGCGCTGCTCAATCCCGAAGCCTCCAAGTCCTCTGGCAAGAGGCTCACGTCCTTCAAGGGCGGGGAGCTGTCGGTCGGCGAGTATCTCAGGTGGGTCCGGGCACTTCCGCCGCAATACAACGCGCAGCTCAAGCAGGCGAACGATTCCGTGCTGGGCCAGTTCGCCAAGGTCCTCTCGCTCAACCTCCTGCTGCTGCGCCAGGCCGATTCCGCCAAAGTGCAGATCACGGGGCCGGAATGGCAGGGACTCTACGGGCGATACAACAGCTCGCTCGACAGCCTCAAGCTCGACATGGGGTTCTCCGTGGCAGATTCAGCCAAGGGCGCCAACGTCGGAAAGCTGGTGAACCAGTATTTCGATCGGCTGACGGCGGGCCAGGTCCGGCTCCGCCCCATGCCCGGCGCGTTGGGGACGATGCTCCGGGAGCGGGGCCGTTACCGCATCAACGAGCCCGGGGTGACTCGGGGGCTCGAGCTGGCGCTGGCGCAGCAGCAGAAGCGCGATTCGGGCGGCGCCGGCGCACCGCCGCCAGCAGGCGGCCCGGGCCTCAAGCCCGCTCCTGGCCCTGCTCCCGTCCCCGGCACGCCGGCCCCCGATGCACCGCCGTCCGGCCAGGCGCCCAGCCCCGATTCGGCCAAAGGCGATGCGACGGCAGAGAAGCAGTAGGCATTCGGGGGACATGAAGGTGCGTCGTGCACTGTTCGTTGCAGCGTTGGTCATCGTTCCACTTTCGGGGCTTCGGGCACAGAACCCGGCGGACAGCACGGCTCCTCCGCCGGCAGCGGCCCCGGCTCCGGCCGACAGCGCGCCCTCAGCGGGAACGCCGCCGGCCGAGGCTCCGCTGATTCCCGCTCAGATCGAAGACGTGGGCGCGCCCGCCGCGGCGGCGGGCGCCGACAGCGCTGCCCCCGACAGCACGGCCGCGAGCGCGCCTGCAGGCGCGCCTGCGAGCGTGCCGCCCGCGCCGGCCCGAGCCGCCACCCCGGCGCCGGCCGGACCACCGCCACCCCTGCGCGACACCACATTCGTCGTGGATCGGGTGGTGGCGGTGGTTGGTAATCGTCCGATCCTCTCGTCTCAGGTGGATGAGGAGATCTTCTCGCGCCAATCGCAGGGCCTCAAGCCGCCGTCGTCGCCGCAGGAGCTCGACGCGCTTCGCAAGCAGGTGATCCAGAGCATCGTCGATGACGAGCTGCTGGTGCAGGAAGCTGAGCGAGATACCACGATCAAGGTGACCGACCAGGAGATCGCCGACGGTGTGGAGCAGCAGATCAAGAAGATCAGGAGCAACTTCAGCTCCGAGGTCGAATACGCTGCTGAGCTGCGCAAAGCCGGGTTCCAGACCCCGGACGAATACCGCCGCTGGTTGACCGATCAGCAGCGGCGCGCGGCGCTGCAGAACCGCCTGGTCGACGAGCGACGGGGCTCCGGCAAGCTCAAGCCGGTGATCCCGACCGAGCGAGAGATGCGGGAGTACTTCGACCAGCAGAAGGCCACGCTGGAGAAGCGGCCCGCCACGATCTCCTTCCGCCAAATCGTGGTGGCTCCGCAGCCCTCGGCGGAGGGAAAGCAGCGCGCCTACCAACTGGCGGATTCGATCGCGCAGGGACTGCGGCGGGGCGGCGACTTTGCGGTCGCGGCCAAGCGCTTCTCCATGGATTCGGCCTCGCGGGAGCTGGGGGGTTCACTCAACTGGTTCCGGCGTGGAACGATGGTGCCCCAGTTCGAGCGGATCGCGTTCGCGCTCAAGCCCGGCGTGATCTCCGATCCGGTCGAGACGCCATTCGGCTACCACGTGATCCAGGTGGAGCGGGTACAGCCGGGCGAGGTCCAGGCGCGCCACATTCTGATCATGCCGGAGATCACCGAACAGGAAGCCGACAGCGCCCATCGCCTCGCTGAGAGTCTGCTCCAGGCAGCAAAGGCAGGAGCGAGCTTCGACTCGCTGCAGCGGATTTATCACGACAAGTCCGAGGAGCGCGAAGCTCGCGACGTGCCGGTGACCAAGCTGCCCCCGGCTTACGCCAAAGCCATCGACACGGCGGGCGATGGGGCCGTCGTCGGCCCGTTTCCACTGTCGGGAAGCGGCAACCGGATAAAGTACACCGTAGTCCGAGTCACCACCCGACGCCCGGAAGGCGACGTGCGTTACGACGACGTCCGCGATAAGATCCGCCAGCAGTTGGGCGAGCAGCTGGCCGTGAAGCGCTATCTGGAGACGTTGCGCAAGAAGGCGTACATCGATGTGAGGTCGTAGACGGGAGCAGACGGGAGCAGGCGGGAGCGGGCGGGAGCGGGCGGGAGGCATCGCTGCTCCGCCTGG
>JBIOTT010000268.1:0-3342 GCA_044866195.1 Gemmatimonadales bacterium
CCTCCCGCGTTGTGCCGGTGCCCGACATTGCGATGACCGGAAGCGCCGGCGCCGCGGCACGGAGCGCTCGAATGACTTCGACCCCGTTCATCTCCGGCATGTGAAGATCGGTCAGCACCAGGTCCGCCCCGATTTCGCGCCAGAGCTGCAGTCCTGCGGCGCCGTCCGGGGCCGCGCTGACTTCATGGCCCGCGCTGGTGAGCATGCGGACGATGACCTTGCGCACCGCGGCCTCATCGTCGATCACGAGAATGCGAGACATGGTGGATATTGATGCACGCCCATGGCTGGGGGAAGCCGGCCGTCCGAGGCTTGCCATCCCCGGCGTGCGCGCCCTTGTCTCGCTGACCCGACCCCGCTAGGTTCATTGCAGCATGTGACATAGCCTTCGGGCCCCGGGGAATCAGAGCAGCCCGGGTGATCAAACTGCCACGAGCCTTCGTCCCGGTGGGTGCCAGCGCACTCGACCGGGCGTTGTGTTTCCGCTCCCACCGCGCCGGTCACTCACAGGCCGCCCCAGCGACTGCCGAATGGCACCAACCGGCTCTGCCGGCCGTAGGGCTTCTCAGACTCTCATGTTCCAATTCAGGCAACTGGTGCTCGCGGTCGGGCTTCTGACCGCTGCAATCCCACCTGCCAGTCGGGTGGCAGGCGCGCAGCACCCGCTGACGGCGGCCAGGCGCGCCGCCGCCCGGAGCCGTCTGTTCGCCATCGACTCCGCCGACGGTCGCGCCACCCAGTCGCAGGGACTCGCGACCGGCTTCGTCAGCTATCTCGCGGACGATGCGGTCTACCTCGAGCCGGGAGCCAGCCACATCCACGGCAAGGCCCGGATCCAATCGTTTTTCGAACAACAGTCGTCGGGCCAACAGCTCCGCTTCCATCCCGCGCTGGCCGAGGTGTCGGCGGATGGCGCCACCGGCTACACCGTGGGCTGGACCACGCTCACGGTGACCGAAGCCGGCGCTCCGGCAGTCCGCTATGGCAAGTACATCGCTTTCTGGCGCCGGCAGCCTGACCGGAGCTGGAAGGTCGAGGTCTGGAATCGGAGCCCCGCGCAGGAACCCCCTGCCTCTGACCGACGGCTCCCCGTGCAAAAACGGGCCCGCCCCGCCCAGCCGCGGGCGATAGACTCGGCCGCCGAGACTCGGGCCTTGCTCGAGGCTGATTCTGCCTTTGCCGCGCTGTCGGTCGCGCGGGGCACGGGGGTCGCGTTCTATGAGTATGCCGCGCCGCAGGGTCTGGAGCTCGGGGCAGGACAGGACTTCGTGATCGGGCGCGAGGCGATTCGGGACGATCAGGTGGCAAATGCGACGCCCGGCCAGACCCTCGACTGGAGGCCGGTGACCGGGAGGGTGAGCCCGCTGGGTGACCTGGGGTGGACGATGGGCGAGTATCGGTTCACGGCGCCGAAGGAGGGCGCGATGATCGTGGGACAGGGGAAATACCTCACCATCTGGGAACAGATGCCTGACGGCGCCTGGCGGTTCGTGGCGGACGGTGGCAGCAGTACGGCCTCGCCGGGCCGGTAGCCGGCCGGCCGGGGCCGCACCGCTTGCGGCGGTTTAACTAATTGATTAATTATGCCCCATGCCCGCCGCCGCTTCCACCCGCGACCAGATCCTCGATGCCGCCCAGGCCTGCTTCGCCGCCCGGGGGTTCGCCGCCACCACCATCAAGGACATCGCCGCCGCCGCCGGGGTGAACAGCGCCCTGCTCTACTACTACTTCCGCGACAAGGAACGGCTCTACCAGGCCGCTCTCGATCGGCTGGTGCAGACCATGGTCCGGCGCGGCGTGGAGCGACTGGAAGCCCCGGGAACGCCGGACGCCAGGCTGCGGGGCTTTCTCGAGCTGTTCGGTGACGTGTTCGGAAGCCATCCCCACTTTTACCGCCTGATGCTCCGCGAGCTGGTCGATTATGCGGCCAGTCACGCCGTGGAGCAGTTCAAGCTGGTCTCGACCACCATGTTCACCCGGCTGTGCGGGGTGATCGAAGAGGGTCAGCGCAGCCGCACGTTCCGGCCCGACTTGGAGCCGCGGTTTGCGGCCATCTCCGCCGTGGCTACCGTGGCTCACTTCTTCACCATGCGGCCGGTGGCCGGGCTCTTCCTCGGCTACACGCTCAAGGGTCCGCCACCCGACGTCGTGCGGGCATACGTTCGCCACGCTGCCGATTTCGCTCTCGCGGCGCTGGCGATTCATCCGTCGGCGCCGGCCCGGCGTCGGCAAGGAGTTGCCCGATGAGAGGCCCGCTCTGGTTCGCGCTGCTTGCCTGGTCGATGGCCTGCAGCCGTGACGACGGCCGGATTCAAGGCGTTGGCACCCTCGAGGTCACCGAGGTCGACGTTGCTCCCATGACACCCGCCCGGGTGGTGCGGGTGTGGGCCGAGGAGGGGGACCAGGTGCACGCCGGCGATACTTTGCTCACCCTGACCCAGCCCACCAGCCGCCCGGACGTCGAGCAGCGGCGCGCCCGGCTCGCGTCGGCCCGGGCGACCCTCCGCGAGCTCGAGGCCGGCTCCCGACCCCGTGAGGTGGAGCGCGCCCGAGCCGATCTGGCGGCGGCGGAGGCGGAGGCCGACCGCGCAGCCCGGGACTACGCCCGTGCCAGACCGCTGGGAGAGAGCGGCGCCATCAGCCGGCAGGCGCTGGATGCGGCCCGCTCCGCCGCCGAGCTCGCGGCGGCCCGCCGTGCCGCTGCAGCGGAATCGCTGCGGTTGCTCGAGGAGGGCACTCGGCCCGAGCGGATTCAGGCCGCGCGCGGCGAGGTCGCCACCGCCGAAGCGGCGCTGGCCGCGTCAGAGGCGACCGCCGCCGATCTGGTGCTGGTCGCTCCGGTAGACGGCACCGTGCTTTCCCGGAACGCCGAGCCGGGCGAGATGCTCGGGGCGGGACAGTCGGCGCTCACGCTGGGCGAGGTACGGCGCCCGTGGACCCGGGTGTACCTGTCGAGCCTCGTCGTGCCCCGCGTCCGGGTCGGACATGCCGCGGTCGCGAGGCTCGACGGCATGCCCGATCGCACATTCCGTGGACGAGTGGTCGCGGTGAACGATCGCGCGGAATACACCCCGCGCATCGCTCTCACCGAGAAGGAACGGGCCGATCTTCTGTTCGGTGTGAAAGTCCTGTTCGACGACACCACTGGCACCCTCAAGCCCGGGCTCCCGGCCACGGTCGAGATCCTGCCGGGGGGCGTCACCCAATGACGGCCGCAACCGCAAACCGGGAGCTGGACGTCGCCACCCGGGGGCTCCGCAAGACGTTCGGTGACCTGGTCGCGGTCGATGGACTCGACCTCTCGATCAAACGGGGCGAAGTCTTCGGCCTGCTGGGCCCGAA
>JBIOTT010000269.1:0-16224 GCA_044866195.1 Gemmatimonadales bacterium
CCCCCCCCCCCCCCCCCCCCCGTCCGCCCGTCCTCAGTCATACGCCACCCGCGGATCCGCCTTCGCGTAGCGCAAGAAGGTGGAACGTGTAACGAGCCCCGCCGGCCTCCGTCTCCCATGTCCGGGGGAGCCCAGGCACGAGCCCGCCGTTCACGTCGATTGGGTCAGGTTGCCGGACAGGAGCGCCGCCCGCTCGCCGATGGTAGCTGAAGTAGTAGTCGAGGAGGAGCAGATCGAGGGCGAGGAGCCGCTTCGGACGGACCGGCGGACGGGCGGAACGGCGGATAGTTGTTCCGTCATGATTGCTGCCTATCTCCTCGCTCGGATGTCCTACCCTGTCGGGACCAAACGGGAGCATGAATGGCCCTAAGACTGCGAGAGCTTTTCGAGGTCGTGCCTGGAGACTATCACGTCTTCAAGGAATTGGAGGTGGGGAATGTCTTACCGGCTCAGCCGGATGAAATGGTGCTACAGCTATGGCCGGAAGGGGTGCCGGGAAAAACTGCAAAACGGGGAGATACCGGCGACCACAATCCGCGAGGACGGCGTAGTGCTTGAGCCTGACACCGTCCAGCGTCATCCCAAGAGTATTAGAACAAGTCATTGGGGCGATTGCGCAGGAGCCGAGCGGATCATCCATGCCGTCCGATCGCCCACCTGAGCACATGACTCTATGCGCGGCCGCGCCACTTTGCGGGAACCAGGCCTTCAGAGGCCGCGCTCGTCCGCCCGTCCGCCTGTCCGCCTATCCGCCCGTCCGCCCGTCCGCCCGTCCGCCCTTGTTGACACGTTGCCGTAAGGCCGTCAAACTACCGAGCTTAGAGCGCGACGTCAATCGCCGGCCGGCGGTGCGGGGGCCGGTCATCCCTCCCCCGGAGTGCCGCATTTCGACCCACCCCGTTTGCCGCGCCCGCCCCGGCTTGGCAGTCTTCGGAGCCGGCCTTTTCGCCCTGCTGATCGGACTCGCGACGGTCGGATCGGTCGCCGCCCAGGAGCCGGACCGGGTGGTGCGGCAGCTCGAGTTCGAAGGTGCCAAGGCCATCCCCAAAGCCACGCTTGCGGCCGCGATCGGCACGACCAACTCCAGCTGGTTTGCCACCTCCTGGCTGGTGCGCTGGATCGGGCTCGGGGCAAAGCGGTACTTCAACGAGACCGAGTTTCGCCGGGACGTGCTGCGGCTCGAGGTGCTCTACAAGCGCAGCGGCTTTCCCGACGTGGCGGTGGACACAGCGGTCCGGCGCACCGACAAGGATGCTTACGTCACCTTCCGGATCCGCGAGGGCCGGCCGATCCGCATCTTCCGGATCACCATCCGGGGTGTCGACTCGCTCCGGCAGCGCGCCCAGGGCCGGCTGCTGCTCGATCTGCCGCTGCGTGAGGGCGACGTGTTCAACCGGTACGTGATGCAGACCAGCGCGGACACGATCACCACCCGGCTCAAGAACCATGGCTATCCCGAGGCCGCGGTGTACACCAGCTTCGAGAGCAGCCGGACCGAGTATACCGCGAACGTGACCTTCGACGTCGATCCCGGCCGGCGAGCGCGCTTCGGCGCCGTCAGAGTCGAAGGGACCCAGCGGCTGGACTCGGCCATCGTCCCCGACTTGCTGGTCGCCCGCACCGGACGGCCCTATTCCCGGGAGCTGCTGTTTCAGAGCCAGCGGAACCTGTACAAGACCGACCTGGTCCGCTCGGCCACGGTCGACATCGACTCGGCCCGCTACACCCCGGGCGACTCGGTCCCGATTCTGGTCCGGGTCGCGGAGAGTCCGCCGTTCCGGATCCGGACCGGCCTGGGCTACGCGACGACGGAGTGCTTCCGCGGCCAGGCCGCGTTTGCGGTGCGTGACTTCTTCGGGCAGGGACGGGTGTTCGAGCTGTCCGGCAACGTATCGCGGATCGGGGTGGGCCGACCTTTTGATTTCGGGTTCGACCAGAACATCTGCAGCGTCTCGCGCGAGGATGTGATCGGATCCTCGCGCTTCAACTATCAGCTCTCGGCCACCATCCGCCGGCCCGCGTTCGTGTCGCCCAACAACACCCTGAGTCTCACGGCCTTTGCCGAGCGGCGGTCCGAGTTCAAGGTGTACCTCCGGACCGACATCGGCTCGACCGTCGAGGTGCTGCACGAGACGCCGCGCCGGCGCTTCCCGATGTCGCTGTCGTACACCATCTCCTACGGCCGGACCGAAGCGACCCCCGCGAGCTTCTGCGCGTTCTTCAACGCCTGCACCCCTGAGGTCATCGACCAGCTGCAGCAGCGCCGGCTGCTCTCGGCGGTCACCGGCCGCATCAGCGTCCCCCGGGCCAACAGTCCGATCGATCCGACCCGAGGATACAACGCGACCTTCGAGGTCACCTACGCCTCGAAGCTGCTGGGCTCTTCCGAGTTCCAGCAGTTCACCCGGGTCTTGGCCGATGCCGCCTGGTACCGCCAGCTCACCCGCGGGGTGGTGTTGAGCTGGCACCTTCGGGGCGGCCTCATCTTCTCTCCCGCCGTGGCGCTGGGCGCCCAGAGCAATGCCTTCATCCCCCCGGAGCAGCGCTTCTACGCCGGGGGGCCGAACGACGTGCGCGGCTTCCGCCGCAATGAGCTGGGCCCGGTGGTGTACGTGGTGACCGAAACCGCCCTCGCCAGCGTGCACGACTCGGCCTCCCGGCTGCTCCCGGACTCGGTGCAGGTGTCGCCCACCGGCGGCAACACACTGGTCGTGGGCAACGTCGAGCTGCGGCTTCCCTCGCCGGTGTTCGCCAGCCGGATGCGGCTGGCCGCCTTCGTCGACGGCGGCATGCTGTGGGAGCGCGGCCGGCTCGATCTGGCGCCCGCCGCCTTGCGCGTCACGCCGGGCTTCGGGCTCCGCATTGCGACGCCGCTCGGACCCGCTCGGCTGGATCTGGCGTACAACCCGTACGCGGCGCTTCGGGGCACCCTGTTCAAAACCGATTCGGCCGGCGCGCTCACCAAGGTGCAGGACGGCTTCTCGGTGGACCGGCGCTCCCGGGCTCCCCTGATCGGCATTCCGCTCACCGTGCAGTTCTCGGTGGGGCAGCCGTTCTGATGCGCCGCCGAATCGCCCGTTTCGTATTCGTCATCGCGCTGGGATCGGTCGCTGCGGTCTTGGGAGTGGTGACGGCGCTGGTGCTCACCCCGCCGGGCCGCGACCTGCTCGCCCGCGTGGTCTCGACTGAGCTCAGCCGGGTACTGCTGGGTTCGGTGGAGGTCGGCTCGATCTCCGGCTCGTTCCTGTACGACCTCACGCTCGATGGGCTGGTCATCCGGGACACCAGCGGCGTGCTGCTGGCCGACCTGCCGCGGGTCCGCGTGGGCTACCGGGTTCCCAACTTCTTCGCTCGGCGATTCGTGCTCGGGCGGCTCCAGGTGGATCGTCCCACCATTCAGTTGCTCAAGCACCGCAACGGCCGGATGAACTATGAAGAGGTGCTGCGGCTCCGCGGCGGCGGGGCCGGGCCGCCGCCGCTGATCGATTTCCGCGACGTGCAGGTGCGCGAGGGGACCCTGCGGATCCTGCTGCCCTGGTCCCCCGCGCCCCACCTTCGCACCGAAGAACAGCGCGATTCCGCCCTCGCAGCGGAGCGGGGCCGGCCGGGCCGGGTGATCGAATCGGGGCCCGAGGGGTTACGGAAGGTGATCGACATCGCCGATCTCACGGCGTCGTTTGCCCGGCTCCGGATCAGCACGCCTGATCGCCGCCCGCTCACCATCGACATCGACACCCTCGCCGGCCGAGTCAGCGATCCCCAACTGACCATTAGCGATGCCGCCGGGCGGGTCCGGCTGCGGGGCGACAGCGTTGTGTTCAGCCTGCGGCGTGGCGCGCTGCCCCACACTCGCTTTTCCGGTGGCGGGGCGGTCACCTGGCCGCACGACACGACGCTGTACGACTTCCAGATGGTCGCGACCCAGGCGAGTCTGGCCGACCTGCGCTGGATCTCTCCCAACTTCCCCGACCTCACCGGCCGCGCGGTCGTGGCGGCGCGCTCCGAAACCACCACCCGTACCGCCTTCGTCGTCACCAACCTGCACCTGACGCGGGGGCCAACCCGGGTGGACGGCCAGCTCACGGTCCTGGACGACCGCCGCCGCGGCATCGGCATCCGCGACCTGCGGCTCACCCACACGGCGCTCGATCTGGATGAGGTTCGTCCCTTCATGCCGGACCTGCCGTTCTACGGCGTGCTGGGCGGAACCACCGCCGCCAGCGGCTACCTGGACGGTCTGGATGTCCGGATGGACTGGGACTTCGCCGACGAGGAAGTAGCCGGCCGCCCGGTGACCCACATCGTCGGGCACGGGCAGATCAGTGCGCGTCCGCGGCAGGGACTGGCGTTCCACCAGCTCGCCATCACCGAGTCCGATATCGATCTCGGCACCGTGCGCCGGCTGGCTCCCGCGGTGATCCTGCAAGGGCGGCTGTCCGCGGTCGGTACCCTGGACGGACCGCTCCGCAACGTGACCTTCGAGGGCACCGCCCGGCACCACGACGACGATCGTCCGGTCAGCGAGCTCGAGGGCACCATCCACCTCGATACCCGGCGTGACACGCTGGCGCTCGGCACCGACGTAGCTGTCCAGCCGCTTGCTTTCGATGGAATCCGGCGGTCGTTCCCGTCGCTGGCGAGCCGAGGCTCGGTAACCGGCCGGGTGCGGCTGGAGGGAACCCTGGCCAACCTGACCGTCGACGCCTCCCTGAGCGGGGAGATTGGCACGGTGGAGGCGCGGGGTGGGGCCACGATTCAACCGCCTCGCTGGGGCGCTCGGGAGCTGCGGCTCCAATTTCAGCGGCTCGACCTGGCTGCACTCCGGGGCACCGGCCCCGGCACCAACCTGAACGGTTCGCTTCGGGTCACTGGGGAGACCGACACGGCGCGCGCGCCGGAAGCGGATCTGGACTTAGTCCTCCGGCCCGGCCGAGTGCGGGATCTCCGGCTCGATACGCTGATCGCCCGCGGCTCGATTCACGACAGCCTGATCACGGTGGACACCCTCGAGGGACGGCTCGCCCGGGTCACTGCCCGCGGACGAGGGACCCTGGGATGGAGCCGGCCTCACGAGGGCCGCATGGCGTTCGATCTCCAGACCGACAGCCTGGGAATGTTCGACTCGCTGGTGACCGCCTGGACCGGCCTGTCCCGGGATACCGCGCACGACGCCGTGCCGCTCAGCGGTGCGGCCCGGGGCTCCCTGACGCTGGGCCGCAGCCTCGACTCGCTCGATGTCGCGGCCTCGTTCGAGGGCAAGAATCTCGCGTGGAGCACGCTACGGGCGCCGACCGCCATCGGGGCGTTCACCTACAGCGGCGGCGGCCGCCCCAGGATCACGGCGGCCTTCGGCATCGACTCGCTCGCGATGCGGCAACGGGTGTTCCGGCGGCTGGGTTTGCAGGCTCGTGGGTTTACCGACTCGCTCGAGTGGAACGGCGGCGTGGCGATCGCGAACGAGGTGCCCTCTCGCCTGATCGGGGCGGGGCGCTGGTGGCACCACAGCGAGGTGCAGCGCTTCGCGGTGGAGAGCTTCGAGGCGCGCCTCGCCGCCCGGACCTGGCGGCTGGACGATCCCGTGTTGATCAGCCTCTCCGATTCAGCCCCTTCGGTGAGTCCGGTGGCACTCGAGACCGACGATGGATCCGGGCGCCTTACGGTCGCTGGGCGCTTTCCCGGGAAGGCATCGGGCGCGCTCCGGGTGGACGCGTTCGGACTCGGGCTCCGCGACATTTATGGCCTTCTCCAGCTCGATACTGCCGGCGTTGCCGGCGCATTCGGTTTCACCCTGGACATTCGAGGCACGGCGCGCGAACCGCAGATCGATGGAAACATCCGGCTGGAGGACGCGGTCATCCGCGACGCGCGAGTTCCCTTCGCGCACACGATGCTGAGCTATAAGGACCGGCGCCTCACCGCTCACGCCGGGCTCATCCAGACCGGCACCGAGTTGGCCGAGGTGAACGCAGAGCTGCCGCTCGACCTGGGGTTCACCGGCGTCAAGCAGCGGCAGCTCGACGGTCCCATCAACGTGCGGGCCCGGGCCGACAGCGCCGATCTCAGCCTGCTTGAGGCGGTGGTGTCGGGCATCCAGGACGTCGAGGGCAAGTTCGTCGCCGGGGCAGAAATCAAAGGCACCTGGGCCAAGCCCGAGGTCAGCGGCTTCGTCAACGTGACCCACGGTGCGATGACCATTCCCGGTATCGGCGTGCGCTACGGCGCCATTCTCGGCCGGGGCGAGCTCCGGGGCGACTCGCTGTTGGTGCCGTACGCGCTGGTCACCAGCGGCGGTGGCACCCTTCAGATCAACGGCGGCGTGCGGTTCGACAGCCTCTCCCGCCCGCTGCTCAACCTGGACCTCGAAGCCAACCGGTTTCAGGCGCTCAACATTCGCAATTTTCTCAGCCTCACGGCGACCGGCAACGTCCAGCTCCGCGGCCCCGTCCTCAACGCCGTCGCCACCGGCCGGACGACGATGGACGAGGGCGTGTTCTACTTTGCCGACCTCATCAACAAGCGGGTCATCAATCTGGAAGACCCCACCATCGCCGATCTGGTGGACACCTCGCTCGTGCGCCGGGCCAATTTAGGGTCGCGGATCCAGAACCGGTTCCTGGATTCGCTCACGGTGAGGAACCTGCAGCTCGCGATGGGCCCGGGCGTGTTCCTCCGGTCGACCGAAGCCAACATTCAGCTCGCCGGACAGCTCACGGTCAACAAGGTCCGCCGCGAGTACCGCCCGGTGGGCACGCTGGACGCCGTGCGGGGGACCTACGCGCTCAAGATCGGCCCGGTCACCCGTGACTTCACGGTGGACAGCGGATCGGTGCGCTACTTCGGCACGCCCGATCTGAACGCCGAGCTCAACATCAGCGCCCGGCACATCGTGCGGACGGTGCGGACCAACGAGGAGATCCCCGTGATCGCCCGGATCACGGGCACGCTGCTCGACCCCAAGCTCGCGCTCGAGAGCACGGTGCGCCCGGCGATTCCCGAGACCGACCTGGCCTCGTATCTCATCTTCGGTGCGCCCGCCTCCGACGCGGCGGCGTACGGGCAGCAGACCGCCGTCCAAAGCGCCCTGGCAGCGTTCTCGAGCGAGTTCGAGCGATTCCTGATCTCCGACCTGGGCGTCCCGATCGATTACGTCGAGTTCCAGCCGGGCATCAGTGCCGGAGGAGGAGCGGCCGTGAGCCGCTTTGCCTTCGGCTGGCGGGTAGGCAACAAGAGCTTCGTCACCCTGAACGCCGGCTTCTGCGGCGGGTCCAGTCAGTCCAATACGTTCGGCGCCCAGAACTTCGGCGCCAGCTTCGAGTATCGCTTCAGCCGGGCGTGGCGCTTCCAGACCAGCTTCGAGCCCACCTTCACCACCTGCTCGCTGGCGGGCTACAATCCCTATCTCAGCACCAGCCCCTACCAGGTCGGTGCCGACGTATTCTGGGAGAAAGAGTTTTAGTGGCGCGCGCGCTCCTCATCACCAACCCGGCGGCGGCTCGAACCCAGCCGCTCGGCGTCAGCATCGTGCGGGACGCGCTCAAGTCAGCCGGCTGGCAGACCGAGGTGCTCGCCACCGGCGGCGCGGGTGATGCGCGCCGGCTGGCCCAATACGGGCGCGAGAACTCGGTCGATCTGATTGCCGTGTTCGGCGGCGACGGCACCACCATGCAGGCCGCGGCCGCGCTGGTTGGGAGCGACGTCGCCCTGGGGGTCATTCCGGGCGGCACCGGAAACCTGCTGGCAGGCAATCTTCGGATTCCGGCCTCGCCGCTGCGCGCGGCCGAAATCCTGCTCCACGGTCGCACCCGCCGGCTCGACCTGGGCCGCATGGAGCGGCCCGACGGGGTCCACTATTTCGCGGTGGCATGCGGCGCGGGAATGGACGCCAGGGTCATGGCTGGCACTGCCTCCGAGCATAAACGCCGTTGGGGCATGGCGGCGTACGTGGCGACAACGCTGCGCCTCATCGGCGACGTGCGCAGCACACAGCATCACGTCAGCGTCGATGGCGTGGACTACGAGGCGACGGCGGCGATGATCCTGGTGGCCAACTGCGGCGAGGTGATCCCGCCGTATGTCCGGCTGGGCCCGGCCATCACCCCCGACGACGGCCTGCTCGATGTGGTGGTAATGCGGGCCGACAGCTTCGGTCAGAGCGTGCGGGCGGTCTGGCAGTTGATGCGGGCCCGCCGACCCGCCCGTCCCCAGGGCCTGGTCGGGTTCGCGCGCGGTCGCGAGATCACGGTGGAAGCCGAGTTTCCCGAGCCGGTTCAGCTGGACGGGGAGCCGGCTGGCCAGACGCCCTTCACGGCCACGGTTGTGCCCGGCGCGCTTCGGGTGGTGGTGCCGCCGGGGGACTGATCGTCGGCCCCGGCTGTTCCCTTTTTTGACAGTTGGTGCTAACTTGGTACTCGTCCTGCGGCGTCCCAACTAGCGCGCATCTCCACACCGCTCCCCCGATCCCTCTCGGTGGCAGATGGCTGACTCAGTCCTGCTGATCGACGACGACGTCGACGTCCTGCGCGGCATCGGTAACTACTTCGAGCGCTTGGCCTACGAGGTGACCCGCGAGCTGAGCGGCGAGGCCGGGCTGGCAACCTTCGATCGGCTGCGCCCGGATGTGGTGATTCTCGATCTGCGGCTCCCGGGGATGGACGGCATGGAGGTGCTCGAGCACCTGCGCCAGCGGGACGCTGCCGTCATTCTGCTCACCGGCCACAGCGACGTGCCCACCGCGGTGCGGGCCATGCAGCTGGGCGCCGAAAACTTCCTCACCAAGCCGGTGGACATGGCCCATCTGGCGGCGGCCACCGCCCGGGTCGCCGACAAGGTGCGCCTCCGCCGAGTCAACGAAGCGCTCCTGGGTCAGACGGCGGCCGGACCGGGGCTCGATTCACTGGGGACCTCCTCGGCCATGCAGGAGTTCGCCCACCAGGTCGCCCTCCTGGCGCAGAGCGAGCGAACCACCGTGCTGCTGACCGGCGAGAGCGGCACCGGCAAGGGCTGGGTCGCGCGGATGATTCACGACCGGAGTCCGCGGGCCAAGGCGCCGTTCGTCGAAGTGAACTGCGCGGGATTGAACGCAACCTTTCTCGATTCCGAGCTGTTCGGTCACGAGAAAGGGGCATTCACTGATGCCAAGGATCGGAAGCAGGGGCTGTTCGAGATCGCCGATCACGGCACCATCTTCCTCGACGAGATCGGCGATCTGGCCCCCGAGCTTCAGCCCAAGCTGCTCAAGGTGCTCGAGACCAAGACCTTTCGCCGGCTGGGTGGCACCCGCGAGATCACGGTGGACGTCCGTCTGGTAGCGGCGACCAACAAGAACCTGCAGAATGAAGTCGAGAGCGGCCAGTTTCGGGAGGACCTGTACTACCGCCTGAGCGTCATGCCGCTGCAACTGCCCGCCGTGCGTGATCGGTCGCGGGAGGATCGCCTGGCGCTGCTCACCCGCCTGGGCACCGATCTCCGGGCCGAGCTGCCGGAAGCGCCGGCCTCGTTCTCCAGCGAGGTGGTCGAGCGGCTGCTGGCGTATGCCTGGCCCGGTAACGTGCGGGAGATGCGCAACGTGCTCGAGCGCGCCATGATCCTCGGCCGAGGCCAGCCCGCCATCAGCGTGGAGCATCTGCCCGGGGAGTTCCGGGCCCGGCCCGGGGTCGGCGACCGGCGGCACACGCCGCTGAGCCTGGACGATCTCGAGCGGCAGCACATCGAGCGCACCCTGAAGCACCACGGTGGCAACCGGACCCGCGCCGCCCAGGAGCTCGGCATCTCCCGCGCCACCCTCATCAATAAGATCAAGCGCTACACCATCAGCGCGTGAACCGCCGCAGCGCGGACCCCGCCATGACCGAGCATTACCGGCCCAAGGAGAAGGACGCCATGAGCTGCCGCGCCTGCGGGCGCGAAGAGCGGGCGTCCGAGGGGTATCCCTGCGTGGATTGCGGCACCTTCATCTGCCTCATCTGCACCTTTCGCGGCGTGAGCCGTTGCTCGGCCTGCGCTGCAAAGGCCGGGCAGGCGCCCACCTGAGCGCCGTCGTCGGCCTCGCCGCCGTCACTCCGCTGCTCGCGGAGCCCAGTCTTCGCGCCGAGCAGATGTCCCAGCTGGTCGTGGGTGACACCGCGGTCGTACTCGAGGCAAAAGCCGAGTGGCGCCGCGTCCGGCTCGACCGCGATGGCTACGAGGGGTGGATCCATCGAGGCTACGTGCGCGAGTGGACTCGGCGCGAAAGCGATGCGTGGAACGAGCGGGCCCGGGCGTGGAGCGAGGGGGCCGAACTGGAGGTGGGCGGCAAGCGGGTTCGCCTGCCGCTTCGGGCCCGGGTCGCGCTGGTGCCCGATGGGGTGCTGCTGCCGGACGGGCGGGCGGGCCCGGTGGTGCAAGGCACCGTGCGGCGGCTCGGAGAGGTGACGGCCGAGTCGCGCGCGATGCCGCCCGAGGAGTGGGCGGTTCGGCGCTTCCTTGGGGCGCCCTATCAGTGGGGCGGCGTGACTCCCTGGGGCGTGGACTGCTCCGGTCTGGTGCAGACGACCTTTGCCGCGCGGGGCGTCGCGTTCCCCCGTGACTCCGCGCAACAGGCCATGGTCGGCGATGAGATGCTTCCCGGTGACATCCGCCCGGGTGACCTGCTGTTCTTTCGGGGAGAGTTGAGCAGCGGCATCAGCCACGTGGCGTTCGCGGCCGCAGGCGAAACCCTGGTGCATGCAACCGTGGCCTGCGGCGGCGTGGTGCGTGAGCCCTGGCGACCCGGGACGCGGGCTGCGGCACTGCGGGAGCGGCTGGTGGTGGTGCGGCGGGTGAGCGGAAGCGAGTAGGCGAGACGGGCGGACGGGCGGGATCGGGCGGGAGCGGGCGGGAGCAGACGGGAGCGGGCGGGAGCAGGCGGGAGCGGGCGGGAAACCGCGCCCAACTGCGGGCAATCGATGCGTGGCAGCCGCGGCGCGAATGCACTGTACATCCATGGCCACCTACGACCAGCTGAAAGCATGGCAAGTGAGCCATGAGCTCGCCTTGGCAGGCTACGCCGCCACCGACTCGTGGCCCAAAGCCGAACTGTTCGGGCTCACGTCTCAGGCGCGCCGAGCTGTCCACTCGGTGGCGGCAAACATCGCAGAGGGTTGGGCGAAACGGGGTGGCCGAGAGCTGCGCCGTTACCTCGACATCTCGCTGGGCTCGCTGGCCGAGCTGTCATACACGTTGCGGCTGGCACGGGATCGCGGGCTGCTCGCTGAAGACAAGTGGAAGGCTCTCGAAGATCTTCGCGGCACAGCAGGCTCGCTCGTCTGGCGGCTGTACCGGTCGCTCGATGCGCGGCGACTCCGGAGTGCCAACCATTGACAGCCCACTCCCGTCTGCTCCCGACTGCTCCCGTCTGCTCCCGTCTGCTCCCGCCCGCTCCCGCCCGCCCCGTCTATCTTCCCCGCATGACCTCGCGCCGCCTCGTCCTCTTCGACATCGACGGCACCATTCTCCTGACTGCCGGAGCCGGCCGCCGAGCCATCACCACCGCGCTGGCCGAAGCGGTGGGTGCGCGCAGCGCGTTCGGAGAGATCCGGTTCGACGGCAAGACCGACCCGCAGATCGTCGCCGAGCTGCTTGCCTCGGCCGGCGATCCGGGACCTCATCCTCCCGAGCGGATCCGCGCTTTCTGCGAACGCTACGTCGCGCTGCTCGAACAGGAGCTCGCGAATGCCGTGGGCATCAGCCTGATGCCCGGCTTCCCCGCCATTCTCGACCGGCTGGAAGCGCACCAGGGCGTCGTGCTCGGGCTCCTGACCGGAAATCTCGAGCGCGGCGCTGCGCTCAAGCTGAGAGCAGCCGGTCTCGAGCCGAGCCGGTTCAAGGTAGGCGCCTACGGCTCGGACTCCGCCGATCGCCCTGAGCTGCCACCGATCGCGGCCCGTCGAGCGGAGCGGTTCTTCGGGCGCCCCCTCACCGGAGCCGAGGTGGTGATCATCGGCGACACCCCGGCCGACATCGCCTGCGGCGCCGGCATCGGCGCCCGCGCCGTAGCGGTCGCAACCGGCTCTTACTCCGTATCCGAGCTCGAAGCCTGCGGGGCACACGCAGTGTTCGCCGATCTGGGCGATACCGACCGCGCGCTTCAGGCCATCCTCGCCTGAGAATGGCCCGGGAGCTCGAGCTCAAGACCATCGTGCCCGACCCGGCAGCACTGCGCGACCGGCTGCTCGCTGCCGGCGCCAATCTCACCTTTCGGGGCCTGATGGAGGACCGGCGCTACGATCGCGACGGCGCGCTGCTCGCGCGCGACGAGGTGCTCCGGCTGCGCCGCTTCATCGACGACGATGGCGTTGCGGAGTCGGAGCTCACCTGGAAGGGACGGACTGGCCGCTCCGAAGACGGATACAAGCTCCGGGAAGAGCTGAGCTGTCGCATCGCCGCCGGCTCGGATAGTCCGGGCCGCATTCTCGAGGGCCTGGGCTACCGGGTGAGCCAGGCGATCGACCGCTACGTCGAGCTGTACCAGCTGGCGGGAGCGGTGCTACGGCTCGAGTGGTATCCCCGGATGGACGTGTTGCTCGAGGTGGAGGGTCCGCCCGCGGCGATCGAAGCCGCGATCGAGGCCACGGGGCTTCCGCGAGGCCAGTTCACGGCCGAAATCCTGGCGGACTTCGTCCAGCGCTACGATGCGCGGGGCGGCCGCCGGGCCGTGCTGGCGATGGCGGACTTGCAAGGCGAGCGACCCGCATGGGAGAATCGGTGAGCGCGTCCGCGCGGCTGCCTGCCACCGGCCTGGTACCCGAGCTCGGCCCCGCGCTGGGACAGCTGTGCGACCGGGCTCGGCCGGTCGAGGGTCGGTGGGTCCGGTTGGACGACATCCGATTGGAATTGGCGACTCGGGTTTTCGAGCTCGCGGGCGCCGCTCGCGCCTTCGCCGGCGCCGACGACCGCCCCGCTGCGGTAAGCTCGCTCAACCGGCAGGCGTGGCTGGTCGAATGGGAGCGCGCCGTCTCCGAGGCGACCGAACGGATTGCCCGGGCGGTGAACGCTCGCTTCGATTCGGCGGCCCGCGAAGCCCGAGTCCCGAAGGGCCGCCGGGCGGAGCTCCTCCTCGTCGACTCCGATCGCCACGCAATATCGGGTCGGCTGGGTGCCGGCAGCCTCCCCTTCATTCGCGCGCTGGACCTGCTCGAGCAGGTCGTGCCGCGCGCCTCGGCCCCGGGTGCGCGAGGGGAATCGGCCGTGCGGGAGTGGCAGGAAGCGATCCTTGCCGCCGCCCGGCGGCTGGAGTCGGCCTGGCTGGCATTGGAGGCGGCAGCGATTCGGGAGGAATCGCTCTGGTTTCCGGAGATCGAGCGAGTGCGCACCTGGCGCCGCCCAAGCTGGCCGCTGTGGACGGTCACTGCCGTCCTGCTGGCTGCCGCCACCTATCTCGGACTTGTGTTCGGGGGCTACCTGCCAGTTCTGGGGCCGCTTCTGCCGGTGGCCGAGGCGGTGTGGCGCCGGCTGTGACTCTCGCCGTCCTCACTCTTCCATATCCTACCAGCGGACTCTAGTTTCCAGCGCCACAACCCAAAGCTATTGAAAATGATTCTCATCGGTGCTGCTCGGATCCTGTTGGCGATAGCGCTGGTCGGACCCGGGCAGCAGCCCGCCGGGAGCCAGCAGACGGCTGCCGTCCGCCGTCTCGCCGCCACCGCCCACCTGGCCGCCCAGGAATACCGCGTGGGCGTCCAGAACGGCCGGGTGGTGGCCAAGGCCGAGATCGAGGAGGCCCGGCTGTTTCTGGCTGAAGCCCGCCGCAGCGCGGCGATGCTCCCGGCCGACGTCAGCGGCACGAGCAGCCGCGCCATCGACGGCATCCTGCAGCTGGTCGAGGCCACGGCCGACCCCGACACGGTCGAGGCCCGGGTCCGCGCTCTCACCTCGTCGCTGTCGCAGCGGCTCGGCGTGTCGCTCGAGGAGATCCCGGCTGAGACACCCTCGCTCGCCCGGGGCGCGCAGGTCTACCGGGAAAACTGCGCCAGCTGCCACGGCACCCTGGGCCGCGGCGACGGGCCGATGGCTGCGGGGCTCGATCCCAAGCCCGCCAATCTCACCGACGCTGCCTCGCTTCGGGATGCGGCTCCGCTCGATTTCTACCGGCGGATCACCATCGGCGTGGTCGGCACCGCCATGCCCGCATTCGAGACTCGGCTCTCCGCCGACGATCGCTGGGCAGCGGCCGCCTACGCCACCCTGCTGCGGCTGCCGGCCCCGAACGGCGAGGTGCCGCCTCCGCTCCGGCGCTTCGATGCGACCGCGCGCCTGTCCGACGCTGCCATTCTCGCGCAGCTCGGCGAAGGTCGTCCCGACACGTCGCTGGCGCACCTGGCCGCGGTCCGAAGCCTTCAGCAGCAGGCCGATGCGGCTGGAACGGCGCGCATCTTCGCGCGGGTGCGGAGCCAGCTGGACTCCGCTGACCGCCTGGCCCGGGCCGGCCGGGGCGGAGAAGCCAGCGCGGCTGCATTCGATGCCTACATGACGTTCGAGCAGGTGGAGCGTTCGGTCCGGGCAAAGAATCCCGACCTGGCCACCTCGCTCGAGACCCGGTTCGCGGCGCTTCGCACCAGGGCTGCTGGAGGCGCCACGCCCGTCGAGCTCGACGGCATCCGCTCCGGCCTCGCGGCCGATCTGGAGAATGCCGAGCGCGTGCTCGGTGAGACCCTGTCCCCGTTCAATCTGTTTCTCCAATCGTTCGTCATTCTGGTGCGCGAGGGGCTCGAGGCCATTCTGGTACTGGGCGCGCTGATGACCTTCCTGGTGAAGACCGGAGCGGCGCACCGAAAGCGCGACCTTCACGTTGGTGTCGGCGCGGCGATCGGGGCCAGCCTGCTCACCGCATTTGCGCTCGAGACGGTGTTTCGCCTGAGTCCGGCCCGGCGCGAGGCGCTCGAAGGGCTCACCATGGTCGCCGCTACGGTGGTGCTCTTCTACGTGAGCTATTGGCTGCTCTCGAAGATGGAAGTCGCCAAATGGAATCGGTTCGTGCGCGGCAAGGTGCAGGACGCCGTCAGCAGCGGCTCCGCGCTCGCGCTCGCGTCAGCCGCATTCCTCGCCGTCTATCGCGAGGGCTTCGAGACGGTGCTGTTCTACAAGGCGCTGTTCGTGGCCGGCGGTTCGGGCAGCTCCACCGCAGCCGTGCTCGCCGGCATTGCTCTCGGCTTCCTCGTGCTGGTGGTCGTGTACCTCGCCATCAATCGGTTTGGGGTGCGCCTGCCGCTCAAGCCGTTCTTCGGAGTCACCAGCGCGTTCCTCTACTACATGGCCTTCGTCTTTGCCGGGAAGGGTGTGGCCGAGCTTCAGGAGGGCCGCCTGCTCCCAACCACCGTCGTCTCGTGGGCTCCCCGGGTCCCCACGCTGGGGATCTACCCGACCGCGGAGTCGCTGGCGGCGCAGGGCATCCTGCTTGTGCTCCTGGTGGCGGCGCTGGTGTGGACTTTCGGCATCGAGCCCAGGCGCCTCCGGGTCACGTCGGTGATGGTACCCGAGCCGGGTTCCCCGCCATCCGGCCGCGGCGCGCGGCACTTGCCGGCGGGCGGCGTGCCGCTGTCAATCAGATTGGAGCTGCTACGGTCGCTGGAGCGGATGGAGGCCGACCTCGCCGAGATGCGGTCGGAGGTTGAGCGCATGCGGGCCCACCTGAAGGCCCGCGAATCCGAGGCCGCCCAGCGCCACAACCAGTAACCCCCCTCCCGGCGAAACGGCCCGCCTCGGCGGGCCGTATTCGTTGGGACAAGGAGGTCATCATGATTGCACGGACCTGGCACGGAATGGTGCCCGCCGCGCGGGGAGACGAGTATCTGGCCTACCTGGAGCGGACCGGCCTGCCCGACTACCGGAATACGCCCGGCAACCGCGGCGTCTGGGTGTTGCGGCGGACCGAGGGCGATCGCGCCCACTTTCTCCTGCTCTCGCTCTGGGAGTCGATGGACTCGATCCGCGCCTTCGCGGGTGACGAGGTCGAGCGGGCGCGCTACTATCCGGAAGACGAGGGGTTCCTGCTCGAGCTGGAGCCTCACGTGACCCACTACGACGTCGTGGCTCGACCAACGGCGGCGGAGGCGAGAAAATGAACGAGATCGACCGCATCGCCGATCAGCTTCGCCGGGGGCACGAGCGTGGTGCCTGGCACGGCCCCTCGGTGCGGGAGGGGCTCGAGGGCATCACCGCATCGGTGGCCGCGGCGCATTCGATACCCGGCGCACACTCGATATGGGAGCT
>JBIOTT010000270.1:0-3313 GCA_044866195.1 Gemmatimonadales bacterium
TGTCGCGGAGCCTCCCGTGGCTTGCCCTGTCGGTCGCGGCGCTGGCCGGGGTCATGATCGGCTGGCGGGCGGTGCGCGAGCGGCGCCTGGCGGCGTCGCGTCCGGCCGCGCAGCCCGGCGCGCCCAACGTGCTGCTGCTCATCCTCGACACAGTGCGGGCGGCCAACCTGAGCCTGTACGGGTATGCCCGCCACACGACCCCCGAGCTGGAGCGGTTCGCCGAGCGCGGCACCCTGTTCGAGCGTGCCTTTGCGCCGGCCTCGTGGACCTTGCCCTCCCATTCCTCGATGTTCACCGGCCGCTGGCCCCTGGAGCTGGACGTATCCTGGGAGACGCCGCTCGGCCCGCGTTGGCCGGTGCTGGCCGAAGTCCTCCGGGCCAGCGGGTATGCAACGGCGGCGTTCGTGGCGAACGACAACCGAGTGAGCTGGGAAAGCGGACTGGCCCGCGGCTTCGAGCATTTCGACGACGCGCCGCTGTCGCTCTGGAAGACAACCCAGACGCTGTCCTTCGGCCTAGTGTTTTACGCGCCGATCCGAGAGTGGCTCAAGCCAATCCTCAGCCGGACGCCCTTGCTCTGGCGCATGCGGCTGCCGCCCCCGGGCACGCACCGATCCGCGGAGCAGATCAGCCACGCCCTGCTCGCCTGGCACGACCGGGCACGGCCGGCGCCCTTCTTCGCGTTCCTCAACTTCATGGACGGGCACCTTCCCTATACGGTTCCTGATTCGTTCCGTCTTCGATACCACTCGTCGCTCCAGCGACCCGTATCGTCAGAACAAGGGGAGAAGGCCCCGGACCAGCGCCTCACGCCGGCCGATTTGCGGCTCAAGCAGGACTCCTATGACGGGGCGATCGGGTATCTCGATTCCCAGCTGGGGTGGCTACTCCGTGAGCTCCAGCGCCGCCGACTGCTGGACAACACGCTTGTCATCGTTACCGCCGACCACGGCGAGGAGTTCGCCGAGCATGGCCTGGTGGCGCACGGGACCAGTCTCTACCGATCATCCATCCATGTGCCGCTGCTGCTTTGGTTCCCCGGGCGGGTTCCGGAGGGGCGGCGCGTCAGCGAGCCGGTCTCGCTTCGAAATCTCGCGGCCACGGTGGTCGACCTCCTCGATAGCGGCCCAGCCGCGCCGCTGCCCGGCCGCTCCCTGGCGCGGTTTTGGACCGAAGCCGGAGCCGCCCCCGACACCATCGTCACCAGTGTTCGGCAGGTGTGGAATCAGCCCGGGTGGTATCCGGCGAGCCGCGGCGACGTCAACTCGATTGCCTTCGACGGCTGGCGCTACATCCGCAATGAGGGTGATGGGGCGGAGGAGCTCTACGACTTCGACCACGACCTGCTGGAACGCTGGAACCTGGCCCAAACCGCAAAGGGGGCCCAATACGTGCATCGATACCGGGCGGCGCTGGATGCTATGCTCGGCGCCGCCCCAAGGTCCGTGAGAGCCGGAAGGTGAGCCAGCGCACAGTCTTGAAGCCCCAATTTCCACATTGTGGGGGGCCTCGGCCGGTTGGCTCGAGGCCGGTCCGCACGCTATACTCTCAAGACGGGTCGGCTTCCCACAGTGCCGGCCCCAACGCCTTGCGCACAGGGGTCGGCTCATGCTTTCCATCTCATTAGCTCTCTTCGGGCTTCTCCTCTACGTGGGTCCCGACCAGATCATGCCGTTCACGTCCGCGCTGGCGGCCGTGGGCGGAGCCGTCTTGATCTTCTGGCGCCAGGTGAGCGGGGCCGCTCGGCGGTTATTCGGACAACTTCGAAGGCGATGAGGGAGCCGCCCGGCTCCCATGGGCATGGAGAGAGCTCGCAGGGTCGTCGTCGTCGGGTTCGACGGGCTCGAGCCGCGGATCTTCGAGCGACTCCTCGCGAGCGGCGAGCTGCCCGCATTCGCCCAGGTTCGGGCCGCCGGCGGCTACAGCCGGGTCGCGACGACTCTCCCGGCCCAGACCCCGGTTGCGTGGTCTACCTTTGCCACCGGGACCAACCCCGGCGGGCATGGGATCTACGATTTCATCCGGCGGGATCCCCAGTCCTATCTGGCTGATTTCTCGCTTAATCGTTTCGAGCAGAAGAATGCCTTCCTCCCGCCCCGGGCGGTAAACCTCCGGCGCGGTCAGACGATCTGGGATGTCCTGTCCCGCGCCGGCATCCCGTCGGCCGTGGTGCGATGTCCCTGCACATTCCCCCCCGATGCCGTGAACGGCCGAGTGCTGTCGGGGATGGGCGTGCCCGATCTCCGCGGTGGCCTCGGCACTCCCGCCTTCTACACCTCCGATCCAAACGCCTGCCAGGGCGATAGCGAACACCTGATCCCGATCCGGACTAACGGCGCCCTGTTGCGAACCCGGCTCATAGGGCCGCGGCACCCCAAGAGCCGCGCCGATCTCGACCAGCCGATCACGCTGCGAATCGACTGTGCCGGACGCCGGGTGCTGGTGGCTGTCGAGGGAACCGACCGCGAGGTGAGCGCCGAGCTGGGTCGCTGGACCGATTGGGTGAAGGTACGCTTCAAGCTCGGCCTGCTGCAGGCGGTTCAGGGGATGGTGCGCTTCCTCCTGGTGCGGCTGGATCCCCACGTCGAGCTGTATGCCTCGCCGGTCAACTTCGACCCAGGCGCGACGCTGGCCTATCCCATCTCCTCGCCGCCGGAGTACGCGCGGGAGCTGGCCGACGCAGTGGGCACCTACTACACAACCGGCATGGTGGAGGATCACGGCGGGCTCAACAACGGACGCTTCGGTGAGGAGCACTATCTGGACCAGTGCGCCCAGGTCCTGGCGGAGCGGGAGCGGATGTTGCAGCACGAGCTGGCACGCCAGCGGGACGGTCTGGTGTTCTGCCTCTTCGATACCCCGGACCGGGTACAGCACATGTTCTGGCGGTTTCTGGAGCCGGATCACCCCGCGCAGCGGGCCGCGCCGGTGAACGGTTTCGCGCACGTCATCGCGGAGCACTACCGGGCGTGCGACGCCATCCTGGGGCGGGTCCTTGCCGCGGTGGACGGCGACACCTTGGTGATGACGCTGAGCGACCATGGCTTCACGGGGTTCCGGCGCGGGCTGCACCTGAACGCCTGGCTCCGGCGGGAAGGGTTGCTCGCCCTCAAGCCGGGGGTCGCGCCGGGCGCGGAAGCGGGCGAGTATCTCCAGAAGGTCGACTGGGCCCGCACCAAAGCTTATGCAATCGGTATCGGGAGCCTGTATCTCAACCTGCGCGGGCGCGAGGGCCAAGGGATCGTGACGCCCGAGGGGGTGCCGGAGCTGAGCCGCCGGATCGCCGACGGGCTCACCGGCCTGGTGGACTCGG
>JBIOTT010000271.1:0-7327 GCA_044866195.1 Gemmatimonadales bacterium
GCCCAATGGTCGGGCTGCTTGGCCATCTCCCCCTCGCGAGCCGGTGTCAGGAGCAGTGCCAATGATAGTGCCAGCGCCCCCCATCGTGCGCTGGCACTGGTTGGCGGCAGGGTGGCCTAAGTGGAGAAAAGACAACGCCCCCCGGTGCTGGCCGGCGGGCGAGGTCGTATTAAGAGTCCGCTGCTCTGCCAGTTGAGCTAGAGGCGCCAGTCTCGCCATAGCCCCAACGGGAATCGAACCCGTCTTTCGACCTTGAAAGGGTCGCGTCCTAGACCGATAGACGATGGGGCCGAAATTCCCGTCGAGCCGGGCTCAGCCTTCTGCTGAATAGCGCTAACGGGATTCGAACCCGTGTTTGGGCCTTGAGAGGGCCCCGTCCTAGTCCCCTAGACGATAGCGCCCAATAAGCTATCCGCTGTCCGCTATCCGCTATCCGCGCAAGCCCAGCATCCAGTTCCGTGGCAAGCCCCGGCAGATAGCGGATAGCCGATAGCGGCGTCCGCAGCAGGCCCGGAGGGAATCGAACCCCCAACCCCCGGTTTTGGAGACCGGTGCTCTACCAATTGAGCTACGGACCTACGTACCAGCGGGCTGCCGCAACGACGCCAAACACCGCCGGACGCGAGCGCCGGCGTCTCAGCGGATCGCTCGAGCCAGGGTGGCTGACGGGAATCGAACCCGCAACCTCCGGAGCCACAGTCCGGCGCTCTAACCGATTGAGCTACAACCACCGCGAGGAACCTGGCCCCGATTTCCGAGCCGGGGAAAATACGCCTTGCGCTCGGGCCGGGTCAAGGCCAGAAGCGTGCCTGAAGCTCCCGGCTCCCGGCCTCGCTCGGCGTCGGAACTCCGTCCAGCGCCGCGACCTCCACGATCCCGCGTACCGCGTTCGCCAGCAGCAGCGGACGGCCGTCGAGTCCCGCCCGTCCAATGCGCTGCTCTTCCAGCTGCACCAACTCGCCGATCCGGCTCCGCGCGACGCCGCGCAGCACCCCCAGCGCCAGGGGCGGAGCGCAGAGGCGGCTGCCTTCCCACCAGAACAAGCTCCAGATGCCAACTTCGGCGACCCACCCGCCCGGTGCCAGCAGCAGGGCATCGTCCGCTCCTGCTGCACGCGCCTCTTCGAGCGCGCGGTCGAACTGGGTGCGCTCCGTGATCTTGTGCGGGTAGGCCCGGTAGTCAGTCCGGCTGGTTGCCAGGCGCACCGCCTCCATCGGCCCTACCGCCCGCTCGGTTACCCGAACCCCGTCCTGGCGCACCTCGAGCCGATGCACCCGGTCGTGGCCACCGGCAGGAACGGTCAGCTCGCCCGGAAACGGCACCCCAAGCTCCCGGCAGCTTTGCAGCAGACGCCGAAGGTGAAGGCCCCACAACGGGGCCACACCGCCGCGCACCCTGACCGTCTCGATGAGTCCGATGCTCATGTCGTGGGTACTTCCGGGCCGGCGGCGGCAGCCAGCCGAGCTCGGCTGTCGAACAGCGTTCTGAGAGAGGTCGCGCCCAGGATCAGCGCTCCGCCGGCCAACGCCCACGGGCCCGGAATCTCGCCGTGCACGGCCCAGGCCCATAGCGGGTTGAAGGCCGGCTCGATGAGCAGGATGATCGAAGCCTCCAACGCTGGCAGCTGGCGCAGTGCCGACGTGACCAGCGCGTACGCGAGACCGATCTGAAAGATGCCCAGGTACAGGATGACGACCCAGTCGCCGGCGGCGTGGCCGGCGAGCGGGAGCGCCATGGGAAGCGTCGCGAGGAAGGCAAATCCGTTGCCTACCACGACCGCGCCGATCGCCTCATTCCCGGCGTCTCCCCGTCCCATCCAGCGCAGGCCGCACACGGTGAGCGCCCAGGTGACCCCGCTGGCCGCGGCGAGGAGGTTGCCCCGCAGCGGGTCCGGCGCGGTCGCGAGCGGCGTCTGGGCCCCGAGAAAGAAGAGCACCAGCCCCGTTCCCACCGCCGCCATGAACCCGATGTCCGCCGGCCTGACCCGCTCGCGCAGCAGCCAGGGACTCAGCACCAGCACGTAGAGGGGAGCGGTCGACTGGAGGAAGATCGTGTTGGCCGAGGTGGTGAGCCGGTTGGCCAGCACGAAGAGCACGAGGGTGCTGGCGTAGGCGATGCCGACGACGACGGTGCGCCAAGTCCAGCCGCGCCGCGCGGCCGGGATGAGCAGCCAGAGCATTAGGGCGGCGATCCCGGACCGGAAGCTCGCGATCTGCCAGCCGGTGAAGGCAGCCGCCTTGATGGCCGCGCCGCCGGTGGAGAACAGCAGAGCGGCCAACCCGAGCCGAACCCGCGCGCTAGTAGGCGACGACACCGGGGTGAGCTGACTGATGCCGTCTGATCATGATTCGACAGAAGGTAATGGGTACGCCCCTGGCGAGGCTCGCCCTCGAGAGGTACATCTGGTCATGCCAATCCAGGCGTCACGCTCCGCCGGCCGCCCCGCCGACGAGGGACTGGTGCGTGCCATCGGGGTACGCGCGCTCACCGCCAGCACTCTCAGTTGCATCATCGGGGCCGGCATCTTCGTATTGCCCGCGGTCGCGGCGCAGGGGCTTGGCCCGGCCGCGGTGCTCAGCTACGTCGTCTGTGCGGTGGCGATGGGGCTGGTGGTGCTCTGCTTCGCGGCGGCAGGAAGCCGAGTCGCCTCCAGCGGTGGCATGTATGCCTATACCGAGGCCGCGTTCGGGCCGTTCCCCGGGTTCGTCATCGGGGCGGTCCACTGGTTTGCCGCCGGCGTTGTGGCTTCGGCCTCGGTTGCCAACGCGCTGGTCGACACGCTCGCCGAGGTCGTGCCGTTCATTGGCACGCCGCTCGGACGCGCCGGTGTCATTCTGGGCGTCTACGGCGCGCTGGCGGCGGCTAACATCCGGGGCGTGCAGCTGGCTGCCCGGCTCATCGAGGGGATCACCGTAGCCAAGCTTGCGCCCCTTCTGCTGCTCGCCTGCGCCGGCCTGTTTCTGCTGCAGCCCGCGAACCTCGCCTGGTCCGGTGCGCCGAGCGTCTCCGCAGTGGGGCAATCGGCGTTGCTCGTGATCTTCGCGTTTGCCGGCACCGAAATAGCCGTCACGCCTGGCGGCGAGATCCGGAACCCCGCCCGCACTCTGCCGCGCGCCGTCCTGCTCGCGCTCAGCCTGGCCACGGTCCTTTATCTGGCGCTCCAGGTCACCGCCCAAGGGGTGCTCGGCAGCCAGCTGGCGAGGGAAGCGAGCGCGCCGCTCGCGGCGACCGCGGAACGCATCGTCGGCAGCGGCGGGAGGCTGCTGTTGCTGCTGGGCGGGACGGTCTCGATGCTGGGCTATCTGAGCGCCGACACCCTGGCAACGCCGCGGATGCTCTACGCGTTCGGGCGGGACGGCATCGGGCCGCGCGGGCTGGCCGCCATTCACTCGCGATTCCGCACGCCCTACGTCGCCATCCTGGTGAATCAGGGTGTGTCGGCAGTGCTCGCCGTCACCGGCAGCTTTCGCTCCCTCCTCATCCTGGCCAACCTGGGTACGTTGATCGTGTACTTCGGAGTCGCGGTGGCCAGCGTCGAGCTCGACCGGCGGGATGTCCGCACCAACGGCGCGCCTTTCCGCCTGCCCCATGGCGCGGCCATTCCGACCCTCGCCTGCCTCGTGATCCTCTGGCTCGCCTCCAACGCCGCTCGCGACGACGCGCTCGCCGCCGGCGCAATGGTCCTGGTTTCGGCCGTGGCGTTCTGGCTCAACGCCTTGATCCGGAGGCGCGCCGCGATCGCCTCCGGTTAAGCTCAGCCGGCCAGGATCTGCTCGAGCGCCGTCGCGTCCCCCCGCTCCATCGCCGCCTCGGCCGCGAGGCTCACACCGTCCCGGAAGAGCGTCGCCACCGCGAGCACCTGCCCGGCCCTCCGATAGATCACCGTCGCGTCGCGGGCCGCCAGGCTGCCGCGCACGTCGACCTGGTCCCAAGCGGGTGCGTAGCCCACATACGCGATGACCGCGTCGTAGTGCTGGCTCCAGAAGAACGGGACGGCGTCGAACCGCTCGCTGCGGCCCAGCATGTTCCGCGCGGCGACTTGGCCCTGGCGCTCGGCAACGACCCAGTGTTCCACCCGGATTCTCCCGCCGGTGCGCGGGTCGGGCCAGCGGACGGCATCTCCGGCGGCGAAGATCCCCGGCCGGCTGGTCTCCAGATACTCGTCCGCGATGATCCCTCCATCCACGGCGATTCCGGCGCGCTGGGCCAGCCCGGTCGCCGGCCGAACCCCGATCCCGGCGACAATCAGATCGGCCGGCAGCACCTCCCCGCTCACAAGCTCGACACCGGCGGGTGCGATGCGTCGCGCGGTGGCGCCCAGGCGGAAGGCAACGCCGTGTTCCTCATGGATCGAGCGCACCCAATCGCCCACCGCCTCACCCATCACCCGTTCGAGCGGCCGCCGCGCGGGCGCCACCACGCTGACCTCGAGCCCCCGCGAGCGCAGCGAGGCCGCCACCTCGAGCCCGATGAAGCTCGCCCCCAGGATTACGGCGCGCCTGGCTCGCGTGGAGGCCGCGATGATCGCACGGCTGTCGGCCAACGAGCGGAGGTAGTGCACCTGGGGCAGGTCGCCGCCGGGAATCGTGAGCCGGACCGGCTCCGCGCCGGGAGCGAGCAGGAGCCGGTCCCAACCGAGCGCGCGGCCGTCGGCCAGGAGGGCAGTCCGCTCCCCAGGCGGAACTTCCTTCACTGGCACGCCGGTCAGCAGCTCGATTTCCTGCTCGCGATAGAAGTCATCGCCCCGAAGCGGGATCCACTCCTCCGGCGCATTGCCCGCCAGATAGTCCTTCGACAGGTTCGGCCGGTCCACCGGGCCCTGCGGCTCCGCAGCGACCAGCGTGATCCGGCCACGATACCCTTCCCGGCGAAGCGTTTCGGCAGCGACTTCCCCGGCCCCACCTCCGCCGACGATGAGGACCGCGGCAATATCGGCGGCGACCTCAGGTGCGCGCGGCGCCGCCTTCTTGCCGGACACCACGACCCGATCTCCCCGCCGCTCGACCACCCAGCAGGAAACCGAGTTGAGCGCCGGCGGTCGGAGTGGTTGTCCGGTGCGGAGACTGAAGCAGGCGTGGTGCCAGGGACAGCGAACCGTGTCGCCGACCAGCAGGCCCTCGTGGAGCGGCCCGCTGTAGTGGCTGCACACGGCGCCGATGGCGAAGAGCTCGTCCCCCTGGCGCGCTATCAGGACGGGCTCGTCGGCGACATGCCCCAGCAGCATGCCGCCATCACGGATGGCAGCGACGTCGATGCCCTTGGTAAGATCGGGACCGGCCGGGGGCTCGGGCATAGTTAGAGGGCGACTTGGTAGACCTCTTGGCGCACGGCTCGAAAGCCCCGCCGCAGATAGTTCGGCAGGGCGTTGGGATGATCCAGCGTGCAGGTGTGAAGCCAGACACGGTCCGGTCGTTCGGCCCAGGCGGCCTCGGTAGCCTGGCTCAGCAGCCAGGCCCCCAGCCCCCGTCCGATGTACTCGCCGAGGAGCCCGAAGTAGGCGATCTCGATCGAGCGGTCTGGATGGCGGCGGAGCTCGAAGTATCCCGCCGGAGCACCCGCCAGGTAAAGGACATGGAGGCTCACGTCTCCCGCGTCCAGGTAGCTACGGATCTGGGTGTCCGTCCACCCCAGCCGGTCGGTCCAGCGGTAGGCCCGGCCGACCTCGGCGTAGAGAAACCGCAAGAACGCGGTCGAGCAGAACTCGACCCGCTCGATTCGTGCAGCGTCGTCCGGGCTGGGTGCGATCGCGAGCTCCGAGCGCGATCGCATCTCCAGATAAGTGCGGGTGACGTCGATGGCGGGCATATTGCCAAGATACACGAACGCTCCGCTGCGGGCGGAGCGTGGGTGTCCTCCATGACTGCGGCGAATCACATGGAGTCGTGCCGCATGGTCGACGTGTCTGGCGTGGTCGGCGGAGGAGGAGTAGTCGGCTGAGTGGTCGTCGTCGTATCGCCGGTGGTCGGCGGCGGCGTCGTGGTCGTCGTGGTGTCGTAACCAGTCGACGGAGGCGGCGTCGTGGTCGTGGTGTCGGCCGCCGGGGGCGGCGTGGTGGTCGTGGTCGTGTCGGTCGTCGGAGGCGGTGCCGGCTGCGCCGTATCGGCGGGCGCGGCCCGTCCCGTTTCGGGGGGAGCCTGGCCGACGCTGTTGTCGCTCTGACGGCTGCAGGCCGCCAGCGCAGCAACAGCTGCCAGAGTGAGAAGTAACCTCATAAGCGAAATCCCTCGTTGGGGGGTTTCGATGGCTGTCGTTCGGGATGCATCCCGGCTTTCGCCGTGGCGGTAAAAGCTAGACCCCGCTCGACACCCTCACAGCAACACAGATCACATCCATTGCGCGACCACGGACACATTCGGCCGATCAGGTCATCAGTTCCGCGAGGTCCCGATAGAGGTCGAGTGCCTGCGGGTTCGCCAGGGCGTCCCGGTTCCGCACTTCGCGCCCGTGAATCACATCGCGCACCGCCAGCTCGGTGATCTTGCCGCTGAGCGTCCGCGGAATGTCCGCCACCTGCACGATTCGCTTCGGCACGTGATGGGGACTCGCGTGCTCCCGGATCCGCTGCCGAATGCGCTCGCGCAACGCGTCATCGAGCGCAATCCCGGCGCGGAGCCGCACAAACAGCACCACTCGCACATCGTTTTCCCAGCTTTGCCCCACGACCAGACTCTCGACTACCTCCGGCAGCTGTTCTACCTGGCGGTAGATCTCCGCCGTCCCGATCCGAACCCCGCCTGGATTCAAGGTCGCGTCGCTGCGACCATGAATGATGATCCCATCATGCGGCGTGAGCTCGGCCCAGTCGCCGTGCCGCCATACACCGGGGAACACATCGAAGTAGGCCGCCCGATACTTCGACCCGTCGGGATCATTCCAGAACCCGACCGGCATGCTGGGGAACGGGCGGGTGCAGACCAGCTCGCCGGGCTGCCCTGCGACCGGCCGTCCATCGGGGCCGTAGATCTCCACCGCCATGCCCAACCCACGGGTTTGCAGCTCACCACGCCATACCGGAGCCAGCGGATTCCCCAGAGCAAAGCAGGAGATGATGTCGGTGCCTCCGCTGATGCTGGCGAGGTGGACGTCCTGCTTGATCCGGCTGTAGACATACTCGAAGCTGTGGCTCGCCAGCGGGCTCCCGGTCGACAGCACGGCCCGGAGCGACGCGAGGTTGTGGGTTCGCCCCGGCTCGAGACCTTCCTTCTCCGCCAGCGCGAGATACTTTGCGCTGGTTCCGAACACCGTCACCTGCTCCGCCGCAGCCATGTCCCAGAGGACCCCGTGGTTGGGCGAGAACGGCGCGCCGTCGTAAAGCACAACCGTGGGG
>JBIOTT010000272.1:0-7537 GCA_044866195.1 Gemmatimonadales bacterium
GGCTCCCATGTGCCGCGGAGCCCCCTCTCACTTCTTACCTCTTACCTCTCAGCGTCATTCCCTGCTTCGCGGCCTCGTCGCAGCCGGCTGACGACCCGCTCGAAGTCGGCCCGAGACCTGGACATGAGCCGATAGCGGCCGAAGGCGGACTCGTCAACGAAAAACAGCGTGAGCCGGTAGCGGTAATAGACCCAGCGGATATTCCGGGACGACACACTGGGTGCCAGCTCCGTGGCCTCGTCGGGAGCGCCCAGAATCACGAAGACTTCTCCCCGATCGGTTCGCCAGCCGGGGATGCCTTCGTCCTTGATCTGCGCGTTGGCGGTGGCGAGCCGGCTGAAGTACTCGTCGAGCTGCTCGTTCTGCGGTGTCTTGGGGTCAGTGTCGCTGGACTTGCGGAACTCGCGCCACAGCCGGGCCTGGTCGCCGGGCGCGGCCCGGCGGAGTGAATCCAGATACGGATTGGGTCCGAAATAGCGCAGCAGGCTCAGCATCTGATCGTAGCTGGTGACCAGCCACTGGGGCGTGAACGACACAATCGCGGTGGCCCGCCGACTGGCGGGACCCGAGCCGACCAGGAGGCGCATCTCGCCCAAGACCAGGCTGTCGGGCGCGATCCGGATCACCTGGCTCTCGATGGGGCGCCCCCCCTGGAACCGCAGGGAATCGCGGTACACCAGGCTGTCCCGAGCGTCGCGCACCTCGAACGGCACCGTCTGGGCCCGGGAAAATGCATACCCCTCGACGTAGGAAAGGAGGGTGTCTCCGCCGAAACCCACCACACCCCGTGGGTTGATCACCAGCTGCAATGCGTCGGCCGGCTTGGCCCTGCCCTGCGCCTGATAGGCGAGGATCGGCTCGCTCGTGGTTCCGGGCCCGAACCTGGGGGCGTCGTAATTGCCCTCGGCGCGGGACTCAACGCCAGCGTTCACATCGCGCACGGTGACGGAGACGTGCTGGCGCCCGGGCAACAACTTGAAGTGCTGCTGGAAGAGCACGCTCTCGTCGGTCCGGTTGGTTTCCTGCTGGGTGGCAACCCGGACGGTCTCTTCCCGTCCCACCTGAAGCGGGGCGCCGGTTGCAGGCCGCAGGATGATATCGACCCGGTAGTGGGCCGTGTAGCCGGCTGGTTCCCGCTGGAAGTTGAGCGAGCGATTCTCGAGCGAGAGGCCGAGGATGGCCAATGCGGTGTCGCCGACGCCAGCAGCGAAGGTGAGCGTGCCGACGAACGGCAGGGGATCGCCGGCGGCGAGACGGCCGACGCCCCGATAGACGCTGGTGGTCGAGGCAGCGGCGGGCATGTCGTCCACTACGGGCGCCGGCGTGCGCGACCCGCGTCTCTGCCCTGCCCCGCCGCCGCATCCCACGGCGACACTCGCGATCAGGAGGGCCAGTGCGAGGCGCCGCATTGCCATTCTCCGGTGGGTATTGACGTGGCTCGCACCTGCCTTTGGCGTGCGAGCGAAGGTTAGCGGCGGCACGCGACGAGCGTCAAGCAGCGGCACGCGCCATTTTCTCCGAGCGTATACGAGTGCTTGCTGGCCTTCTTGCGACCCGCTAGGTTCGCTCACGGCATGACCTCCGAGAACCTCGTCGGTCGCACGGTGGCGGGCTACCGCCTCGTCCAGCATGTCGGCGAGGGGGGTACTGCAAGCGTCTATCGGGGTGAGCATCCAGACCGCGGTTCGGCCGCGGTCAAGATTCTCATTCCCCGCCTCGCCAAAGACCCGATCGCCATCAAGCGGTTTCTGCGCGAAGCCGAGTTCGGCGTGCGGCTCAACCATCCGAACATCGTTCGCACCTACGATTACGGCCAAGCCGACGGCCTGCACTATCTCGCGCTCGAATGGGCCGACGGTGAGCCCCTGGCCAGTTTTGTAACCCGCTCCGGCAATCTCGCCCCCGCGTTGGTCGCCACCATCGTCGAGCAGATCGGCGCCGCGCTGACCGTGGCGCACGGGGCCGGCATCATCCATCGCGACCTCAAGCCTGCCAACATCATGTACGACCCGGCGACCCAGACGGCCAAGCTGCTCGACTTCGGCATCGCCCGAGATGCTGACGGGAGCGCGGAGGAGCGGCTGACGCGGGCTGGCTTCTTCGTGGGCACCCTCCAGTACGTGGCGCCGGAGACGCTGAGCGGCGAACTGGTCGGTGAGCAGGCGGACGTGTACAGCCTGGCCACCATCACGTACTTTCTGCTGACCGAATGCCTGCCGTTTCCCGGGCGGAGCCCGAGAGAGTTGTTCCAGCAACTACTCTCCCAGGAGCCAATTCCACTCAATCAGGCGAAGCGTGGCCTCCGCTTTTCGCCGGCGGTCGAGGCGGCCGTGATGAACGGGCTGCAACGCGATCTCGCCAAACGCAGTACGTCGGTGGACGAATTTGCCCGGGGATTCTGCACGGCAGTGCGGTCCGAGGGTGGCCAGAAGGGAGGATTCCTGGCCAACCTGTTCCGCAAAGGCCCTCGGTGACCCCGCTCGAACACCTGCTGCTAGCCCGTTCGGTTCGCCACGGCGATTTTGTGCTCGCGTCCGGCCAGCACTCGTCCTACTACATCGACTGCCGCCTCACCACCATGTCCGCCGCAGGCATGGTTCTCATCGGGCAGGCGGGTCTCCGAACCATACGGGAAGCCGGCTGGGCGGCGTCCGCGGTCGGGGGGCTCACCATGGGGGCCGACCCGGTTGCTTACGCCATCGCCGCCGCGAGTTTCGGCTCCGAGCCCATGCTCGACGCCTTCAGCGTTCGCAAGGGAGCCAAGGAACATGGGACCCGTCGCCTGATCGAAGGGAACTTTGCCCCCGGTTGGTCCGTCGTGATCGTGGAGGACGTGATCACCTCAGGCAGCTCGGCATTGCAGGCGATTCAGGCGGTCACCGCGGAGGGGGGCCGGGTGTCCGGCGTGCTGGCGGTGGTCGACCGGGAGCAGGGCGGACGGGCGGCGCTCGAAGCGGCAGGCCACCCGGTCCGGGCGCTGACCACGGCATCCGCGCTTGGCTTGAGCGAGCGGCGCTAGGAGTTGCCCTCCCAACTTCCTTGGGCCAGCGGATGAAAGTCGCGCCAGGTAAGCTCGTAGGGCTTGATCAGCCGGTCGACGAAGCCATCCACCGCAGCGGGGAAGGGGAACCGGCTTCGAAACTCCGACGCAGTGATTCCCAGCATGGCCCGAAGGTGCCGGCCGAAGCTCTGGGGAGACGAGTACTCGAGCCGATACGCCACGTCGGCGACGGAGAGGCCGGCGGTCTCGAACAGCAGGGCGGCATGGAGCAGCCGAACGGCCGCCAGGTAGTTCTTGGGCGAGGGCAAACCCGACCGGACGAACCGCGACATCAGGGTACTGGGGCGGACGTAGAGTCGGTCAGCCAGCCGGCGGACGGTCGGGGTTTCCGGCGCGAGACGGACCAGCGCCTCCATGAACAGCCGGGCATCCGGCGGCGCGGCCGCGAGCGAATCGAGGATTGGTCCCTGAATCCGGGCCACGGCGCGGGTGGCCGGCTGGCCGACGACCTGACGCAGCCGGCTCCATCCGTTCGGCGAGGTGACATCCACCACCTGGCGTACGCCGGTGGCACCCAGGCGGAGCAACATCTCGGTGGCGCCGGCGTCGTGCTGTGACACCAGCGCCACCATCGGAATGGCGGGAAAGTCGCGCACCAGGTGAGCCAGCACCTCGACCTGCTCGGGGGCGCAGCGGTGGACCGAAACCAGCAGGGCATCCACCGGCCGCTCCCGAACGACGCGCACGGCGTCCGAGATCGAGTCCCGATGCACCACTGAGAAGCAGCCGCTGCCTGCCGCGTCCACCCGCAGCCGCTCGCCGGGGAGCAGGACGGCGGCAATAGTGGGCGATGGCGGGGCGGCAACCGGCGGCATGCGACCTCCTAGGGAGGGCGCAACGTAGTCGCAGCGTCTCAATCGGGGGTCAACCCGGGCGGCGTCCCGGCCGACGCAACCTTTGGCCGCGGCGCCGCATCGGGACGGTTGCACGGGCTTTCACCCCTAACCACGCCGACGCTCGACCCCAACGTCGCACCGCAGGTGCCGTGAGCGAGCCCACTACCGACCTGTTCGCAACGCTTCAGGCGGTGCTGCAGCCTCAGTACCGGCTCGAGCACGAGCTGGGACGGGGAGGCATGGGCGTAGTGTTTCAGGCAGTCGACCTCACGCTCGATCGCCGAGTCGCCGTGAAGGTCGCCCATCCCGAGCTTGCGGCGCAGCCCTCCATCGCACAGCGGTTCCTCGCCGAAGCGCGCATGCTCGCGCGAATTCGCCACCCCAACATCGTCACGGTCCATCACGCCGGGGCTGTCGGCGGCCATCTGTATTACGTCATGGACCACGTGCCCGGACAGAGTCTTCGCCAGCGCTTGAATCGCGAAGGGCCGCTGGACCCGGATGACGTGCGTGCCATCGCGGCCGACATTGCCGCGGCCCTCGAAGCCGCCAACGCCGCCGGATTCGTGCATCGCGACGTGAAGCCGGAGAACATTCTGCTGGACGCGGTCACCGGCCGTGCACTCCTGGCGGATTTCGGAATCGCGCGGCCATCCGGCGATGGGGGCGGGGTCACTCGAACGGGGCAGGGGATCGCCGTGGGTACGCCCACCTACATGAGCCCCGAGCAAGCCGCCGGCGAGCCGGTGGACACCCGCAGCGATCTGTACGGACTCGGCGTGGTCGCGTATGAGGCGCTGGCGGGACAGCCGCCGTTCCTCGGCCCCCATCGGGTGGTGGTCTCGAAGCACATTGCCGAGCGGCCGATGCCGATTCAACGGGTGCGGCCGGAAGTACCGGTGGCGCTCGCCTCGGCAGTGATGCGGGCGCTGGAGAAGCATCCAGCCGATCGATGGCAGGGCGGGGAAGAGCTCCGGCGGGCGCTGCTCGAGCGCGAGTCACTCCGGCCGCGCGGCATGCGCCGGCGAGTCGCGATCGTGGCGACCGCCGTAATTGCGGTCATCGGGGCGCTCGGGCTCACCCGGCTTCGCTCGGAAGCGCCCCCCGCCGGCATGAACCCGAGGCACTCCATTCTGATTCTTCCGTTCCAGAACCTCCGGTATGACCGACCGCTGGACTGGATGCGGGATGGCGCTGTCAGCATGCTCGGTCTCAATCTGTCCCAGTGGAACGACCTCACGGTGGTGGATCACGAGCGGGTGCACGACCTGCTGGCCCATCACGGCGTCAAACCAGGTGACCCGATTGGACTCGATCTGGCCCGCCGAATGGCGCGCGAGGCAGGCGTTTGGACGGTTGTCCTGGGTGAGTACAGCCGAACGGCCGATTCGCTGCACGTGTCGGCGCGGGTGTTCGACGTCGCAAGCGGAAAGCGGGTGGAGACCAGGAGGATCGAGGGGCGTCCGGGCACCGACGTCCGCCCGATGTTCGACGAGCTGGCCGCCCGGCTGCTGGATCTCTCCGGGGCCCCCGTGGAGATCCGGACCGGTCTGGCGCAGGCGACGACTACGTCGGTGGAGGCGTTCCGGGCGTACCTGACCGGGGTGGAGCAGCTCAATCGTTGGAACCTGGCCGCGGCCGAGCAGGAGTTCGAGCGAGCCACGGCACTCGACACCACGTTCAGCCTGGCCTACTACAAGCTGGCGCTGACCCGCGGTTGGACCGTGGGAGAAGATGATTCGATTGCCCGCCGGTCGCTCCGCCGGGCCACGTTCTACCTCGACCGGCTGCCGGCTCACGAGCGGGCGACGGTCAACGCCTACCGCGCGTTCTACGACCGGGACTATGGAGCGGCCCGTACGCTATACGAGCAGCTCATCGTGCGGAACAGCCGGGATCCAGACGCCTGGTATGGTCTGGGCGAGAGCTGGTATCACGACACCGCTGCGGCTGTAGCGGGCCCGGTCCAATGGACCAGGGCTCTGCGGGCGTTCCGCCGCGCCTTGGCGCTGGACCCGGCCTATACCCTGGCCTATTCACACGTCACTGACCTGCTGGCGCTGGCCGCGCGCGAGCGACCGCCGGTAGTGTTATTGCCCGATGATTCGCTGGCCTCGGCTCGGGGTCCCGCCTTCGAGCCCCTCACCGACAGCGCGACGGCCGCGGCCGGAGTGGCGCGAGCCCGGCGCGAGCTGCTGGACCAGGCCCAGACCTGGGTCGCGTTTCAGCCGACCAGCAAGACCGCTCACACCGCGTTGCTGGATGCCCACATCGAATCGGGGCAGTACGGGCGAGCTCTGGCGGAGGTGGAGCGCTATGCCGCAACGGTGGGGCGCTACCCAGACCGCCCGTTTGCCGAAGCGAAGATCCGCTTCGCCGCGGGGGAGCTGGATCGGGCGGCCGCCGACCTTCGGCGGGCGGTGGACTCGCTGTCGGCGGACGACTTTGCGGGCGAGGATGCGGTATCGAGTACCTGGAGCATCGCCGCGGCCGCGAATGTCTTCGCCTACCTGGGCCAACTCGAGTCGGCAGGGCGGGTGATCGAGTTGGCCCATCAGGTCAATCGGCAGCTGGCGAACCCCACCAAGGCCGCAGACGCCGAGCTCCGTAGCGCGCAGATGCGAGGGCGAATGCTGGGTGACCTGTACGCGGCAACCGGCGCGCCGCCTGCAGCGTTGCGGCAGGTCTGGCAGCGAGCCGCCAAAGCGGCCAAAGCGGCGCCGGTGGCGCGGCGGCCGGACGTGGCGGCGAGCGGTGGGGCGGCCGCTGTTGGTTTGCTGACCGGTGCCGCTGCGGATACCAGCGCTCTCACCGAGCTCGGGAGCCTGTCCGGACAGGAGCCAGTCCGGGAAGTGCGGGCCTGGTTGGCTCTCCGGCGGCTCGATACGGCCGGGGCGCGTCGGGCTTTGGCCGAGCCCGACAACGTCGGCGCCGGACGGCCGCGCTATGTCGTCTATACCAGAGCCCTGGCAGCACAGGCCCACTACGCCCTCGGAGACTATCCAGCCGCCCTTCGCGCCCTGGGTGAATTCGGCCCCCGCGACTTCAGTCGGACCATGTTCGACATGCGCTGGGGGGTGTTGCCGCGGGTGCGGGTGCTCCGGGGCGAGAGTTACGAGCGCCTGGGCAGGCTGGACGAGGCCCGGCGCGAGTACCGGCTGGCAGCCTCGCAGTGGCAGGAGGCCGATCCCGCGGTCCGGTCGGTTTCCGAACAAGCCCAGCGCGGAGCCACCCGCCTCGAGCTGGCGCTCAGGGGCCGGCGGGGCTTAGGACCGGTCCACCTCTCTGCCGAAGCCCCCACGAAGGGTCAGTGCGGATCCCCTCCGATGGGCGGGCGTACGCCGTAGCTTCGCGACCCTGTTATCCTTCGGGGCGGGTCGAGTGCGGTGGTCGCGGGCACCTTCGGGTGTCCCGAGGAAAGTCCGAGCTCCATCGGGTGGACTGCCAGGTAACGCCTGGGCGCCGAAAGGCGACGGACAGGGCCACAGAAAACAAACCGCCCACGCGCAAGCGGGGGTAAGGGTGAAAAGGTGGGGTAAGAGCCCACCGCACCGCCGGCAACGGACGGTGGCACGGTAACCCCCAGTCGGAGCAAGGCCAAATAGGCGGCGAGGTGTGACCCACACCGAAAGGCCCCGAG
>JBIOTT010000273.1:0-7936 GCA_044866195.1 Gemmatimonadales bacterium
ACGAGCCGCCATTCTGGCCGCCCGGCGACGGTTCGGGCGCACGTCCATAGGGGACTCGAGGACATGAACATCACGGCCGACTTGCGGCTGGGGTGCCTTGTCATCTAGCGGGTCACGGGTGGGGAGAGCCAGCGGGCGTCAAGAGGAGGTTAGGCCATGCGACGCTGGTGGATCTGGCTGGTCGGGGCGGTCGCACTCCTGGCAGTGGCAGCCGTCGTGGTCAGCTTTTTTATCGATGAACCGCTGCGCCGCTACGTCGAGCGGCAGATGAATGCGCGGCTACAGGGCTACACGGTGCGGATCGGCGCGCTCGATTTCCACCCCTTCGGCTTTTCGGTCGACCTGAAAGACGTCGTCATCGTGCAGGACACACACCCGGACCCGCCGGTCGTGCGGGTCCCTGAGCTCGGCGCCAGCGTGCAGTGGCGGGCCCTCCTCCGGGCTCGCGTCGTCGCCGATGTCCAGATCGAGCGGCCCGCGGTCCACCTCAACCTCATGCAGGTGCGCCACGAAGCCCGCGACGAGGTGCCGGTGCAGGAGCGGGGCTGGCAGGAGGCGCTGCAGGCCGTCTACCCGCTGCAGATCAACGAGCTCCAGGTCGTCGAGGGGGAGTTCACCTACATCGACGCCGATACCCGCCGGCCGCTGCGCCTGAGCCAGCTGAACGTGCGCGCCGCCAACATCCGCAATGTCAAGTCGGAAGCGGGCACCTACCCCTCCGAGCTGGAAGTCCACGCGGTGCTGGACGGGCTCGGGCGCATTGCCCTCAACGGCCAAGCCGATTTTCTAGCCGAGCCCCATGCCGCCGTGCAGGCCGATCTCACGCTCGAGCAGGTCGAATTGGCGCAGTTCCAGGCGGTGGCAAGGCGCCACAACATTGACCTCAAGCGCGGGACGCTCTCAGCCGCCGGCACCATCGAGTATGCGCCGCACGTCAAGATCGCCCACCTGCGCCAGGCCACTATCGATCGGCTGCAGGTGGACTACATCCATACCGCACAGACCGCCGCGGTGGAGCAGCGGCGGGTGGAGAAGGTCAAGCAGGCCGCGCAGGAGGCGAGCAATGCCCCGGGTCTGCTCATCCGGGCCGACCAGGTGAGCCTCGTCCGGAGCACCTTCGGGTTCGTCAACCGGGCGGCCCAGCCCGAATACCGCCTCTTCTTGGACAACGCCGAGGTGCACCTGCAAAACTTCAGCAATCAACTCACCGAGGGCACGGCGGTGGCCAAGGTCACCGGCCGCTTCATGGGCAGCGGCCGCACCGTGGTCGGGGCGACCTTCCGGCCCGAGACCCACGGGCCGGACTTCGTGCTGGCGGCAAGCATCGAGGATACCGACATGCGGGCCCTTAATTCGCTCTTGCGCGCCTACGGCAAGTTCGACGTGGTGCAGGGCTTGTTCTCGGTGTACACCGAGATGGGGGTGCAGAACCGCGCCGTGCGGGGCTACGTCAAGCCCCTCCTGCGCAAGATGGACGTCTACGACACGCAACAGGATAAAGAGAAGAATCTGTTCCAGCAGCTCTATGAGGCGGTCGTGGGCGGCGTCAGCACGCTGCTGGAAAATATCCCGCGTCGTGAGGTGGCGACGCAAACCGACATCTCAGGCCCGCTGGAGCAGCCGCAGGCCAGCACCTGGCAGGTGTTGGTGAACCTGATTCAAAACGCCTTCTTTAAGGCCATTTTGCCGGGGTTCGAACGCGAGATCGGCCGCGCCGACAGCCGACCACAACCCCGGAGCGAACGGCGGGGATCACCGTAAAAACCTGTACGCCGCGCGGAGCTATCGGTACGCCTTCGGCAGCGCGGTGACAGCGCCGCCGCCCTCACTGCCACCATCCCCGGGGCACCGGGCAGAACGCGTCGAGCGGTAGGCCGTGCACTGACACCTGATGCCGTCACGCGATCACACCCTTCTCCGCCATCATCTTTGCATAGGTTCCCTACTGGTACCAGCGCGCCTGCGCCTCGAACAGCTCGGCATAGCTGGCATGCGTTCTGATGAGTTCCTCATGGCTGCCCGCCGCACGGATCGCGCCGTCTTCTAGGAGCAGGATGGTGTCAGCCTGCCGGACCGTCGAAAAGCGGTGCGAGATGAACAGCACCGTCGGCCTTGCGGATCCCCCATCGAGCCCGTGCAGGAGGCTGCCGAAAAAGCGCTGCTCGCCCCGCGGGTCGAGGGAGGACGTCGGTTCATCGAGGATGATCAGAGAAGCGCGCGGCATCATGGCGCGCGCGAGCGCGAGGCGTTGCCACTGCCCGCCTGAGAGCTTCTGCGTCTGCTCTTCCAGCTCCCACAGGCCCAGGTGGGCCTCGAACTGCCCGGGCAGTTTGCCGATGAACCCATCCGCGCCGCCCCGCTGGGCCGCGTGCCGGATGCGCGCCATGTCGTGCAAGGCGGCCAGGTCGCCGTACCCGATCTGTTCGCGTACGCACGCCTCATGGCGCATCGGATCCTGGAAGATCATGCCGATGTTCGCGTAGTAGGAGGCCAGGTCGATGTCGCGCAGGTCGGTGCCGTTGATCAGAATGCGGCCCGCCGACGGATCGTAGAACCGGAGGAGCAGTTTGATCAGGGTGGTCTTGCCCGCCCCGTTTTCCCCGATGAGCGCGACCCGCTCGCCCGGTCTCACGAGGCAGGAGACGTCCCGGAGGGTGTAGGGCTGATCATCAGCGTAGCGGAACCAGACCTGCTTGAACTCGACGGTGAGCGGCTCCTCACGCCGAAGGATGCGGGCCCCGGCAGGCGCGATGAGACGGGGTGAGAGCTGTAGGAACGCCTGCAGGTCCGTGATGAAGAGATAGCTCTCATACAGATTCCCAATCGCCTCCGCGATGGTGCCCAGGCTGCCCTGGGCGGTTTTAAAGGCACCGATGAACATGACCGCGTCACCGACGGTCACGGCGCCCAGCACCACGCTGCGCGCCAGGACGCCGAACCCGCAGGCATAGCCCAGATCCGGTATCAGCGTTTTCACGGCGAACAGCTTCTGGCGCCGCACTTCAAGCCAGAAATATTCGCGCATGAAGGTCCTCGCCGACTGCCAGAAGCGCTCGACGAAGTACGTGCCGAGCCGGAACAGGCGCATCTCCATCACGAACTGGGGGAGCAGCACCACATGCCGGAAATAATCGGCGTACCGATACCATTTACTCCACGCCTTCCCCCACTCGTAGACCATGTGCCCTTCGCGCACCCCGAGCAGAATCGCCGGGATGGTGGCGCCGAAGAGGAGCCCAACGTACCAGCCACCGAGCCGGGCGATGATGAGCAGCACCGCGAGGAGGGCGGCCGTCTCCCCGGCCACATCGAAGATGGCCCCGAGGATCTCCTGCACGCGCCACGGCGTCTCATCGCTGATGCGCTGCATCCGCTCTTGGAGCTGTTTATCCTCATAGCTGTCGATGTCGAGCACCGCGGCATGCGCCATGATCCGGCGCGTAATGCCGAAGCGCAGGACATGGTTGAGCTGTGCATCGACGAGCCGGCCGGCGCTCTGGAGCGCCGTACGCGCGGCCAATAGGAGCACTTCGAGCAGGAGATAGCCGATCGCCGTCCGCCACACACGGCCGTCGCCGCTGCCGTAGCCGAGGCTCAGGGTGTCGAAGACCAGCTTGCCGATATAGGCTTGGGCCGCGGGAATGCCGGCACCGAACGCTTTGAGGATGCCGCGGCCGGTGACGAGCCGCCAATCCTCACGCCAGGCCAGCCGTAGCACCGACCAGGTGTTGCCCGTGAAACTCCGGAGCGATCCAAGATACGGTATGGCAATCCTCATGTCACCCTCACAGGCCTGACGCGGTTCAGCTCAACCTGGCCGCGATGCGGCCCCAACGGCGGGTAGGTTTTCGCAGAGGCGCCGGACTCCAGCTGGCCTGGCAGCGGTTCATCGGTGTGCACGCGCTACGAGGCGACGTCGGCCAATTATCGCGGGGCCACGACGCGCCCACGCTGCGATCGCTCACCGGCTGTGCCTAGTTGGTGGAAGTGATTCATGCATTATGCTCATAACAAAGCCATATTAGCAACGCACCGATGTTCGCATCAAAGACATCGCTCGTCCACATGAACATGAGAAAACGTCGACGGCGGCATGACGCCGACGCCCGAGCGGATATACCGGCGCGCGAGGCTCGTGTCATCCCGCCAGAGGGGGCACGAGCCTCCGCCGAAAATGGCCCAGGCGTATGGGACCAGGGTTGCGGTACAATAATCGTGGGCTCTTGAGCTGCGGGACGGGTGCACGTGAACAGGAGTTGGTGCCGTTGGAACTCACTCGGAAAAGCGAACAGGGCGGTGCCGAGCATTTGGCGCCGCAAGACGAGCCGCTGGCGGCCTGCGACCGGCTGATCACGTTGCTCGAGCGCGCCCTCAGCCTCGAGCCGATCCATGCCGGCGTGCGGGATGATACGATCCAGGCGCCGATGACGCGTTACCTCGCGGCCCAGCTACGCATGCGCATCCGCCCCGCGCTCGCACCCGGCTGGCCGGCATACGACCCGGTCCACGTGGCGCTCTTTGGCGGTACCAACAGCGGTAAATCGACGGTGCTCAACCTCCTCGTCAGTCGCGCCGCCGCAGGTATGCATGCCACGGCGCGCTTCAGCCGGTATCCAGAGGCGTACCACGCTGGCGCGCTTAACGACCGATGGCTGACCAGCGCTCCGTCGCGCTTTTCCGACTATCACTGCTACCGCGACAGACACCCGCCGCGGCAGTCCGATGATGACCTGACACGCCACGGCTACCGCCCCGCCTTCGCCATCCTCGACCTCGACCGTTTGGGAACTGCGGCGCCAGCCGAGCCCGAGTCGGCAGCGGTCTTCTGGGACGCTCCCGATTTCTCCACAGAGGAGGCGCAGGCCTATCTCGGCGCCGTGCTCGATGTGGTGGCGCTTGCCGACGTCGTCATTATGACGGTGACCGACGAATCCTACGCCGACGACCGCGGCACCGCGCTGCTCCGTATGCTGCAAGATTCCGGCGTGACGCTGCACGTGGTCGCGAACAAGCTCACGGCTGGTCCTGAACTCCTCCAGGACATCAAGGACACGCTGGCCGCCCATCGGCACGGCACGATGCTCAGCCTGCCGTTGGTCGAAGGCCGTACAGCGCAGGAACGGCTCGGGCGCCTCATGGGCACCGCGGAGGCTGAGGCGCTGCGCCAGACCATCGCCCGTGACGTGGCCCGCGGATCGCAGCTGAAGCGCCAGACGTTGGCGGGCGCGGTCGATCTTCTCCAGCGCCGGCTAGGAGAGGTGTTGCGCCCGTTAGTCGCTGAGGTCGAGCTGGCCAACGCCTGGGAATACATGGTCGAGCGCCTCACACAACGGGAGCTCCTGGATCGCTACCGCAGCGAGTATCTGGACGGCGAGCGCTACGGGGAGTTCAACCAGACGCTCGTCCGTCTGATGGACCTGCTCGAAATCCCCGGCGTGGGGCCCCTCCTCCGGTTGCTGAGCATGGCGGTGCGGACGCCGTTCCGCCTCGCAAGCGGTGTGTTACGGGGCCTCTTGGGAGGCGTCACGGGGCAGCCGACGCAGCCGCCCGAGCAGGAAGTGCTCGACAGGTTGGTCCAGCATTGGCTCGCAGCTTTGCGCTCCGAAGCCCAGCTCCTGGCGAGCACTGCCTCTCACCCCGGCTGGGGTGACCTGGTGCGCCGGTTGGACAGCCTCGACTTTTCCCGGCAGCTGGGCCAGACGTTTGAGCGCGCTTATGGTACCTACCGTCAAACCGTCAGCGAGGAAATCCAGCGACGGGCCCAGGAGATCTATCATGCCATCGCGCAGCGCCCCTGGCTCCTGAAGATCCTCCGAGGCACCAACCTGATCGTGGACGCCACGAGTATAATGCTCGTGATCAAATCAGGCGGGCTCAACTGGTCCGACGCCGTCCTCGGACCGCTCGTCGCTGGACTTCGGCATGCGCTCCTGGAGGCCGGGCTGGACAAGTACCTGCAGACCCAGCAGAGTCTCCTCAAGCGTAAACAGTTGGAGGCCATGCAGGCGGCCGTGGAGGAGCATCTGGCGCGGCCGGTCCGTGCCCTGTTCACGGCGGCAGCCCGTGCCGAGGAACTGGACACCGCTCGGCGCGACGTGGCTCGGCTCAGCCAGGCAGCGCACCGCATAGCTCAGGGGGAATAGGCGATGGCCGAGGATCTGTCGAGACAGGCGGTGGAGACTGCGTTAGCGCATCTGCTGGAAACGCTCAAAACCCCCAGGGCGTTGCTGCTGCAGGCGGAGGATCAAGTCGCCCTGGAGCAGGCGGTAGCGCGGACGCGCGCCCAGCTGCTCGGCACCCCAGAGCCCGTACTGACGGTGGCACTCGCGGGCGGCACGGGGGCTGGTAAGAGTACGCTGATCAATGCCCTGGCAGGGGCAGCGATCGCCGAAACCAGCCCGCGACGTCCCACCACTACAAAGCTTCACGTGTATCACCACCGCGACGTCGCCTCAGGCGGCCTAGCCGCGGAGCTCGCCACTGAGGCGGTATTCATCCCGCACGAGCACGCCGCCCTGCGCTCCAAGGTGATCGTCGACACCACCGACCTCGACAGCTACGCCACCCACCACCGCGCGGCCAGCCGTGCTCTGCTGAAGGCTGCGGGGCTTGTGCTGTATGTCTTCACCCCGCAAAACTACCGCGACGAACGCACCTGGTCGGTGCTCCTCGAGGAGAAACGCTTTAGCGCCTGCGCGGTAGTCCTGAACAAAATAGACCTCGTGACACCGGAGGAACTCGAGGCGATCACTGACGACCTACGCCGCGTCTTGGCACGTCTCGGACTCCCAGACGTCTGCATGTTTCGGACCGTCGCCACGGCTCATCTCGCGGGGAAGCAGGATGCGACAGCGATGTGGGCCGCCGGCGCCGACGACCTGATAGCGCTGCGGGCCTTTTTGGAGCATGAGTTACAGAGCAGCGACGTGGCGCGCTTGGTCCATAAACAGCAGGCACGCGTCTTCGCCCACCTGCAGGCCGAAATAGACCGGGTGGCACCGGCAAAGCTCCTAGAACAGCTCGACGAGGCGACGGTAGCCGTATCGGAGCACGTCGATGGTGCGGCCGCTCGCCTCCATCGCGCGCTCGCCGACCAACTGGAGGGCGCGCAGGCGGCCCTCGTCCCGCGCGCGACGCTCCGCCTCCACGAGCGTTTCTGGGGGCCCTTCCGCACCTGGCTGGCGGTCACCGACTTCTTGCGCTTCGGCCTCCCTGGCCTGGTGCGCCGCTTCCTTAACGACGCGCCACGGGGCGATCTGACCCCGGTCGCGCCGCCCGGCATCCGCGGCGGGTCGACGGCCGCGGACCTGCTGCATGACGAGGCAGACGTCGTGCAGAGTCTGCTCTATGCACGCGGGCTGCCGATCGATCGCTGGCGCACGGTCACCGTGCAGGCGGACGGGGGTCGGTTCATGGCCGACATCGCCACCACGCTTGAGGCCCGCTTCGAAGCGGCGGCCGCGGCCTCGGCCGGCCGCGGTGGCGCCGTCGTGTGGACGCTCAGCACTCTCGGACGCCTCGTGCCTGCCACGTTCGTGCTGATCGGCCTGTACGTGATGGGCCGCGATCTCCTGGCCGGCGAATATCTCGGGCTGCCGCTCCTGGGGCACCTCTTCGCCATGCTGATCCTCACCTTCCTGGCCCTCCAAGGGGTTGCGAGCCTGTTCCTCCCCGACGGCCGCTGGCGGCTTGGTCCGGACATTGGATACCAGGCGGTCTGTGAGGTGCTCACCCATACGGTGACCGGCTGGGTGAGCGCCTACCGCACTGACCTGGAAGCCGACCTGGCCGATCTCCGTGCACCACTCGCGGTGCTGCAGTCCGCGCTCATCGTCGGCCCAACGGCAGACGAGCCGACGCCGGGCGGGCCGCTCCCTTAGGCCGGACCTTCGTCACTTGAGGGACAGGTCCACCCGAGTCGTCTTCCCCTGATCCT
>JBIOTT010000274.1:0-3785 GCA_044866195.1 Gemmatimonadales bacterium
GCTGGATCGGCACTTTGCGGTCGCCGGGTACGAGGTTCTGCCGAGCCTGTAGCCAATCACAGCAAGCGGGTTCGAGGCCGACTCGTCAGGGCGCGGGCGCTGCAAAGAGGCGGCGAGGGCGCGAGTCGCCAGGGCGGCAGGAGCTCCAAGGAGGCGCGTCAGAGCGCGCATCGGAAACCGGGGCCCACGCTCTACAGCGGAGCCTTCCCCCCCGAAGCCCCGGGTTCCGGCGGTCGTGCTCTGCAGCGCCCCGCCGGAGCTCCAGCCGGCCTGGCACGAGCGCCAACAGCTTCGCCCTCGGCGCCCGCTTGCCCGCCGGCGCCCCCGACCCCACTCTCAAGCGTGACCTTGGCTCATTCCGCGGTCTGGATCGTGGAGCGGACGGCCAGCAGCCGATTCCCGTTTCGGATCTCCCTCGAGCAGAACGGCCGGCTGCTGCTCGCGGTCCGCGCCCAGGCCCGCTGGCCCGGCCCGGGCCAGCAGATCTTCTGCGTCCGGGAGCAGGAGCTCGATCCTGCCGAGCCGCTCGAGCCCCTCGAGCGCGTGCCGGCCGCACACTTGACCCGGCTCGGTCGCAAGCTCACCGTGGTGCTCGACCGGCCCAACCGAAAGCGCTGCGAGTTCCTGGTGGTGGAGAAGCCCCGCCGCAACGGAACCGGTACGTACGAGCAGGTCTTCTTCCGGACCGAATCAGGCATCCGGGCCCACCGCTCCCGCACTCGGCTCGAGCTCGCCCCGGCAGCCTCGCCGCTCAGGATCCTGGTGGACAGCGCCGAGCGCTACCCCTGGCGCTTCCCCCGCGCGGACGTGGAGCGCCGGAAGCTCGCTGCCGGCGACTACGCGCTGCTCGACGGCGAGCGAATCGTGGCGGTGGTCGAACGGAAGAGCTTCGACAACATGGTCGCCGAGCTCGGCGCCATCCAGGCGCTCCACCAGGAGCTCGCCGACCTCGCGAGCCACCGGGCAGCGGCGCTCGTGATCGAAGCCGATTACCGCGACTTCCTCGATCCGGACCGGCTCGCCGGTCGCTGGCCGGCGTCGCACCTGGCCCGGGCGCTGGCGGAGCTCGCCGCGCTGCATCCGGAGCTGCCGGTCATCTACGCCGGCAACCGGAAGCTCGCGAATCTCTGGACCTATCGGTTCTTTGCGGCGGTAGCCGCGCGCGGCACCCGCGCCGGGCCGGCGGTCGTGCGGCAGCTCGAGCTGCGCTACGACGCCTGGCCGCGTGAAGGTGGGCTCGACGAGCAAATCCGCACCGCAGTGCTCGAGGAGCTGCCCGTCCCGTTTGCCTTTGCCGACCTCGCCGCCGGGTTCGGCGAGACGCCGCCGGCCCGCGTCCGCCGGGTCCTGGACCAGCTCCGGCGCGAGGGCCGGGTCGTGCGAACCGGAGCCGGGCGGGCCGCTCGCTGGCACCGGCGCCCGAGGGAAGAGACCGGGCCCTGACCCGCACGCTCATCGGAACCTCGGGCTACGTCTACCCGCACTGGCGCAAGGGAGTGTTCTACCCGCGCGGCCTCCCCGCGCGGCAGGAGCTGCCGTACTACGCGGCGCGCTTTCCCACGGTCGAGCTGAACAATCCGTTCTATCGACTGCCGGCGCCGGAAACGTTCCGGAGTTGGCGTGCGGCCAGTCCCAAGGGTTTCGTCTTTGCCGTGAAGGCGAGTCGATTCATTACCCACATAAAGCGGCTGCGCGACTGCGAGGCGCCGCTCGCGCTCTTCCTCGGCCGCGCCCGCGAACTCAAGTCCAAGCTCGGCCCGATCCTCTTCCAGCTCCCGCCGACCCAGAAGATCGACCTGGATCGCCTGAGCCGGTTCCTGGCCATTCTCCCACCCAGGATTCGCTGGGTGATGGAGTTCAGGCATCAGAGCTGGTTCACCGCCGACACCTACGAGTGCCTGCAGCAACGCCGGGTCGCGCTGTGCATCCCGGTCGGAGGCCCGGTCACCGCGGACCCGGTCGCGACGGCGCCGTTTGCATACGTGAGGATGCACGCCGGCGTCCTGACCGGGGGTGGGTTCAGCCTCGCGCAGCTCCGCACCTGGGCCGGCAGGATCCGCACCTTCCGGCGCGCCGGTCGGGACGTCTACGTGTACTTCAACAATGACTGGCTGGGAATGGCGGTGAAGAACGCGTTGGAGCTGAAACGGCTGCTGCGCCAGTAGGGATGGCGCTCGTCGCCAGGGCGGCCGGAGCGGTGCTGTTGGCGCTCGTCGCCAGGGTCGCCTGGAGCGCCATCGCCGCACCGCTCACCATCAGCCTCGCCGATCCGCATCCCCGAAATCGACCCGCACGAACCGATCGAACAGCGGTGCCTTCCGGAACTCGGATACCCTCTGCCACTCGGCCTCCTCGCCGGCGAGCCGTCGCTCGAGGAGCCCGAACTCGCAGAGCGGGTTGAGGAGCCGCGTGGCGAGGAGCCAGGGCGCGGTATGCGGTCCGTAGTACGGGTCGGTGGGGTCCAGGGCGTCGGGTAACAGCACCCGCTCGGCGAGTTGCTCCACCGTCGCCCAATCCACCGCGTGGCGGCCCACCTGAAACACCGAAAACGCGATCGTCCGCTGGAACCCGGGCTGCTCCGGCCCGCCATCGAGATAGGCCAGATTGAACGTGCGGAAAAAGGTGCGGAATAGCCCGGCGAACAGCTCGCCGGTCCGGCGCTCGTCCATCAGGGTGCGACCCCGGGCGGTGATCCGGAAGCCCTTCCGCCGCACCAGCAGCCCGGCCAGACCCAGCACGACCCGCGGGATGTGCAGCAGGTAGATGTCCTGCTCGTTCAGCACCCTGGCCTGCCGGCCCAACACCTCCAGCACCTCTCCGGAGCCGGGGATGCGGCCCAGCAGCTGGTCGACGGATCGGCGGGTCAGGTTGCCGGCTTGAGTGGCAGGGAGCGGGCCCTCATCGCGCACCACCTCCAGCAGGAGGCGCGCAACCTGGAGGAACCGCGCGGACTCCAGGTCCGACGTGCGGCACCCTTCCTCGAGCCGGAGCGCACCGGTGGATTCCCAGTCCCCATAAATCAGCTCGCCAACTTGCACTGGAGACAATCCGCCGAGGCCCGCTTGAGGCGCGGTGTTGTACTCGGCCATGCGACGGTCGAGCCAGCCCTGGGCAGCGGCGGGCGAGGAGAACGACTGGTGCGCCAGTTCTGAGAAGATTAGCTCCAGCTCGGGGGGCCTCGGTTGGTGCCTCATGAGGGAGGTCCAAAAAGCTTCCCGGCCCCGCCCATACCGTGGCGGCTCTCAAGGCAGCTCACGGATCGCCGCTCTCCAGACAGCCGGATCACCCAAGCGCACCGCCGCGTCAACCCCGACGTTTTCGAGCAACAGCGCGAGCAACGTCAGGCGATCCGCCTCGCTCCAGAAGAGCTTCCCGTCGCACATCTCGAATTTCTCGGGGGTGAGCGCGAAACGGTCCATCGCCTCACCCGCACCCCACGCCCGGCCTGCTCGGCGGATGTCCCACGCCACTTCGGGCATGGGTGGTTCATCAGGGTTGAGGTCGGTCTCGGCATTCATCAGTCACCTCCTGCGCAAACTGCCAATGGCCGAGAACCTTGCAGATGGGGTTGGCCGAGTCAACCGGCGGCCAGAAACACCACCCACGGAGCCGGCCCCTCCGGCGTCACCGGAGACAGCTCGGCGGCTCGCACCAGCTGATCCAGCTGCGCCTGCACCTGGAGCCGCAGTAAGCAACTCGCGAGGCGTCGGTGATTCTCGCGCCAGCCACCTGCGGCCAGACGCACCACACCCTCGGCAGTGCGAGTCGCCAGGGCGGCGGGAGCT
>JBIOTT010000275.1:0-4409 GCA_044866195.1 Gemmatimonadales bacterium
GCGGACAGGCGGACAGGCGGACAGGCGGACAGGCGGACAGGCGGACGCACTGTAAAATGCATCGGCCTGCGCTGGATTGATGTGACGAGCGGCGCCAGCGCGTCGTAGGTTGTCGGCATGACAAAAGCCGACGGCGCCGCAGCTACCACACCGCCGAACGAGCGGCACCCCCAATCGAGACCGTACGAGCGATTCCAGGCCTGGGCCGCATGCCACCAACTAGTGCTGGCGGTCTACCGAGAAACCGCCGCCTGGCCCAAGTCCGAGATGTATGGCTTGACGGCCCAGGCCCGTCGGGCCGCTTTCTCCGCAGCTCTGAACATTGCCGAAGGATCGGCCAAGCGGGGCGCCAAAGAGTTCCGGCGCTACCTCGACATGTCCCTCGGCTCTCTCAGTGAGCTTGCCTGTATCCTGGTAATCGCCAGGGACGTGGCAGTGATGGATGGTTCAGCATTCGGTGAGCTCGAAATCCATCGAGACCACGCCAGCCGACTGACCTGGGGACTATACCGCGCGCTGCGCGACAGAGTTGCCGCGCCGGATGGAACCGCAAGCCCTTGATAGGGCAAGCCCCGGTCTACACCCCGAGGCGTCCGCCCGTCCGCCCGTCCGCCCGTCCGCCCGTCCGCCCGCCGGCCTACGTCCTCGCCCGCAGCAGCAGCCCGACCCCGATCGTCAGGAACACCGTGTTCGGGATCCAGGCCGCCGCTGTCGGGTTCACCAGCCCGCCCGCGCCCACTGCCTTCGCGATCTGCATCAGCAGCAGGAAGAGCACGGTCGTGGCCAGGCTGATCGCGATGCCGAACGCCGTTCCGGCTCGGGGGGAGGTAATAGCGAGCGGCGCGCCGAAGATCGCGATGATGAAGCACGCGGCCGGAATCGCAAGCTTGAGCGCCCGCTCGACCACCAGCTTGTTGGCGTCGTTGCCCGAGCGCTGCAGCGCTTCGATATACCGGCCGAGCTCGGCGTAGCGCATTTCATCCGGCGCCTTGGGCTCAGCCAGCAGATCCGCCGGAGTCTGGCTGAAGCTTCGGAGTCGGAGCGTTCGAAAGCTGAAGCTCGCCTGCCGGTCCGGTGAGGCGATCACTCGGCTCATCCCGTTCCAGAGCCGCCATGCCCGTCGGGGCGCGTCGTAGGTCGCGCTGTCGGCAGTGACGACGAGGCCGGGATAACCGAGGCCGGTCCCCTGCCGCTCGAACAAGACGGTCTTGAGCTTGCGGGTCGCTATCTCCAGCGACCGGATCGTAAAGACCCACCCTTGGTCAGCCCGGTAGACGAAATTGAATCGGGCTGAGGTCGGCCCTTCGGGCTGGGCCTTCTGCAGCTTGAGCTGCTTGGCCGTCGCCCCCGGCGCCATCTCGCCGACCGCGACTCCCAGACCAGTTGCCAGGACTGAAACCAGAAAGATCGGCAGCATCAGCCGGCGAAAGCTCTGACCCCCGGCTTTCGCGGCGGTGAGCTCGGAGTGACGAGCCATCGAGCCCACGGTGAACACGGTGGCGAAGAGGACCGCGGCGGGCAGGACGAGGAACATGTTCTCCGGCACGGAGTACACGTAGCTCACGATGATCTGGCGAACCGTGAGCCCTCGGTCGAGCAGCTTGTTGAGCGAGTCGGTCAGATTGATGAGGATCGAGACAATCGGGAACCCGAGCACAGTGAGCCCGAACAGGCGGAGCCAGAGCCCCAGCGCATAGCGGTCCAGCAGCCGGCCCATCATGCGGATGTGCGGCGCCAGCGGAGCCGGTACCGGATCCCGTCGAGCAGCTCCCGGAAGTCGCCGCCCCGGTTCAGGCCCGGCTGCCGGTTCACCCGGATCAACCCGAAGATCCCGACCACCGTGAGAATGATGTTGGGCAGCCACATCGACAGCGCCGGCGAGAGCAGCCCGCGGTCCGCCAACGCCTCGCCGGCTGTCAGCCCAACGTAGTAGATCGAGAATGAGGCGAGTCCCCCGCCGATCACCAGCCCCATGCCGCCCCGGGGGAAGCGCAAGGCCATCGCCATACCGATGAGCACGAACGACACACAGGCCAGGCTGATCGCCCACTTCTTGTGCACCTCGACCATGTAACGGTCCGCCCGGAGATCAGCGTCCCTGGCCCGGTCGAGGGCAAGCGAGACTTCGGCGCGGGCGCTCAACCGTGGCACCAGTGGCACCGGCGGGGTCGCTACCGCTGGCTGTGCCGCCGGCTGGGCCTGCTTGGCTGGTAGCAGCTTCGACCGCGCCGCTTGGGCTGCTGGCGACGCTCTATGGGGCAGCGGCGCCTGGCGAGTGGATGCCGATTCGGGCGGCACCGGCGACTTCCGGGGCCCGGGCGCCTGGGGTCGTGCCGGCTCCTGGGCTTGTGCCGCTGCCTGGAGGCCTGGCGCCGGAGCCTGGGCCGCAAGCTTCTTGGGCGCGAGCCGGGCCCGGAGCTCGGTCCTGAGCTGCTCGAGCCAGAGGCAGTAGTCGCCCGGCGGCTGAGGCGAAGTGGTGTCGGGTTGAAGCACGGGCCCGCCGAGCAGCGACTGCAGGTCGCGTTCGACGAAGAAGCGGCGGTCGGCATCCGCCCGGGCCTGATCCCGGCCGGCGTCCCGCACCACGGCGAGCATTTCGCAGCTGGACATCTCCCGGTCGCCGCGAATCTGATCCGAGGTGTTCCGCACCAGCTCGTCGAACACGTTCCTCACCCGAATGCCGTTGGTCGCGAACCGGGTGACCTGGAACCGATCCGCCTCGTCCGACTTGTACTGGTGGATCACGCCGTCGAACAGCCGCAGCGTCAGGTCCTGTCCGCCCGGGGCGTAGGCCATGAACCCGCTGTCGGCGTAGATCACCCGGCGCACATTCTCGTCGCCCACGTCATAGATGGTGACGCCGCGCAGGTGGCCGGTGGCCGCATCGATCCGGCTCGAGCGCAAGAAGTACTTCGAAGGCGGCACTTCATTGATCACCTGCTCCCGCAGCTCGAACGTGGGCTTCTTCCGCCCGATGTCGATCAGGAGCGCCCGGAGGCGGGCGTTGCTGTGAGGCAGAACCTGGTCGATGAAAAGAAGGGTGAACGCCGACATCACGATGCCCCAGCCGAGGACCGGCCGGAGCATCTGGGGGACGCTCACGCCGGTGGCCCGGAGCGCCATCACCTCGTTGTCCGCGGCCAGATGACTGAAGGCGTACAGCACGGCCAGCAGAACCGCCATGGGAATCGTCATGGCCAGGATGAACGGCAGACTGAGCACGAACACTTCCGTGATCACCGACCACGGCAGACCCTTGCCCACCAGTGCCCCGAACCGCTTGGCGATCTGGTTGAGCAGCATGAGGCTGGTCGCCGCCGCGAGCGAGAAACAGAACGGGGCGATGAGTTGGCGCAGGAAATAGCGGGAGAGCAGCCGCACCCGGGAAAGATGGTGGCCCCGCCAGCGACGGCCAAGCCGGACCCCGAGTGGGGGCGGGTTATAATGAGGGCCATGCCGATCCCCCGGTTCATACTCGCCACCCTGGCCGTCGCCGCAGCTCTGGGCGGCTGCGCTCGCGAAACGGCGCCACCCCCTCGGGAGTTCGAGGCCTCAAAGGCGTTCGAGTATCTCCGCACCCAAGTCGGGTTTGGCACCCGGATTCCCAACACGCCGCCCCACGAACGGATGGCGGCCTGGCTCGACAGCCTCCTTCGGGTGCGAGCCGACACCTTGATCGTGCAGTCGTGGACCCACGTGACCGCGGCCGGCGACTCGCTCCCGCTCAGGAACTTCGTGGCGCGGTTCAATCCCCGGGCCACCACCCGCATCCTGTTCCTGGCTCACTGGGATACCCGGCCCCGGTCCGACGGCCCCAACTCAAAGAATTCGAAAGCGCCGGTGCCCGGCGCCAACGACGGCGCTTCCGGCGTCGCCGTACTGCTCGGCGTCGCCGATGCGCTCAAACGCGAGCCCCCGGCCATCGGGGTGGACCTGTTGTTCGATGACGGCGAAGACTACGGCGACTTCAACCAACACCCGGCCGACGTCCTGATCGGCGCGCGATACTACGCAGCGCACCAGCCTCCGGGCCCTACGCCGAAGTACGCGGTGCTGTTCGATCTGGTGGCCGACAAGGATCTGCAGATCTACCAGGAGGGCAACTCGCTCACCGGAGCTCCCGAAGTCGTGGAGCTGGTCTGGTCCACCGCTCGAAAGCTCGGCAAGCAGGGAGTCTTCATCCCTTCGTCCAAGCACACTCTCACCGACGACCACGTGGAGCTTCAGAAGGCCGGGATCAAGGCGATCGACGTGGTGGACTTCGACTACCCGGCGTGGCACACGCCCGACGACACGATCGACAAGGTGAGCGCGGCCAGTCTCCAGGTGGTCGGGGACGTGGCGATGGCGCTGATCAGGCAGGAAAAGCCGTAGGCGGGAGCGGACGGGAGCGGACGGGAGCGGGCGGG
>JBIOTT010000276.1:0-18448 GCA_044866195.1 Gemmatimonadales bacterium
CGCCCGTCCGCCCGTCCGCCCGTCCGGCCGTCCGCCCGTCCGCCCGTCCGCCTGTCCGCCCTAAAGCCTTCACCCGCGCGAGCAGCTCCCGCCCCAGGCCCTCGAATTCCATCAGCCCGAACCGCGACTTGTCGAGGAAGTCCACGGCGCCAGCGGCCAGTGCCTCCACAGTGGCTTCCGCCCCCTCCCGCGTGTGGGCTGAGAGCATGAGCACCCGGAGCCTTGGATCGCGGCCCAGCAGGGCGCGGAGGACCGTGAGCCCGTTCATGCCGGGCATGTCGAGATCGAGGGTCACCAGGTCGGGCCGGGCCGATGGCACCCGCAGTAGCGCGTCGGTCCCGCTGGAAGCCTCCCCCACCACGGCAATCGCGGGATCGGCGCCGAGGACTCGGGCAATCGCGCGCCGAGCGAAGGCCGAATCGTCGACCACGAAGACCCGGATCACGCGGCAGCCTCGGCCGGCCGCTTACGGTAGATCATCGCGCCCTCGAGCCAGGTGGGCGCGAACTCGTCGTTCCGGTCGATGAGCGATTCGGAGTGGCCCAGTACCAGCCAGCCCTCCGGACCAAGCCCGCGGCTCAGCAGCCGCACCGTGCGGTCGAAGCCGGCGTCGTCGAAGTAGATGAGGAGATTGCGGCAGAGCACGACATCATATGGGGGCGACCCGATGCTGCCGGCCGGCGTGGCCAGGTTGGCCTCGAAGAAGCGCACCCCTTTTCGATACCGATCGCGGAGCCGATGCCGCCCATCGCGTGGCTCGAAGTAACGGCGCAAGGCCTCCTCGTCGCACGCGCGCAGCGAGCCGCCCTCGTACACCCCGTCCCGGGCCCGGGCCAGCCGGTCCCGGTTGAGATCGCAGGCATCGATCCGCCATTCGATCCCCCGCAGCTCGAGTGCCGCGTCGTGAAAGGCGATCGCGAGCGAGTAGGGTTCTTCCCCCGAGGAGCACCCGGCCGACAGCACCCGGAGCGGACGGCTCCGCAGGGCGTCGCCCAAGGCTGGCACGACGTGGCGCACGATGATCGCGAAGTGGTGCGGCTCGCGGAAAAAGTAGGTCTCGTTGTTGGTCAGCTGGCAGGCGAGTCGTTCGAACTCTTCCTCCCGCAGCGGGTGACACCGGAGGAAGTGGTAGTACTCAAGCAGGGACGCGAGCCGGAGCGCTTTGAGCCGGGCCCGGACCCGGGAGACCAGGATCTCCCGGCGAACCCCGGCAAAGCACAACCCGAACCGCTCCTGGATGAGATCGGACAGGAGCTTGCATTCGACCTCGTCGGCCGGCGTCATGCCGCGGCCGAATCGGAGCCGGTCGAGAGGTCGGCGAGTGCGCTGCGCGCCGTCCGGGCCACCACCGGCTCGACGTCGCGAACCAGGGTCAGCAGGGTCGCGCGGCCTTCGGGGAGACCCAGGCGTCCCAAGGCGCGCGCTGCCTCGTTCCGCAGGGCCCAGTCCTCGTGATCCGCCATCCCGAGCACCGTGTTGAAATCGCCCGGCTCTGCCAGCTGAGCCAGTCCGCACGCGGCGACGTGGCGGATCTCGGGCTCCGCTGCGCGGAGCCGCACGCAAAGGAAATCGGTGATCCCTGGAGGGGCGATGGCGGTGAGCGCCCGGACGATCTCCACCCGCTCGTGGAGGGCGACCTCCGGGTAGAGGCTCTCCAGCTTGGGCGCCGCCTCGCCGGTGCGGAGCTGGCCCAGAGCCCGGATGATGCGGAAGCGCAGCGAATCGGCCGCCGACAGGAGCGCGGCAAGGGTAGCGCCGGTGCGGTCGCCACCGCGCTGCACCAGGAGCTCCAACGCCTCCACCTGTACCGACTCGTCGCGATCGGCCAGGCCCCGGAACAAGGCGCCGTCGGCTCGCGTACCCGGCAACACGGCGGCAGCCCGGAGCGCCGCCGCCCGGATGGTGGATGAAGCTGAGCGAGCCAATTCCAGGACCTCGCTCTCGAACGGGGTGGCCTGGGCCGCACGCACGGCATCCAAGGCAGCCACGAGGGTGGACTCGCCCGCGCCGGGATCGAGACAGCTCCCCAGCTCGGCCAGCGCTTCCAGCGGCAGCCGGCCCAGCGCCGCGGCGGCCTCGATCCGCTCTTCGGGCGCGCCCTGACGAATCCGGTCGATCAGTCCAGGCGCGGCGGCAGCGTCGCCGACCAGGCCGAGCGCGCGGCACGCGGCTGCGCGCACTGGGGTCTCGGCATCACCCAGCCGCGCGAGGAGCGCGGGCAAATCCTTCGGACCGAAGCCGCCTGCCGTCAGGATCCCCTGGCGGACTCGCGGATCCCGGTGAGACAGCAGTCCGAGCAGCTCGTTGGGGTCGAGCCGCGCATGGCGGCGGCACTGAGTCTCGATCCAGCCCAGTTCCGGGTCGCCGGCCCGGCGCAGCACCAACGGATAGAGGCTTCGTAAGCGACCCGTCAGGATCACCCCGACCGCAGCCTGCGCCAGCGCCTCCCGCTCGGACCCAGTGCCCTCGGCCGCGTTGCCCAGCAACTCGCGCCGGCACTCCGCCTCCGCTTCCACCGTGCGCAGCAGCTCGCCCAGAAAGGCGGTGACGCCGTCCGCGCCGCGGTCCCGCTCCGCCTCCCGCGCGAAGTCCCCACCAGCCGACGCCGGGTCGGGGTGCAGGTCGAGGACCACGCCCACCGCCTCGAGGATGGCGTCGCGGAGCGGCCGCTCGTGCACCCGCGCAAGCAGCGACAGCAGCGGAACGAGCGACTCGGGAGCGGCGATCCGCTGCAGCGATCGCACCGCCTGCTCTGCCACGAAGCTGTCCGGCACCAGCCCCAGCAGCGGTCCGACGGCCGCCGGGTCGCCGATCTCTCCCAGCGCGGTGACCGCCGCGAGCTGGAGCCAGAGGTTCCCGTGCAACTGCTCGAGCAGCGCCGGGACTGCCGCTGTCGCGCGCAGCCGGCCGAGCGCCTCGACCGCGGCCTGCGCGACGTTCGGGTCGGCGTGGCGCAGCAGGGGCAGAACGCCCGCCGCGGCCCCGGGATCACCAATCCGCGCGAGGATCTGGAGCGCGAACATCACCAGCTCGCCGTCGGCCGAGCTGAGCAGCTTCACGAGGTACGGCACCGCATAGGGCCCCTGCCGTTCCAGGGCGGCGAGGGCGCCGTTCCGGCGGGCAGCATTGACCCCGTCCGCCACCAGAGTGCCGAGCACTTCCGGCTCGACGTAGCGGGTGGCCAGCCGGATCGCCTGCTCCCGAACCAGCGGCGCCTGATCCTCGAGCCCGGCCAGCACCAGCGCTTGCCGGTCGGCGCCGGTCGCGGTCGTGAGGGCGGCCAGCCGCTCCGCCGTCGTGGGTGTCGAGGGTGGCATGCGAGAGCTCACGCGGCCGGAAGCTGGAAGGTTTCCACCCGCTGCTTGAGCAGCTCGGACTCCCCCGCCAGGGTCCGGGCCGCCACACTCATCTGCTCGACGGCGACCAGGTTCTGCCGGGAAACGAGCGCCACCGATTCCACCGCCTTCACCACCATCTCTCCGCCCCGTTTCTGCTCCGTTACCGCCTCCGACATCTGATGGGTGAGCTGATTCATCTTCTGCGCCGCCTGGGTGATCTCCTTGGCTCCCACGGCATTCTCCCGAACCGAGGCGGCGATCTGACGGGTGAGCGTCGCCATGCTGCCGGCCATCCGCAGCACTTCCTTTGCACCCAGCGCGTGCTCTTCGGTGGCGCGGGCCGCCTCGCCCACCAGATGGGAGGTCTTGTCGATCGACTCGACGATGGCGCCGAGCACGCCGCCCATCAGCGCCACGGCTCCCCGGGTCTCGCGCTGCACCGACTCGATCACCGCGCCGATCTCCTGGGTGGCCGATACCGACCGTTCGGCCAGCCGCCGGACTTCGTCCGCGACCACGGCGAAGCCGCGGCCCGCTTCGCCGGCGCGGGCGGCCTCGATCGCGGCGTTGAGTGCGAGCAGGTTGGTCTGGTCCGCGATGCCCTCGATCACCTTCACGATCTTGCCGATCTCCTCCGATTGGGTCCCAATGGAGTTGATCGACCCCTGGAGCTGCTCGCCGTTGCTCTTTGCCTCGGTCACCGAGCGCTGGGAGACTTCGTCCACCATGTGAACCCGGGAGGCGATCGCGCCGATGTTCTCGATCATTCCATTGAGCCGCGCCATCGCTTCGTCGACCGACTGGAGCAGCACCTCGCCGTTCTGGGCGGTCTGCACCAGGGTCGCGCTCATCTGCTGAATCGACGACGAGGTCTCGTCCACACTCGCGGCCAGCGCCTCGGCGTTGCGGGCCAGAGCCTGCATCTGAGCCGCCATCTCCACCATCGTCGCCGACGTTTCCTCGGTCGAGCTGGTCTGGGCCTCGGCCCCTTTGGCCATCTGCACCGACGAGGCCGAGATCTCCTCCGCGGAGCTGGCGACGGTCCGGGACGAGGTCGAGATCTGGCCCACCACCACCCGGAGGTTCTTCACCATCTGCCGCATCGAGTGCTCCAACCAGCCGATCTCGTCCCGGGACTGGCTCCGGATGTCTGCGGCCAGATTGCCCTTCGAGACCTCCTCGGCCAGGATGCCCAGGCTCTCGAGAGGATGCGCGATCAGCCGCGCGAGGAGAATCGCCAGGGCGAAGCCGACCGCGACGGTGACCGCAGTGGTGAGCAGAATCACCGACCGGGAGTTGCCGTAGAGCTCGGCCGAGGCGCCGCCGCCCCCGACCAGGCGCTCCAGCTGGCGGATTGCGAACCAGCCCTGAACGCCAGTGAGCAGGAGGACCGCGGCGAACCCGGTGAGGATCTTTCGGCGGATGGTCCAGTCTCGAATCTTCTGCAGGATCGTCTGGGTCATGGTGGAGCTCAGGAGTGGGGGGCGCCGGGCGCGTCCAGCGCGCGGGCGAGGTCTAAAAGGATGAGCAGACGATCGTACAGCTGAACCACCCCGGTGATGTAGTCGGTGTGCGCCGACTTTACCTCGTCGGGCGCAGCAACCACCCGGTCCGCCGGGACCTTCTGGACCTGCGCCACCGAGTCCACCAGCAGTCCCAGGACCCGCCCGCGAACCTCCGCCACGATGATCCGCGCGGTTGAGCGGGGGACCAGCGGAGCGAGCCCCAGCCGGGTGCGGATCTCCACCACCGGGAGGATGCGCCCGCGCAAGTTGGTGACGCCGCGGATGTGAGCGGGCGACTGCGGCACCCGGGTGATATCGCCGACCCGGATCACCTCGCGCACCGTCTCCACCGGGAGTCCAAACGACTCTCCATCGAGCCGGAACGTGATCAGGTGGAGCTGGGCTGCCGGCACTGGAGCCTGCACCGCAGCGGCATTCGCCGTCAGTTGGTCGGCGAACTCGAACACGCTGGGCGGCGCGGCGGGGGCCGGAGCCGAGTTGGGAAGCTTCGCGCTGCGTCCCATGTCAGGCCGCCTCCCGCTGGGCGACAATGCCGGCTGCATCGAGAATGCAGGCCACCCGGCCGTCGCCCAGGATGGTCGCACCCGACACGACATCCGGCCGCCCGAGCGTGGGGTCGAGCCCCTTCACCACCACGTCCTGGTGTCCCACCAGCCGGTCTACCAACACCCCTCGGCGCCGCGGCCCGGCAAAGAGCACCACGAAGTAGTTGCGCGGCGCTGTCCGGGTCGTGCCGGTGCCCAGCAACCGGCCACCGTCCGCGACGTGGATGGCGCTGCCCCGCCACATCACGACGCCCTGCCGGTTGATCTCGTGCAGCGCGCCGGGCTCGACCCGCACGGTCTCCGCCACGTGGCTCAAGGGAACCGCGTAACGCTCCCGGTCCACTTCTACGATGAGCGAGCGCACGATCGCGAGTGTCAGCGGGACGCCCAGCGTGAACGTGGTACCCCGCCCCGGCTGGCTGGCCACGTCGATCCCGCCGCCCAGATCGTGAATCGCCGCAGCCGCGGCATCGAGCCCCACGCCCCGCCCGGCGACATGGGACACCCGCTCTGCGGTCGAGAAGCCTGGCAGGAAGATCAGGCCGTGCACATCCGCGGCGGTTGACGGCGCCTCCAGGCCGAGCGCCTGCGCTTTGGCCAGAATCCGGCCGGTATCGAGACCCCGGCCGTCGTCCGACACCGTGATGACGACCCGATCGGCGAGGGCGCTGGCGCGAAGCCCGATGGTGGCCTCGGCCGGCTTTCCGGCGGCCACCCGATCGCTCTCGCACTCGACGCCGTGCACGACCGCGTTGGACAGCAGATGGACCAGTGGCTCTCCCAGCCGATCGAGGATGGTCTTGTCGAGCAACGTGTCGCCGCCCTCGATGACCAGCCGCACCCGCTTCCGCTCGTCCCGAGCCAGGTCGCGCACAGCTCGGGTGAACCGGCCGAACACGGTCGAGATCGGGAGCAGTCGCGTCTGCATGAGCGCAGTCTCGAGCCGCTTCATGGTGGCGCCCAGGGCGCCGACCACGCGGTCGAGATCCGCCAGCTCGGGACCGGGTTCGACCCGCTTCGCGAGCCGGCGGTACACCTCGGCCAGGGCAGACTGCTCGATCATCGCTTCACCGAAGATCTCGAGCAGGGCGTCCAGCCGGCGGAAATCGACTCGAACGGTGCTTGCGTCCGCCGCGGCCTCGGCGCGACGGTCGGCGCCCCGGCGTTCCAGCCGGAGCGGGGCCGAGGGCGCGGCCGCCGTCCCGGCGGTGACATGCAAGCGCACTTGCGCGACGAAATCCTCAGCTGCGCCGATGCCACTGTCGGGTTCCACCGCGGCCCGGATCAGGTCCACCAGGAGTCCGGACCCTTGGACCAGCAGCGCCGACTCCGTCTCGCCGCGCGCCGCCTCGTCTGTCGCAATCCGGCCTGCAAGATCTTCGAGCGCGTGGGCCACCAACTGCATCGCACGCAGGCCCATCATCGCCGAGTTGCCCTTCACCGTATGCAGCGTGCCCTTGAGCCCGGCCACGGCAGCGGCGTCGAGATCTCCCGCATCCCAACGCCGCTCCAGGGCCAGGCACACGTCGTTCACGCCCTCGGCCAGCGGCAGGCACTCGGAGATGTACTCCTGAATCAGCTCTGCGAAGGCGTGATCCTGAGACATGGCTACGCTGCGGGCACGTGCTCCGCCTGGAGCCGCGCGATGAGACGCTCGACATCGGCGGGTTGGAATGGCTTGCGGAGGTAGTCCCACGCCCCGGCCGCCCGGCCCCGCGCCTCATCCTCCGGCGTGCTCTCGGTGGTCACCAGGACCACCGGCACATGGGGATGGAGCTTCTCCGCCCGCCGGCGGGCGAGAAACTCGAGTCCGTTCATCTCGGGCATGTTGAGGTCGAGCAGAACCACCGTGATCTCGGGGTGAGCGGCCAGCAGGGCATATCCCACTCTGCCGTTCATCGCGTGGTGAACCGTGCTGCCCGCGAGGGCTCCCTTGGAGAAGATCAGGCGATACATCTGGTGGTGAAGCGCGGAATCGTCCACGACCAGGAACGTGCCGGGACGGGCCGTCAGAGCAGTCATGGGAGAAGGGCCCTCCACCGCGTCGTGCATCACGTTGAGTTGCCAGGAGCTGAGCGGGTCGGAAACCCTGCACGAAGGGGCAAATCACATACCAGCCTGTTACAATCAGCTAAGCGGTTGGGATCACACGTGGTAGGATGCTGGTTCGCATTCCGCGTCCGGCTCGTTGCCGCAAGATGCCGGACCTGAGTCGATCTGGCGTCGGCTGACTCGGCGTGGGATATTCCTCGCCCATGCGTCGCAGCACGCTCCTCACGCTTCTCGCCATCGTCGTCTTTGCCGGGTTCCTCCTCTACTCCACGCTCACCTCGCAGCGGATCCAGTGCGCGGTGACGGTTGAGTACCTCGGCCGGCGGAACCAGGCGACCGCCTCCGCGGCCACCGAGCGCGAGGCGGAGCAGCAAGCTCGGACGACTGCCTGCGGGCCGATTGCCGCGGGCATGAACGAAACCATCGCCTGCACCAACCAGCCTCCCGTCGAGCGTGAGTGCCGCACCCTGTGACGGTGCCGCGCTTCCGGCTTCCCCACCCGATCATCCTCCTTCTCGGCTGTCTGCTCCTCGCGGCCGCCTCGAGCTACATACTGCCGGCCGGCCGTTACCAACGACGCGACGATCCCGCGACCGGCCGGAGCGTGGTCGTGCCCGGTACCTATCATCCCGTACCACGGCAACCGGTGAGCGTCTTTCAAACGCTGGTGGCCGTGCCCAAGGGGCTGGTAGATGCCGCGTCGGTGGTGTTCCTGGTCTTCCTCGTGGGCGGCGGCTTCGCCGTAGTGGAGCAGACCGGAGCCCTGGGTCGGGCGGTCGGTTGGCTGGCGCGCCGAGTCGACCGGCGCGAGAGCCTCGTCATCCCGATCGTGAGCCTGGCCTTCGCGGTCGGGGGGATGACCGAGAACATGCAGGAAGAGATCATCGCGTTCGTGCCGCTTCTGCTGCTGCTGACCCGCCGCCTGGGATTTGATGCGGTGACGGCAGTCGCGGTGAGCCTCGGTAGCGCATCCATCGGGGCGGCGTTCAGCCCGATCGATCCATTCCAGGTGGGGATCGCGCAGAAGCTCGCCCAGCTGCCTCCGCTCTCGGGCGGAACGTTCCGGACGTTGTTCCTGGGAGCCGCACTGGTTGTCTGGATCTGGGGGACCCTACGCTACGCCCGGCGCACGTGCACCGCACCGGAGGCGACGATCGGGGCACCGGCGCCTCATGAGGTTGCCGGCGTGCGGACCGGGATCATTCTGGCACTGGTCCTGGCTTCGTTCGCCCTTCTGGTGCTGGGGATCCTCAAGCTCGGCTGGGGATTCGACGAGCTATCGGCGGTCTTCTTCGCCATGGGGCTGGCCGCAGGGCTGGTCGCCGGACTCGGATGGTCGGGCACCGCGGAAGCGTTTGTGACCGGAGTCCGCTCGGTAGCAGGGGCCGCGATGGTGATCGGCTTCGCGCGCGCGATCTACGTGGCCCTGGACCAGGGGCAGGTGCTGGACACGGTAGTGCACGGGTTGTTCACGCCACTGGCCGATCTGCCGGTTGCCGCCTCCGCGGTCGGCATGATGGCCGCCCACACCATCCTGCATGTCCCGGTGCCGAGCGTGAGCGGACAGGCAGTGCTGACGATTCCAATCCTCGTGCCGGTCTCGGATCTCCTCGGCCTCTCCCGCCAGGTCACCGTGCTGGCATACCACTACGGTGCCGGACTGTGCGAGATCCTCACGCCTACCAACGGCGCGCTCATGGCCGTCCTCGCCGCGGCTGGGGTGCCGTTCAACCAGTGGCTTCGATTTGCGGGGCCGCTCTGGGGACTGCTCTTCGGACTTGCCGGCCTGGCTATCGTGACTGGGATTGCGACCGGACTGCAGTAGGAATCAACCCGCGCCGGCTATCTGATCAGCTCTTCCAGCACCCTGAGGGAAGCCAGCCCTACGTGCCGGCCGATCTCCCTGCCGCCCCGGAATGCGACCACGGTGGGTATGCCCCGGATGCCCAGACGTTGGCTGGTCAGCGGGTTCGCGTCGGTGTCGAGCTTGAGAACCAGGGCTTGGCCGGTCCGGGCATGAGCCAGCTCGTCCAGGGTGGGGGCCATCGCGCGGCAGGGACCGCACCAGTCGGCGTGGCAGTCGAGCAGAATGGGTACGGAGGCGTCCGCGATGACGCGGTCGAAGTTGGCGTCGGTCACCTTGACAGGGCGGTCGAGCCGAATGGGCCGGCCGCACTCGGCGCATTTAGGACCATCGTGGAGCCGCTCGAGGTCGACCCGGTTCAACACCACACAAAAGGCGCAGGGGACGGTGACGGGTCGCTGGGTGTGGATCGTCGCGCTCATGCGTCAGTATAGCCCGGTGGTGCAACCGGAAACCAGAAATCTCATATCGAGCCCGCCGCCGTACATAACTGAACCCGGGGGGTGGGTAATGCGTTTACCGGTTGAAGGGCAGTAGGCGACCAGCCTGGGCCTCGGTGGCACCGGTGTTGCGTTAGGCCGAGGGGAACATTGGGGGCAAGGTCACCATGGGTGAGCTCAAGATCCGGGAAATGGAGCAGGACGGCGACTTCGCCGGCTGGTTCTCCGAGCTGGTGGCGGAAACGGAGGAGGCTGCCGGCTGGGGCAATCCGATCAACGACCGCTACCTCGTGCTCAGCAACGAGATCGGCGATTGGATCGGGGGCCTCCGGTTCTCCCTCCGGGGGGGCGTGGCTCACCTCCTGGACGTGGCCGTGGTCGAGAATGAGCGGCACCAGGGACATGCCCACCGCCTGATGGCCGCGTTCGAACAGCGGTCCGCCGAGGCCGGGGCCCACCTGGCCGAGTTCTGGACGGACGACCTTCAGTCCGAGGGGCTCCTGGGAGCGATGGGTTGGCGCGTGGTGTTGCGGCGCCCCGGCTACATTGGTGGGCGGACCTGGGTTCTTTTGGAGAAGGAGCTGAACGGCGAATAGGCTGAATTTCCGCCGATTGGCACGAAGTCGACCAGCCGCTAATTTTGGTGGCTGGTCTTTCTGCTTTCGGTTGCGGGGTTTCTTCGGGCTCCGCGCCGCTCCCTTCCCCTAGAAAGCGACTCATGGGACTCACCGAATCTGCTCGCGAAATCTTCTCCAAGCTCGAGGTTCTCCGGGACCTGGAAGGCAAGGTTCGCGAACTGATGGATAACCACGAGCGGAAGCGGGAGCTGTGGTATCCCGCCGAGCTCATCGGACCCAAGGGCGACGAGTGTCCGGATAGCCACTACAAGCAGCTGCGGGAGCGGGCGGCTGGTATCCCGGACCCCGCACGGGCAGCGCTGGCGCTCAACCTGCTGACGGAAGAGGGCCTGCCCCACTTCCACCGGCTCCTCGCGGTGTACTTGGGCGACGACAGCTTCTGGCGGATCTGGAACAATCTTTGGACGGCCGAGGAAGACCGGCACGGGCAGGTGCTCCACGACTATGCCCGGGAGGCTCGCCTCCTCCACCAGCGGCGGCTCGAAGAAATGCAGTTCGAATACCTCAAGGCGGGCTTCCACCCGGAGTGGGATCGCGATCCGTACCGGGTGTTCGCCTATACCACAGTCCAGGAGCGGGCGACCCAGCACTCGCACGCCGAGACCGGCCGCCTGGTAGGTGAATACGAGCCGATCCTGGGCGAGATCCTGAGCAACGTGGCCAAGGAAGAGGCCCGCCACTACACGTTCTATCGGACGGTGTTCGAAGAGATCCTCAAGCGCGATCCGGACCAGGCGCTCCACTCGGCCTCGTTCATCCTTCCGAGCATCGACATGCCCGGCTATTCGATGCCCGGCTTCCGGGACCTCGCGGACGTGATCCGGCGCGCGGGCATCTACGGCCCGCGCGATTACCTGCGGATCGTCCAGGAGCAGATCCGGTACTGGAAGTTCGAGAGCCTCGATGGCCTGTCGGAGTTGGGCCGCAAGGCGCAGGAGAAGATCATGAGCATTCCCGAGCGCCTGCGCCGGGTGGCCGACCTCATGGAGACCCGCAGCCGCGCAAAGACGTTCAGCTTCGAGGTGGTGTTCAACCGCGAATTCGCCATGGAATGACCCGGCGGGCTTCGGGTGCCGTCCTGTTCGTGCTGGCGGGGCTCGCGGCGTGCGCCGACTCCTCGCCGTCCTCCAAGGCGCCAAGCCGCTCCTCGGCGCTCGACAGCTTGCCTCCCGAGCGCCGCGATGCCGCCCTCCTCGGCCGCGAAGTGTTTCGGCTGACCGACCGCGCGGCGGACTACAAGGGATCTCACCGGGGCCGTCCGCCGGCCGACCTGCGCCAGATGGGGATCGACAGTCTGGCGCCGCTGATAGTCCGCCGTATCCGCACAGTCAGTGATTCGTCCGTGGTCAGCGTCGCCTTTCGGCAGCCGCGCGGGCGCACCGTCGCGTCCTGCGAAGGAACCGCCGAGATTCTCGAGGAAGCGACCCTGGCCGGCGGCACCTTTACCGTGGTCTGCACCACGGCCTCCGGCACCATCGCCCGGTACGAGGTCCCTGCCCCGTGATCCCGGGGATGATCGACGCCGTCATCCGCGGCGTCGTGGTGGTGGTATTCGGCTATGCGGTCGTGGTCGCAGTCACCCATTGGGCCATTCGGCGGAGGCGGCTCAACCCGTTCGGCGCCTGGCCCCGGTTCGTGCGGCGGATCAGCGAGCCGGTGCTGCTGCCGCTCGAGCGGCGGATCATCCGCGCCGGCGGCAGTCCCCAGGACGCGCCGCTCTGGCTGCTCGGCATCGCCATCATCGGCGGGCTGGTGCTGATCTCCCTGGTCCGATGGCTGATCGGCATGGTATACGAGGTGGGTGCATTGGCCCAGGCCGAGCCCCGGATCTGGGTGATCGAGATCGTGTCGTGGGTATTCCGGATTCTGATGGTCTCGCTGCTCATCCGCGTGATCGCGTCCTGGTTCGGCGTGTCGCCGTACAGCCGGTGGATGCGACCGTTCGTTCTGCTCACCGACTGGCTGCTCGAGCCGCTCCGCCGGGTGCTGCCGCCGTTCGGGCCGCTCGACCTGAGCCCGTTGGTTGCCTACTTCCTCTTATGGATCGCGCAGCAGGCACTGGTGCGGGCGCTGCTCTAGCGGCAGTGGCGGCGACGCCGGATGGGGTCCGGCTCCGGCTACGGGTGCAGCCCCGGGCCTCCCGCAATGAAGTCGTCGGCTTGAGGGGCGACGAGATCCGGGTGCGGATCGCCGCGCCGCCGGTAGACAGCGCCGCGAACGAAGCCCTGGTCCGGCTATTGGCCGAGCACCTCAGGGTTCCCCGCTCGGCAATCCAGTTGGTGAGCGGCCGATCGGGTCGAGCGAAGGTCGCGGACGTGGTCGGGGTGACAGCGCCGGAGGCCCGCGAGCGACTCGGCATCTCACCATGAGCGGCGACTGCTTGACAGGCTCGGAGACGCGCTCCAATTAGGAGACGGTCCGGCCAGCTCAGGAGGTGCTCCATGACGCCCGAGGTTCCGTGGTCCTTGAAAGGGGACTATCTGGAGGCGTGCAGCTGCGACTTTGGATGCCCCTGCAAATTCGGCGCTGCCCCTACGAAGGGCTACTGTAAGGGAATCATTGGTTTTGACATTCGCGAGGGCAGGTACGGACCCCTGGACCTGAGTGACCTGGGGGTGGCCGGCATCATCTCGGCGCCTGCCTCGCCGTTCATGGGCAACATCACCGCCACTTTTTACATAGACGAGCGCGCCACAACGGAGCAGAGGCAAGCGCTAGAGGCTATCCTGTCGGGCCAGGCCGGAGGATTTTGGCCTGTTGTGGGGGCTCTAATCAGCGAAAACCGGGGGATAAAATTTGCGCCCGTTCACATGGAACGTTCCAGAAGCCGCCGTACCTTCAGGATCCCTGGCGTGGTGGATCTGGTCAACGAACCCCTGGTGAACCCCATGACCCAGCAGGAGCAGGAGGTCATGGTGACCAACACCTTCGACCCCTTTTGCACGTCGGGCCGAGCCGGGAAGTCGACCAAGGCCGTCTGTTCGGACCCTGACATCAGCTTCGATCTCACGGGCCAGCAGGGTTATATAGGCTCGTTTGACTGGGCCGGTCCGTAGATCGCCAGACCCGAGCCCCGAAACGGATTCCCGACAAGGCCCTCCGCCACCCTTGAAACCCGGTCCCCGGGTGCTAAGTTGGAGGGGACAATTGTGTTCGTGGCGATTTGGGGCAGCTTGCGGCCACGTTAAACATTCTGCTAAAACGCCTACCCCGGGGCCGTTTTGGCGCCGGCTTTTTTGTTGTCGGGAGCAGCCATGACGACATCGCCCTCCATTCCTGCCGGGCCGGCCGATCGGGCCCCACGCGACGCGCGGCTTGCGCGGCTGCGGCCGCTTCTCGAGCAGCGGATCCTGGTGCTGGATGGCGCCATGGGGACGATGATCCAGTCCCACAAGCTGGCCGAGCGGGACTATCGGGGGGCGCGCTTCGGCGACTGGCCGCGGGACCTCAAGGGCAACAACGACCTGCTCTCGCTCACCCAGCCGGCGATCATCAGGGACATCCACCGCGCCTATCTCGACGCCGGGGCGGACATCATCGAGACCAACACGTTCAACTCCACCGCGGTCTCGATGACTGACTACGGCATGGAGCGGCTGGTCTACGAGCTCAACTACGAAGGGGCCCGCCTCGCCCGCGCGGCCGCGGACGAGTTCGAGGCACGCGAGCCGGGGCGCCCCCGTTTCGTCGCCGGCGCCATGGGCCCCACCAGCCGGACCGCGTCGATCTCGCCCAAGGTTCACGATCCCGGCTTCCGCAACGTGAGCTTCGAGGAGCTGGCGACAACCTACGCCGAGGCCACGCGGGGACTGCTGGACGGGGGCGTCGACCTGCTGCTGGTCGAGACCATCTTCGACACCCTCAACGCCAAGGCCGCGATCTTCGGCATCCAAAGTGTGTTCGAGGAGCGGGGGGACCGGGTGCCGCTCATGCTGTCGGGCACGATCACCGACCAGAGCGGGCGGACACTGTCTGGGCAGACGCCGGAGGCGTTCTGGTACTCGTTGATGCATGCGGAGCCGCTGATCGTCGGGTTCAACTGCGCGCTCGGCGGGCGGGCGCTACGACCGCACGTGCAGGAGCTCGCCCGGGTCGCGCCGACCTTCGTGAGCGCCTACCCCAATGCGGGCCTGCCCAACGAATTCGGGGGGTACGACGAGACCGCCGAGGCGATGGCCGGAGTGATTCGCGAGTTCGCCGAGCACCACCTGGTCAACGTGGTGGGCGGCTGCTGCGGGACGACCCCGGCCCACATCCGCGCGCTCAGCGAGGCGGTGCACGGACTGCCGCCTCGGCGCCCGCCCGAGCTGCCGCATCGCTGCCGGCTGAGCGGGCTCGAGCCGCTGGTGATCGGTCCCCAGACCAATTTCGTGAACGTGGGCGAGCGGACCAACGTCACCGGCTCCCGGCGGTTCGCCAAGCTGATTCTGGAGGGCCAGTACGAGCCGGCGCTCGAGGTGGCCCGCCAGCAGGTCGAGAGCGGCGCCCAGATGCTCGACGTGAACATGGACGAAGCGATGCTCGACTCGGAGCACGCCATCCGGACGTTCCTGAATCTGGTCGCGTCGGAGCCCACCATCAGCCGGGTGCCGATCATGATCGATTCGTCCAAGTGGTCGGTCATCGAAGCGGGGCTCAAATGCGTGCAGGGAAAGGGCGTGGTCAACTCGATCTCACTCAAGGAGGGCGAGGCCGCGTTCATCCATCATGCCCGGCTGGTCCGGCGCTACGGGGCCGCCGTGATCGTCATGGCCTTCGACGAACAGGGCCAGGCCGACACGGCGGAGCGGAAGGTCGCGATCTGTAGCCGCTCGTACCGGATTCTCACCGAGCAGGTCGGCTTCCCGCCCGAAGACGTCATCTCGACCCGAACATCTTTGCGATCGCGACCGGCATCGAGGAGCACGCCGGTTATGCCAACGCGTATATCGAGGCCACTCGCCAGATCAAGGCCACACTTCCGCACGCGCTGGTGAGCGGGGGAGTGAGCAACGTGTCGTTCTCGTTCCGGGGCAACGACCCGGTGCGGGAAGCGATTCACGCCGTCTTTCTCTACCACGCCATCCATGCCGGCATGGACATGGGGATCGTGAATGCCGGCGCACTCCCGATCTACAGCGACATCGAGCCCGCGCTGCTCGAGCGGGTGGAAGACGTCGTGCTGAACCGCCGACCCGATGCCACCGAGCGGCTACTTGAGATCGCGGAGACAGTCGGGCGGGAGCGGGCGGGAGCGGGCGGGAGGGTCGACTTGGCATGGCGGGCGGCGCCGGTGCACGAGCGCCTCACCCATGCGCTGGTGGAGGGCATCGCCGATTACGTCGTGGAGGACACCGAAGAGGCCCGTCGCCTGTTCGATCGACCGATTCAGGTGATCGAGGGGCCCCTCATGGACGGCATGAACGTCGTGGGGGATCTGTTTGGCTCGGGAAAGATGTTTCTTCCGCAGGTGGTAAAGAGCGCCCGGGTCATGAAGAAGGCGGTGGCGCACCTGGTGCCCTACATCGAGGCGGAAAAGCAGGCGGGTGCCAAACCCAAGGGCAAGGTGCTGCTCGCCACCGTGAAGGGCGATGTGCACGACATCGGCAAGAACATCGTGGGCGTCGTGCTTCAGTGCAACAACTACGACGTGATCGACCTCGGCGTCATGGTGCCGGCCGCGAAGATTCTGGAGACGGCGCGGACGGAGCGGGTGGACCTGGTCGGGCTGTCGGGACTGATCACGCCGTCGCTGGAAGAGATGGCGTTCGTGGCGAGCGAGCTCGAGAGCGAGGGATTCGAGCTGCCGCTCCTCATCGGCGGCGCCACCACCTCGCGGGTGCACACGGCGGTGAAGATCGCGCCCCAGTACCACGCGCCAACGGTGCACGTGCTCGACGCCTCGCGCGCGGTCGGGGTGGCCAGCAACCTGCTGAGCGAGAGCGGCGGACGGGGCGCGTTCCTGAAAAGGATCGCCGACGAGTACCAGGGCATTCGGGAGGCGCGGGCCCAGCGGTCGGCTGCGGAGCAGCGCCCGACGATCGCGGAGGCGCGGGCCAACCGGCTGCCGATCGACTGGCGAGCCACCCCGCCGCCCAAGCCCTGTTTCCTCGGGGTCAAGGCGTTCGATCACTATCCGCTGGAGGAGCTGATCGACCGGATCGACTGGACCCCGTTCTTCCAGACCTGGGAGTTGGCGGGCCACTATCCGGCCATCCTCGATGACCCCAAGGTCGGCAAGGCGGCTCGCGGCCTGTTCGCAGACGCCGAACACATGCTGCGCGCCATGGTCGGGGACCGGGCTCTCACCGCGCGGGGCGTGCTCGGATTCTTTCCCGCCAACGCGGTGGGAGACGACGTCGAGCTGTATGCGGACGATTCGCGCTCGACGGTGATCGGCGTGATCCACACGCTCCGGCAGCAGATGGCCAAGCGGGATGGCCGGCCCAATCTGGCACTGGCCGATTTCGTGGCTCCCCGGGACAGCGGCGTGCGAGACTACGTTGGAGCGTTTGCGGTCACCGCGGGGCACGGCCTCGATGCGCTCGTGGCCCGCCACCAGGCCCTCCACGACGACTACAACGCCATCTTGGCCAAGGCCCTCGCCGACCGGCTGGCCGAGGCCTTTGCGGAGCGGCTGCACCAGCGGGTCCGGACCGAGTTGTGGGGCTATGCCCCGGACGAGTCACTCGACAACCAGGGGTTGATCCAGGAACGCTATCAGGGCATCCGCCCGGCGCCGGGCTATCCCGCCTGCCCCGACCACACCGAGAAGCAGATCCTGTTCGATCTGCTGCAGGCGGAGCGTAACGCCGGTATCACGCTGACTGACAGCTTTGCCATGCTCCCGACGGCAGCGGTGAGCGGCTGGTATTTCTGGCGGCCGGAGTCGGCCTATTTCGGGGTGGGCAAGATCGAGCGCGATCAGGTCGAAGACTACGCCCGGCGCAAGGGCATGGACCTGGCGACCGCCGAGCGCTGGCTCGCGCCCAACCTGAACTACGACCGGTGATCTTTATCATGCTTTCAACGCAGAGGCGCAGAGGGCCCAGAGGGTTCCTCGCTCCATCGGAGTTCCACTCGCGCGCCCACCAAGATTCTTTGTGGTTGTGCAAGCGGAGCCTTGGTTGCTGGAGGAACCCTCTGCGCCTCTGCGTTGAAAATCAACAGACAAAATGCCCAGCCTGCATGATCTGATCGCCGACGGCCGAGTGCACGTCTTCGACGGTGCCATGGGCACGATGCTCTATGGCCGGGGCGTGTTCGTGAACGTCTGCTACGACGAGCTCAACCTGACCCAGCCGGGCCTGGTGCAGGAGGTGCACGAAGCCTACGTGCGCGCCGGCGCCGAGATTCTGGAGACCAACACCTTCGGGGCGAATCCGGTGAAGCTCTCGGCTTACGGTCTCGAGGACCGCACCAGGGAGATCAACCGGGCGGCGGTGGAGATCGCGCTGCGGGCGGCACACGGGCGAGCCACCGTGCTCGGCGCCATCGGACCGCTGGGCATCCGGATCGAGCCATGGGGGCCCACAGCCAAGAGCGAGGCCGTGGAGCATTTCGCTCGGCAGGTGACCGGTCTGGTCGAAGGCGGCGTCGGCGGGTTCATCCTGGAGACGTTCAGCGACGTCGAGGAGCTGCATGCCGCGCTACTGGCGGTGCGGCGGCTGTCAGCCCTCCCTGTCGTGGCCCAGATGACGGTGGGCGAGGACGGCACCACGCCATACGGAACCTCGGTGGAGTCGGTCGCCACGCAGCTCGCGGAGTGGGGCGCGGACGTGATCGGGCTCAACTGCTCGGTGGGCCCGGCGCCGATGCTCGACGCGATCGAGCGGATGGCCGCGGTGACGACGATCCCCCTGTCGGCCCAGCCCAACGCCGGACTGCCGCGGGCGGTGGGAGACCGGCGGATCTACCTCGCGAGCCCCGACTACATGGCGCAATATGCCCGGCGACTCATCCAAGCCGGCGTGCGTTTCATCGGGGGCTGCTGCGGCACGACGCCCGAGCACATCCGCCGCGTCCGCGAACAGGTGGCGAGCGCCCACCCCCGCCGAGTCGCGGCC
>JBIOTT010000277.1:0-5521 GCA_044866195.1 Gemmatimonadales bacterium
CTGGGCCGGCAGCCGATCCGGGGTGAAGGGACCTTCGAGCACCTGGCCCAGCACCTCGGCCTTGGCTGCCCCGCCCACCACAAATACGACCTGCTTGGCGGCATTGAGGACCACCGGTGTCAGGGTCACCCGCCACATGCCGACGGCGCTTATATACTCGGCCACCACCCAGCGCCGGGTGGCCTTCACCCCGGTGTGAGCGGGAAACAACGATGCGGTGTGCCCATCTTCGCCCATGCCGAGCAGGACCAGGTCGGGCCCGTCGGATGGGGCGTCGGTGGCGGCATCGGTGCCCAGCAGCTCCCTGAGCACTCGCTCGTAATCGGCGGCGGCTTCGCGGGGGTCGGCCTCGCCCCGGATCCGGTAAACATGGGCCGGCGGAATCGGAACCCGCTCGAGCAGCGCCTCACGCACCATCCGGTAGTTGCTCAGCGGATCGTCCGGTGGCACACACCGCTCGTCACCCCAGAGCAGCAGCACCCGGGCCCAGTCGATCCTGCGCGCGAAGGAATCGCCGGCCAGGAGGGTGTAGGCGGCCCTGGGCGTCGAGCCGCCGGCCAGCGCCAGAGTGAACCGGCCTCGGTCGGCGATGGCCCTAACAGCGGCGGCGACGACGAGCTCCGCCACCTCGTGAGCCAGGGCCGCCTGGTCGGGGACGATCTGGACGGTCACGCGGTGGGTCCGTCAGCCGGCCGGCTCCGCTGCTCGATGCCGTCCGGCCCGGCCACGATCAGGTCGGTCGCGAGCCCCAGAAACAGGCCGTGCGCGACAATCCCGGCCCGGGCGGCCAGCAGTGCAGCCAGCTGGGCCGGCGCGTCCAGCGGCCCGAAGCTGCAAAGGAGAACGAGATTGCCCTCGTCGGTCACCAGAGGCTCACCGTTCGGTCCGGAACGGAGCTCGACCCGGGCCCCCAGGGACTCCAGAAAGCCAGCCTGCGAGCGCCAGCCGAAGCGCAGCACCTCCACCGGCACGGGCGAGAGGGTTCCCAGCCGTGCCGAGAGCTTGCTCTGGTCCACCACGATGATCTCGCGACGGCTGGCCTGGGCTACGACCTTCTCCCGCAACAAGGCGCCCCCCCGCCCCTTGATCAGGTCGAGCGCCGGGCTTACCTCATCGGCCCCGTCGATGGTGAGATCGACCTCACGAGCGAGGTCGAGGTTGACCAGTGGTATACCTGCCTGCCGTGCCTCGGCCTCAGCTGTGGTCGACGTGGGAACGCCGGTCACCTCGCGCAGCTTACCGGCCCGGAGCAGCGCACCGATCCGCCGAATCGCAAACACAGCGGTGCTTCCCGTGCCCAGCCCGACCACCATCCCGGGTTTCACCAGATCGACCGCGCGCTCGGCGGCCTGCTGCTTGTAGTCGGTCGCCGCTCCGGTGCCCTCACGCATCGCTGAACACTTGCCCCGGCGAGCGCCCTTCGGCCTGGGGCACCGCACCGGCCGGCTCGCTGAAATCGGCGGTCCAGCGCCAGTTCGCAATCTCGGGAAGGTCCTCCAGCTGCTCCCGGATGTAGGTCCGGTGTTCCGCCAGCCGTCGCTCGAACAGATCGATGGCCTCGGAGGCGGAGGACCGGAGCCGGCTGACATACTTGAGCGCCTCGATGGCGAGGTGGAACCGGCTCATGCCATTGAGCACCGTCATATCGAAAGGGGTGGTCGTGGTGCCCCGGTCGATGAAGCCGCGCACGTGGAACCGCGCTTCGTTGGCCCGCCCGTGGACCACGCTGTGCATCACCCACGGGCTGCCGTGATAAGCGAAGATCACCGGCACCGCGGGCGTGAACCATTCCTCAAAAACGCCGTCCGCTACTCCGTGCGGGTGGCGATCGGGGGTCATCAGGACCCCGAGGTCGACCACGTTCACCAGGCGGACGCGGATCCCGGGCACGTGCTTCTGGAGCAGCCAGGACGCTGCGCAGGTCTCGAGCGTGGGAACGTCGCCGGCGCAGCCCAGCACGACGTCCGGTTCCTGGTTCGCATCGCTGCTGGCGAACTCCCACCTCGACGCGCCCCGGGTGCAGTGATCGATTGCGCGCTCCATGTCGAGCCACTGCAGCTGGGGCTGCTTGCCGCAGGTCACCACGTTCACGTAGTTGCGGCTGCGCAGGCAGTGGTCGAACACCGACAGCAAGGTGTTTGCGTCGGGCGGGAAATAGATCCGGATCACCTGGCTGCGCCGTCCCAGCGCGTTGTCCACGAAGCCGGGGGACTGGTGGCTGAACCCGTTGTGATCGTTGCGCCAGGCGTGGCTGGTCAGGAAGACATTGAGCGACGCGAGCGGCTTGCGCCATGGGAGCTCCACGCATTGCTCGATCCACTTGGCGTGCTGCGTCAGCATCGAGTCTACGATCTGAGCGAACGCCTCGTACGAGGACCACGCACCGTGGCGGCCGGTGAGCAAATATCCCTCGAGCCAGCCCTGGCAGCAGTGCTCGCTCAAGACCTCCATCACCCGGCCATCCGGGCCCACATGGTCGTCGATCGGCACCGTCTCGGCGACGCTGACGCGCTGGGTCGCCTCGAAGACCGCGTTGAGCCGGTTGGAGTTGGTCTCGTCCGGGCAGAACAGCCGGAAGGTCGCGGGATTGAGCCGGATCACGTCGCGGAGGAATTCCCCCAGCTTGTGGGGGGCTTCGGCTTGCACGGCCCCGGGCCCCGGCAGGTCGAGCGCGTAGACTCGGAAATCGGGCAGCTCGAGCGCCTTCAAAATGCGTCCGCCGTTGGCGTGCGGGGTCGCGCCCATCCGCTTGTCCCCTTCGGGGACCAGCTCCGCCAGCCCTGAGACCAGCTGGCCGTCGGGATCGAACAGCTCTTCCGGCCGGTAGCTTCGGAGCCAATCCTCGAGCATGCGGAGGTGCGCCGGATTCTCGCGCACCCGCTCGAGCGGGACCTGGTGCGCGCGGAACGTCCCCTCGATCGGCACGCCATCCACTTCCTTGGGGCCGGTCCATCCCTTGGGAGTCCGCAGGACGATCATGGGCCAGGTGGGGCGGCCGCGGAACCCTCTGCGCCGCGCTTCCTGCTGAATCAGCCGGATTTCCTGGTAGCAACCGTCGAGCGCGCTGGCGAAGAGCTGGTGCATGGTCGGCGGGTCGTCGCCCTCGACGAACAACGGCTCGTAGCCCAGCCCGCGGAACCGCCACATGAGCTCGGCGTCGCTGGTCCGGGCGTCCACCGTCGGACCGGCGATCTTGTAGCCGTTGAGGTGCAGAATCGGGAGGACCGCGCCGTCCCGCACCGGGTTGAGGAACTTGTTGCCCTTCCAGCTCCCCTCGAGCGGTCCGGTCTCCGCCTCGCCGTCACCGATCACGCAGGCGGCGAGGAGATCCGGGTTGTCGAATACGGCGCCGTACGCATGCACCAGCGAGTAGCCCAGTTCACCCCCCTCGTGAATCGAGATGGGCACGTGCGGACCGCAGTGGCTGGGCACGCCGCCCGGGGTCGAGAACTCCCGGAAGAAAAGCCGCATGCCGGCGGCGTCCCGGGTGATGTGACGGTGCACCTCGCTGTAGGAGCCCTCGAGATATGAGTTCGCGTTGAGCGCTGGCCCTCCATGCCCTGGGCCGGCGATGAAGAGGACGTCGGCGCCCCGCGCCCGGATCAGCCGGTTCAGGTGGACGTAGATGAAATTGAGGCCGGGCGTCGTCCCCCAATGACCCAGCAGTCGCGGCTTGATGTGCTCCGGCGCGAGCGGTGTCTGGAGGAGGGGATTGTCGACCAGGTAGATCTGGCCCACCGCCAGGTAGTTGGTCGCGCACCAGTAGCGGTGGATCCGGTCGAGCTCATCGGGCGAGAGTGGGCCTTCAGGCACCTCGGCGGGCCGCACGGTCGCCCCAGCCCGCGGCACCGAGCTGGACAGCTTGGGATCGAAGACCAGGGTTGTCATTGAGAAACGCTCCTAGGTCACGAGGCGATTCGCATGCCTCGCGAGCATGAGTTCTTCGTTGGTTTTGACGATCCGCACCCTTATCCGGCTCGCCTCACTCGAGATGACCCGGTCGTGGCGCTGATTCCTTTCCCGATCGAGCTCCAGGCCCAGGAAACCGAGCCGGGCGCAGATCCGCTCGCGTACCGGTGCCGCGCGCTCGCCGATGCCGGCCGTAAAGACCAGGAGGTCGAGCCCGCCGAGCGCGGCCGCACAGGCGGCGAGGTACTTCGCTGCCTGATAGCAGAAGAGTGCTACGGCTTCGGCCGCGCGCGGATCGGCGGCTTCCCGCTCCAGCAGGTCGCGCATGTCCTGCGTGGTCTCCGAGACGCCGAGGAGGCCTGACTGGCTGCTGAGGAGGTGGCTCACCTGGTCCGCACTGAATTGCTGGTGGCGGAGGAGATACAGCACCAGCGCCGGATCGAGGTCGCCGCACCGGGTTCCCATGACGAGGCCTCCCGTGGGCGAAAAGCCCATCGTGGTATCGATGCTCTGGCCGTTCCGGATGGCGGCCAGACTCGCCCCATTGCCGAGGTGCGCGACGATTACCCGTCCGGCCGCGGCCGCACCCTCCAGCTCCCGGAGCCGTTGCGTCACGTATTCGTACGACAGGCCGTGAAAGCCGTATCGAACGATGCCTGCCGCAGTAAGCCTTCGCGGAAGGGCATAGGTCCGGGCCACCGGGGGCATGCCATGGTGAAATCCGGTATCGAAGCAGGCTACCTGAAGCCAGCCGGGATGGGTGCGGGCCACCGCCCGCATGCACGCAAGCGCATGCGGCATGTGTTCGGGATCGACCGCTACCAGATTTTCCAGTGCCGCTAGGAGATCCTCGGTAAGCGGCGCCGGGTTCCAATAGCGCCCTCCCCCGTGAACCACGCGGTGGGCCACCACCTGCGGCTCGAGCGGCCGATCGCAGCGCTGCATCCATCCTAGCGCCGCGTCCAGGGCGGCGGCGTGATCGGGCAGCCCCTGAGCGCCGTCGAAAAGCCGGCTGCCGTCGGGACCGATCACTTGAAGCCAGCTGGCCGGGGAGCCGATCCGGCTCGCCTCCATCCGGAGCAGCCGGCGCTCGGACTCGTCCATGAGATACACGGCAGCTTTCAGGCTGGATGAGCCGGTATTGATCGTGAGGACCTGCCGGCCCGCTGGCTGGCTCACACGTGAGCCGGCCCCCGCCGATGAGCCAGCTGCTCGCGCGCGGCAGCAACGATCTGCTCCGGCGCGAAGCCGAAGTGCTGCGCCACGACCTTCATGGGCGCAGAGAGGCCGAAGGAGCGCATGCCGAGAATGGTGCCCTGGGGGCCAGCATAGCGCTCCCATCCGAACGTGGCCGCCTGCTCGACCGCGACCCGCGCCGTCACGTCGGGCGGAAGCACGGCTTCGCGATAGTCCAGCGGCTGCTCGTCGAACAGCTCCCAGCACGGCAGGCTCACTACCCGAGCCTGCACGCCCTCGGCGAGGAGCCGGTCGCGGGCCGCGAGACAGAGCGAGACTTCGCTGCCGGTGGCGAGCAGCAGCACGTCGGGCTTCCCATCCGGCGGGTCCGCGAGGATGTAGCCGCCCTTCGCCAGGCCGCTTGCCGGAGCGTAGG
>JBIOTT010000278.1:0-8593 GCA_044866195.1 Gemmatimonadales bacterium
ACGAGATCGGTGCGCTGTCTCGCCTCCTCGGAGAGATGACGACGCGGCTCCGGCAGAGCACTGTCAGGCTGCGCGAAGCGGAGCGCCGGGCGACGCTCGGCGACGTGGCCCGGCAGGTCAACCACGATATCAAGAACGGGCTCGCCCCGATTCGCCACGTCCTTCGGCACCTCACACAGGTAGCCGCCGAGCAGCCGGCCACACTGTCCCAGGTGTTCGAAGAGCGGCGGGGCACCCTCGAGTCGAGCGTGGGCTACCTCGACACCCTGGCCGGCAATTACGCTCGGCTGACCCCCGTGATGGTGCCGCGGCCCTGCGATGTGAACGCGGTGGTGCACGAAGTCGTCCGCCTGACGGGGAGCCGAGCGCCACTCCGGGTGGCTCTGGCTGACGACCTGCCGCCGGTCAACGGCGACCCACTCGCCATCCGGCGGATCCTGGAGAACGTGGTGGGCAACGCGGCCGACAGCCTGGACGGGAGGCCCCACGCCGCCGTCACCATTACGACGGAGCTTGCCGGCGAGCCGGGCCTGCCCCTGGCCCGGATCATCGTGGCGGACGACGGCCGCGGAATGACCAAGGCCGAGCTCGACCGGGCCTTCGACGACTTCTATACCACCAAAGAGCGGGGAACCGGGCTCGGCCTCACCATCGTTCGGCGGCTGATCCAGGATCTGGGCGGCCGCCTGCGGGTAGAGACCGAGCCGGGCGTCGGTACGCGGGTGATCATCGAGCTGCCGGTCGTCAACGCTTGAACCGCAGAGGCACAGAGAACGCAGAGCAAGCCCATTGTTGCTTACTTCTCTGCGCCCTCTGCGCCTCTGCGGTGAAAAATTTTCGAGGAGATGCCAGTTGACGTTGGTGTTGGTGGTGGACGACGTACCCGCGATGGCCGAGCAGTACGCCTACGACCTCAAGCGACTCGGCGGTTACGACACCCTCGTCGCGGTCGGTGGCGAGCAGGCACTCGATGTGGTTGCCCGCGAGGCGCCCGCCTGCGTCGTTCTGGACCTGGAGATGCCGGGTATGGACGGATTCGAGGTGCTCCGGGCGCTCGAGCGCCGCGGTGCCGAGGTTCCGGTCATCGTCTACACCGGTACCGGGAACTACGACCGCTGCATCCAGGCAGTGCGGTCCGGTGCGGCTGGATTCATCGACAAGAGCGAGCCGATGGAGCGCGTGGTCCGCGAGATCGAGACCGTGTTGGAACGGCACCGCCTGGAAGCCGAGGTCCGGTCGCTCCGCCGCCGGCTCGACGCGGAGAGCTCCCTGATCGGTGACAGCGCCCCGATCCGCAAGCTGCGGGAGTCGATCGCGCGGCTGGCGCCGATTCCGAGCCCGGTTCTCGTGCTCGGCGAAAGCGGGTCAGGCAAGGAGCTGGTCGCACGGGACCTCCACCGGCTCGGCGCGAACCCGAAGGCGCCCTTCGTTGCCCTCAACAGCGCCGCCCTTCCCGAGTCGCTGGTCGAGAGCGAGCTGTTCGGGCACGAGCGCGGAGCCTTCACCGGTGCCACGGCCACCCGGCGTGGTGCCTTCGAGGCGGCCGAGCGGGGCACCCTCTTTCTGGACGAGATTGGCGAGCTGCCGCCGGCTGCGCAGGCCAAGCTGCTGCGGGTGCTGGAGGACCGCCGCGTCACCCGGTTGGGCGGGAACCGGGCGATACCGGTCGAGGCGAGAATCGTGGCCGCTACCAACCGCGATCTCGACGGCGACGTTGCCGGCGGCCGCTTTCGCGAGGACCTCCTGTTTCGGCTCAACGTCCACGTGGTTCGGGTCCCGCCGCTTCGCGAGCGCGGATCCGATGTTCCGGCGCTGGCTGACGCGTTCCTGACAGGAATTTGCGACCGCTTCGGGATCCGAAAGAAGCGGATTGCCGGAGAGGCGCTCGACAGCCTCATGGCCCACGACTGGGCCCGCAACAACGTTCGCGAGCTCCGCAACGTGGTCGAGCGCATGGTGATTGCGGCCGAGGGCGACGTGATCGGACCGGACCACGTACCGGCCGACATTCTCGATTCCGCATCGCGCCGAGGCGGCATCCGTGACGGCGGCTCGTTTCAGGAACTGCGTAGCGAAGCGGAGCGGCAGATCGTGATCGGCGCGCTCGAGCGGAACGCCTGGCACGTGACCCGCACTGCCGAAGAGCTCGGCCTCGCCGATCATGCCAGCCTCCTCAAGATCATGCGACGGCTCGGGGTCGAGCGGCGGGCGTCTCGCTGAGCGCGAGCCCTGCCCACATGCCGCCCTGCTACGGCCGTGTCGTAGCGGACACATGACCCGGCCCTTGCTCGTGTCCCTTCGAACACGATCAGTCGGCTGCCCCTCCTGAGACCGCGCCCGCCCCCCGCTCAAAACCACCTGTCCCATCTCGGCTTCGGCCGTTCGCCTCGAGCGGCCGAGCGCGCGGCCCTGCGGTTGCCTTTCCCGGTGGCGTCCCAGTCATCCCCACGCGCCGCCGGCGCCGCACCGAGGAGCAACCATGTTGTTCGCCAACCCGTTCACCCGCGTCACCCTCGTCACCGTTTCTCCCCTGCTGGCCCTTGCCATCGGCTGCGGCGGCGGCGACCGCCCCCGCACCACCACCACGGTCGCGACCGGCGCTACCGTAGACACCACGCCGACCACGACGTCGTCGACCAGCACCACCAGCCAGCCGGCAACGACAGCCGTGAGCTACGAGAGTGCCGAGGCCGTGTTCGCTGCGGGCCGTTACGCCGAGGCAGCGGACCTCTTCGCCAGCTACACCGAGCGGAAGCCCGAGAACCCCTGGGGCTTCTACATGCTCGGCCTGGCCTGGTGGAAGGCCGGCAACCTGGCGCAGGCGGAGGTCGCGTTCGACCAGGCGCTCAAGCTGGATCCCAAGCACCAGAAGAGCTGGCTCAATTCGGCCCGCGTCCTGCTCGACCTCGGCCGTGCGGACGAAGCGCTGGAGCGGGTGCAGACTGCCCTCGAGCACGACTCCGCCTCGGCCGAGGCGTGGCGCCTGCTGGGCCGGGCGCAGGTTGAGCTGGGTGATGCGGACGAGGCCGTCGAAGCGTATCGTCACGCCATCACGCTTGACGACCGTGACGTCTGGGCCATGAACAACCTGGGCCTGGTGTACATCCAGCAGGGGCACTACAGCGAGGCCCTCCCGCCTCTGGCGCGAGCCACCCAGCTCAAGCCCGCCGCGCCGGTGTTTCAGAACAACCTGGGTCAAGCGCTCGAGCGGAGCGGGTACCCGGCGGCGGCGGAGGCTGCCTACCAGGCGGCGCTCGCGGCCGACAGCACCTACGCCAACGCGTCGCTCGGACTCGAGCGCGTGAAGACCGGCAGCCAGGATTCGACCGGCGCAGAGATCGACGTGGCGAGTCTGGCGCGTGACTTCCAGGTCTCGGTCGAGCAGTGGCGGGACGAGCTTGCCGGCGCCAACCCGAGCGACGGCGATGAGGGCGCCGCCGATACCACGACGACCAGTAGCATGGCGCGGGATTCCGCATCCGACAGCGTCAGCCGGCCGGACTCGTCTCACTAAACCAACCTGCAACCGGATTGCCCGCCCGCCCCGTTTCGGGGCGGGCGGCTTTCTGTTGAGCCCAGCTTCCGTAGATTGCGAGGCTCATCCGCGCCGGCGTCTCATTCGCCCTCGACTGGAAATCCGATGTCCCTCGCCAGGTCTCGCCACCTGCTGGTCCTCTGGTTCGTTCTGCCTGCGCTCCTCGCCGCGCAACAACCCCGCCCTCAAGCTCCCGCGCTCCCGACAATCGCCGCCAAAAGCGGTGGCCTCGAACGGCGGGACGGCTTCGTCCCCATTGTGCTCGACCGGCGTGCCGGGAACGTGTGGCTCGAGCTGCCGGCGGACGGCAGCCGAATGCTGCTCTGCGCGACCCTCGCCACCGGCCTTGGCTCGAACCCCGTGGGCCTCGATCGCGGCAGCGGCGGGCGCTGCTACGTCGCGCGCTTCCAGCCCGCCGGCCCGGCCCAGGTTCTCGTGCTGGAAAACTGGAGCTACCGCAGCACCTTTGCGGACAACCCCGCGCATAGTCGCTCCGTCGAGGAGGCCTTCGCGCCCAGCACGGTGGCGGCCCTGCCGCTCCTGGCCCAGACGGGCGAGCGGGTGCTGGTCGACGCGGCCGAGCTAGTGCGGCGTGACTGGATCGACGTCGCGGGAGCGCTCGGTCGTGCCGGCCAGGGCGGCTACGCTCCGTCGCGGGAGCGTTCGTTCCTCTACGAGGCATCGACTCGTGCCTATCCCCGGAACACCGAGCTCGAGATGGCGCTCACCTTCGAGGCCCGAGACCGGCCGGGCGAGGTTGTGGCTGCTATCGCGCCCGACGGGCGTGCCTTCACCGTCCGGCAACATCTGACGCTCGCAGCCCTCCCCGACGGGGCCTACCGGCCCCGGGCGTTCGATCCCCGGATGAACTTCTTTGCTATCAGCTTCAAGGACTACGCTCAGCCGGTCCAGGCGCCGCTGGAGCGTCGTTGGATCGCCCGGCACCGACTCGAGCGCGCGAACCCGGCCGATCCGAAGAGCCCGATTCGGAATCCCCTGATCTACTACATAGACCGCGGCATCCCCGAGCCGATTCGCGGCGCCACGCTGGAGGGCGCGCGGTTCTGGGTCCAGGCGTTCGACCGCGCCGGGCTGAAGGGTGGGTTTCGGGTGGAGCTGCTGCCGGAGGGCGCCGATCCGATGGACCTCCGCTATAACGTGGTGCAATGGGAGAATCGCAACGAGCGCGGCTGGAGCTATGGCGAAGCCCTGATCGATCCCCGGACCGGCGAGATCGTGAAGGGCATGGCCCGCCTGGACTCCCACCGCGGACGCACCGCCTACAACATCGTGGCCGCGCTGGCCGGCGCGAAGACCGCGGCCGACACTCACTTCGTGCTGGGCCGGGTGCGGCAGATCACCGCGCACGAGATCGGCCACACCCTGGGCATGGCCCACAACTACATCGCGTCGACCTACGGACGCGGCTCGGTGATGGACTATCCTGCACCCCGTGTACGGCTCGGCCCGGATGGCCAGATCGACCTGAGCGACGCCTATGCCACCGGCCCCGGCGAGTACGACGTGCTCGCCGTCCGCTGGGCCTATGGCATCTTCCCGCCGGAGCACCAAGCCGACTCGCTCAACGCTATCGTCGCTGAAGGCCTCCGCCGCGGACTGCTCTTCCTCACCGATGCCGATGCCAGGCCCGATTTCGCCAGCGACCCCCGGGGCAATCTGTGGGACGATCAGGCTTCGCCCGAAGCTTTCCTCAGGGATCAGGTGGCCGTGCGCCGCCGCGCCATGGCGGAGTTCGGACTTCGGAACCTCGAGCCCGGCGAGCCGGTAGCCACGCTGCAGGAGCGGTTCGCCCCACTCTACTTCTTTCACCGCTTTGCCCTGCGGAGTGCCGCCAAGGTCATCGGTGGGGTCGAATACCAGCACGCGTTGGCGGGAGACGGCCAACAGGAAACCCGGCCGGTGCCGGGGGCTCGCCAGCGGGCGGCGCTCGCGCAGCTGCTCGGTGCGCTCACCCCCCGCGAGCTCGGGATTCCGGACACGGTGTTGACCCTGCTCGGGCCCCGGCCCTTCGGCTACGATCCGTCAGTGGAGCTGTTCCGTTCCCGCACCCAGCCCACCTTCGACGAGTTCGGCGCAGCCGGCGCGCTGGCGCAATTGGTCCTCCAGCCGCTGCTCCAACCCGACCGTCTCGCCCGCCTGCTCCAACAATCCGCTCACGATCCGGGACAGCTGGGCCTGGCCGAGCTGCTCGCGACCGTGGAGCGGAGCCTCTGGGACGCGCCGCCGGAACGCTCTGCCCGTGACGCGGCGATTCGGCGAGTGGTGCAGCGCGGCTATGTGGATCGGCTGGTCGCGCTGGCTGCGGATACGGGGGCTGCCGCGGATGTGCGAGCCGCTGCGGAGCTCACCTTGCGAACCCTGCGCGTCGAGGCAGACGGCCGCGCCCAGAGCGCCGGACTGGCGCTCGAAGCCCGCGCCCACTGGCGCGCCATTGCGGCGGAGATCGGAGCCTGGCAGCGCGATCGCAGCGTTCCGGCGCCAACTGCGCTGCCGGCGCCACCGGGAGAGCCCTTCGGCGCGGATGAGGAGCCCTGAGGTCGCACCGCAGCACCAAGAACGCTTGCCGTTCCGGATGGTGCGCCCCATGTTCGACCACATTATGCCTCCCGGATCGACTATCACGCGGTCTCTCGTTGCGCTCTGCATCATCGGGTGTCTCGGCCCATCTCTCAGCGCCCAGGTGCCTGCCGACACGATCATCCGCACTCGCGATTCGTCCGGCTACGTCCTCCCGGAGGTCACCGTCAAGGCCACCCGACGAGCCACCGGCGCGTTCGCGACGCCGCTCGCAGTCACCACGGTTGAGCCGACCGACGCCTTCGGCCGAGCCGGCTATGGGCTGGACGATGCCCTGAACCTGGTGCCCGGCGTGTTGGCCCAGTCGCGTTACGGCAACCAGGACGTGCGCATTGTGATCCGGGGTTTTGGTGCGCGAGGCGCCGGCGATCGATCCAACGCGGGCACCTCGCGCGGCATCCGAGTGCTCCTCGACGGCATTCCGGAAACCGAGCCCGACGGTCGCACTTCGTTCGATGGAGTCGATCTCGCCTCGGCCGAGCAGATCGAGGTCGTTCGCTCCAACGCCTCGTCGCTATGGGGGAATGCGGCCGGTGGCGTGATCACGGTTTCCACCCGGCCGACGTCGCCAGGCTCGCTTCAGGCCGAGGCGATGGCCGGGGGATTCGGCTTGCAGCGATACGTTGCACGCGCCAGCACCCAGCTGGGTGAAAGCCCGGTGTGGGGCTCCTTCGTCCATAGCCGCTTCGACGGCTGGCGGGCTCACTCCGGCAGCGAGCGGTCGCTGCTCAACATCGGGGCGGTCGCCCCAGTGGGTTCTCGCACCGAGCTGGGCGTGTTCGGCATGGGCAGCGCGAACGACTTCGATATTCCCGGCCCCCTGACGGCCGCCCAGATCGCCGCGAATCCGGAGCAGGCCAATGCCACCTACCTGGCCCGGAACGAGCGCCGCCGGAATCGCGTCGCCCGGCTCGGCCTCACCGTGGACCATGCGGGCGAGCCGCTCAGCCTGAGCGGAGTGCTCTTCGTCGCCCCCAAGTTCCTGCAGCGGTCCGAACGCGGAACCTTTCGGGACTTCACCCGCTACCACGTCGGCGGCAATCTGGTGGGCCGGGTGCGAGTGCCCTACACCTCGTCCCTTCGGGGCGTCGTCGTCGCAGGCATCGACGAGGCCTATCAGGACGGCGCGATCCTCTTCTATACTCTCGCGGCCGGAGGCACGCGGGGAGACACGCTGCGCGATGACAAGCGGGAGGGCGCAAACAACATCGGCGTCTTTCTCCAGCACGAGCTCGAACTGAACGATCGCTTGGCCGTGAGTCTTGGCGCTCGCTACGACGCGATCCGGTACTACTACGACAGCCATATCGACCCCAGCCTCGACGCGACCAAGGCCTTCACCCACGTCTCCCCGAAGCTCGGCCTGAATTATCGACTCAGCCCGGCCCACAGCGTGTACCTCAACGTCGGCGGCGGGGTGGAAGCGCCGGCCGGCAACGAAACCGATCCGGCCGGCACCTTCGGCCAGGACACGGTCACCGCGATCAATCCGCTGCTCGAGCCGATCACCTCTACGACCTACGAGGCCGGGACCAAGCACCTGCTGCACCTGAGAGAAACCGGCCTCCTCCGACGCCTTAGCTACGATGCGGCGCTCTATCTCACCCGGGTGAAGAACGAGATCGTTCCCTATCGCGGTGGGCGCTTCTATTTCACCGCTGGCCGGGCCCGCCGGGCCGGGGCGGAGCTGGGCCTCCGCGCGGGTCTCGCGGGCGGGGTCTCGCTCGGCGCGGCGTTCACCTACTCCGACAACACCTACACCGAGTATCTGGTGGACTCGGTTCACTACGGCCGCCCCGGCCGGCTCGCCGACTTCTCCGGCAATCGCATCGTGGGCGTGCCGAAGGTCATCGTGGGAACCCAGGTGGCGCTCGAGCCGTCCGCGCTCTCCGCCCTGCGGTTTCAGATCGATGTCGAGGGCAACTCCGGCTACTTCGCCGACGACGCCAACACGCTACGGGTGGCAGGGTATGCTATCGCCTCCGCGACCGTAGGGCTCCGCCGCCCACTCCCACTTGGCGCTGGCGTTGCCGCCGCCGGATTCGTGACGGTGAGCAACCTGTTCGATCGCCGCTACGTCGCGTCCGCCTACCTCAATCCCGACGTGGTGAACGGTGTGCCGGTCGCGTTCGAGCCGGGGCTGCCACGGCGCCTGCTCCTGTCGGTGAGCCTGTCGCGCGCGGGGGCCACCGGGCGTTACGATTGAAGGCAGGCAGGATAGCCGTGATTCGCTAATCGGAGGCGACATGACCACGTCGATCAAACCACTGCATTCGATTCGCTTTCCAGGTGAGAGCGAACAGTATCGCGCTGCCCGGGACGAGCTGCTGCAGGCGGAAATCGAGCTTCGCAGGGGGCTTGAGGCCGTGGCGGCCTTGCGGAGGCGCCTCCCGTTGGGAGGACCGTTGAAGGAGGACTACCTGTTCGAGGAGGCCACCGGCGCTGGCGGTGCGGAGACTG
>JBIOTT010000279.1:0-37883 GCA_044866195.1 Gemmatimonadales bacterium
TTCGAGCGGCGGATCGGCACCCACGTTCTCTTCCGCCTCCCGGGGGTCGAGGAGCGGGAGAAGATCTGGCGGGTGCAGATCCACCCGCAGAAGACTCCGCTCGCGGCCGATGTCGACTTCCGGACCCTGGCGGAGCAGTTCCCCAGGAGCGGGGGCGACATCAGGAACGCGGTGCTCAAGGCGGCGCAGCTCGCCACGCTCGAGCCGACGCCCGACGTGGAGAAGCGGATTCACCAGCGCCATTTCGAGCAGGGAATGCGGGACGTGATCGCGGCGGCCGAGGTGATGGCCCAGTCCCTGTTCGCCGAGGCCCCGGCGCTCCTCGGCGCGCGGGGTGGCCTGCTGGAAGAGATGACCGAGGCGCAAGCCCGGCTGCACGGCGAGTTGGGACGGGAAGTGGGGCGGCTCATGCTGGTGGCCGTAGCCGCGCTGATCGTAGCGGTGGGAGCGCTGGTGGTCGCGCTGGCGAGATAGCCGGCGACCCGGGGGACCTTGCGCTTTGGTGTCTCCGGCTGCACGCTGTGGGCATACCTACACCAGCTGAGGCCGAGCATGTCCAACGCCCTGCGGGAGGCACGGCTGCGGGAGCAGTATGTCGGACTGTACCCGGGTCTCACCCCGGGGACCTGGCTACCTGCGCGCGAGGTGGCCGAGCACATCGTGGATGTGGTGCGGCGGGAGCGGGGTCGCCTTGGCGTGCACGGCCGCATCATGGCGGACGAGCACTTCGACTTCCGTGGGGGCGAGAGCGCCGCCGCCGAGCGGCGGAGCCCGAACCAGCGACGCGAAGATCGGGCCGGGGCCTGACATGTATTTCAAGCAGATCCTCGACGAGCGCTGTGGCTGTGCCTCCTACCTCCTCGCGTCACGGCAATCGCACGAGGCCGCGGTGGTCGATCCATCGATCGTGACCGAGCAGTATGACGCGCTCCTGCAGGAGCGCGGGTTCCGGCTGCGCTACGTGATCGACACCCACGTTCATGCGGACCATGTCTCCGGCGGCCGCGACCTCGCGGCCCGGCACGGGGCTGAGCTCTGCCTGCACGAGTCGGCCGGCGTGACCTATCCGTTTCGCCCGCTGCGCGACGGGGAGGAGCTCACCCTGGGACAGCTCCGGCTGCGAGTGGTCCACACGCCCGGTCATCGTCCCGAGCTGATCTCGATCCTGGTCATCAACCCGCCGCGCAGCCCCGAGCCCTCGATGGTGCTGACCGGTGACTCGCTCCTGGTGGGCGACGTGGGCCGCCCCGACTTCGGCGGCGGAGACGCCGAGGCTCAGTTCCGGAGCATGACCCGGCTGCTCGAGCTGCCGGATTGGGTCTCGGTGTTTCCGGGGCACTTCGAGGGGCCCTGCGGCAAGGGCATGTGCGGCCGGCCCAGCACGACGATCGGCTTCGAGCGCCGGTTCAATCCGGTGCTGCACCTCGAGCACGGGGCCTTCGTCTCCGCGATCACCAACGGTATTCCGCCCCGCCCGCTCAACATGGTAGCGATCGAAGCCACCAACCGCGGGGCAGCCGACCTGCCCTGGGCAATGCTCACGTCGGCCTCCGCCATCGACACTGCCGGAATCGACGCCATGCAGGCCCGCGAGCAGGGTGCGGTCCTGTTGGACGTCCGCGAGCCGGAGGAATACGTGCTGGGACACGTGCCCGGCGCGATCAACATCCCGCAGGCCGAGCTTGCCTCCCGGTTGCAGGAAATCCCGCGAGACCGGCCGGTGCTGATCGTGTGCCAGTCGGGGATGCGATCCGTCCGTTCCGCCCAGTTTCTGAGGCAGGCCGGCTTTCAGCGGGTGGCGAGCGTGACCGGGGGCACCTCGGCCTGGTGCGCCGGCGGCCGCCCCCTGGTCACGGACGAGGTTCCGATCAAGCCGCCGCGGGTGGTGGAATCGCTCTGGTCCCACGCCGGCGCCACGTCGGGCTGAGACCCGCAATGCAGCAGGGCAAGCCCTTAGCCCGGGGTAGTGGCGGCGCTTCTTGACGGCCGTCGGGCCGCAGCGTAGTGTGGATTCGCTAGCTCGACAAAGGCACACCCGGCCCAAGCCGGCGCCGCGAAGCCACGGGTCCTCGCCTCCCCCCACGCCACCGATCGACGTTCGAGGGACTACCAAGATCGCCGAGCTTCTGGAGCTGGCTCGGCGCTCGTCTTTAGGCGTTCAGCCATTTCATAGCGGGGTGATATATGGAAGCGCGCGTCACTTCCTACTCCCAGGTCGACCGACTCAGGGAGGGCATGGAAAAGGCGGCGATACGGCATGGCCAGGAGATCCGGGCGGACCTCACCGGGATCAGGGTAATGGCGATGCCTCGCAACTGGTTCACCGGGCGGGACAAACGCAAGGGCGAGGTGTTCTTCTGCACCATGGGGCCGATCCGGGTGCTGACAGCGGAGACCGCTGGCGACGAGCTTCCGCTACCGACCAAGGCCGTTATCGAGGGACTGGAAGTACCTGATTCGGGTACCTACGACCTCCTCAACGCACTGGTTCGGTCTAACGGCGACCTGCGGCTCATCGTGGACGAGGCAACCCGGATTGTGCCGGTGGTCGCAGAACGGCCGTTCGTCGGGGCGGGAGTGGCCTGGTAGAGCTGCCGCTCCGGTTCTTGCGAGGCCAGGCACTCAAACGTAGGTTAGCAACTATCGAGCCGAGGTCGATCAATCTCGACTCGAAGCGGCGAGGCCAATCGCGCGCCCCGCCCACGTCGCACCGGCGCAGCGACGTGCCGTGCAAGAGGTTGATCCGCGATTCAACTGGACTTGCAGCGCTCGCACTGGCGAACCAGACGGCCCGCGAACCGTTTGGGGATGGAAGCCGGAGCTCCCAAGGCCAAACCGCAAACGCATCAGTTAAGCGGTCGCCACGGGAAGAAGAACGAGGAACCAATTCCCCGACTCCGGGTAACCAGTGCGCTGGCGGCCCGCAACTCTCCCTGACGAGAGTGCGGGCCGTCGCCTTATTCCCCCCAATCAGCTATGAAGATGTTGGTCTCCCCCGGCGTGCTGGCGTGCCGGTTGGAAGCGAACACCAACCGCTTCCCATCCGGGCTGAACATCGGGAAGGCGTCGAACTCGCCGCTGGTCGTGACCTGCTCGAGCCCGCTGCCGTCCAGGTTGACCAGGTAGAGATCGAAGTTGCGGCTCCGCGGATCGGGGTAGTTGGTCGCGAAGATGATCCGCCGACCGTCCGGGTGGAAGGACGGCGCAAAGCTCGCCGCTCCCAGCCGAGTGACCTGCCTCGGCTCGCTGCCGTCGGCGTTGGCAACCCAGAGCTCGAGCCGGGTGGGGCGCACCAGCCGCTGTGCGAGCAACCGCTGGTAGTCGGCTGTGTCCTTCGGGGTCTCGGGGTACATCGCGCGCCATACCAGCTTCCGGCCGTCGGGCGAGAAGAACGCGCCTCCATCATATCCGACCCGCCGGGTTACCCGTCGCACGTCGCTCCCGTCCACGTTCATGGTGTAGAGGTCGATGTCTCCGTCGCGAGTGCTGGTAAAGACCACCCGGCGGCCGTCGGGTGAAACTGTGGCCTCGGCGTCGTACGCGTCGTTGTGGGTCAGCCGATGGAGGTCGGAACCGTCCGGCCGGGCGGTGTAGATCTCGAAGCGGCCCAGCGGCCAGACATAGCCCTGCGAGCGGTCCGCTGGGGGCGGGCAGTGGGGCGAGTCCTCGAAGGTCGAGCTATAGAGGATGCGCCGCCCGCCCTGGTAGAAGTAGCCGCATGTCGTGCGGCCCAGCCCGTTGGATACCCGCCGAGTGCCGCTGGCGTCCACGTTCATCAGGTATTGCTGATCGCAGCCGGCTCCAGGCTCCTGGCGCTGGAAGATCAGTTGCTTGCCCGAGGGCGAGAAATAGGCTTCGGCGTTGTTCCCCCCAAAGGTGAGCTGGCGGATGTTGCGGAGGTGGCGCTCGCCTGGCTCAGGCGGGATCTGCCCGACGGACGCACGGGCCCATCCGAGCAGAAGAAGCGGGGCCAGCACCGCCGCAGCCCGACCCGAGCCGGGCCTGCGCCCGTGGGCGGGTCGCATTGGCCGCCTCACTTCCGCCGGAGCAGCACCATGCCCGCCATCCGGCGAGTCTGCTCCCGCCGCTCGGCTGAGCTGAATCGCCCTAGCAGTCGCCACAGCCACGCGAATCGGATCTCGGCCCGGTTCAGGCGATTCGCCTCGTCCCAGGTGGAGCGGAACTCGGCCTCGGTCCAGCCGTGGCCCTCGAAGAACCGCGACCCCTCGGCTGGCGCGAACTGGAACGGCGCGTTCCCGGCCGCCACCGCACGCCCCCAGCTCTTCTCCATCATTTTGAGGATCCGGGGGCCGGCCAGATCGATGAGCCACCAGCGGAACGTCGGCGGCGCGGCGAGATCCTCGGCCAGCGCCCCGACCTGCGCCCGATCGAGGTAGATGAGCAGGCCCTCGCTCACCACCAGCACCTGCTTCGATGCGCTGCCGATCCCCGCGAACAGACCCTGCCGCCGCGGGACCTCCCTGAGGTCGAGTCCCACCTGCTCGAGGGTGCACACCGGCTTGGCACCTGCGAGTTGCTCCTGTTTGTAGGCGATCACGTCGGGGAAGTCCACCTCGATCCAGCGCAGTGCCGGCGGGAGCGGCAGCCGGTACGGGCGGGTATCGAGACCGGCGGCGAGGTTGAGCACGGTGTCTACCCCGTCGCGCTCGACCGCCTGCCCGATCAACTCGTCCAGCACCGCCGTACGTACCACCATGGGCCACGACAGCGACTTGCCCTTGGGCAGAGTGGCGATGATGCACTCGGCCTGCTCGCCGGCTAGCGCGCGGGCGTAGGGATCGTGAAAGAGCGCGTCCGGCCGCTCCGACTCCATGGCGCGGTAGAGCGCCACCCATCGGGCAGTGTCCGAGATGTGCTGAATGGGGCCTGATGGGTGGCTCAGGATCGGTGCTCCGCACTGGGGGAAACCGGTTCCAATTGTGCATTGGACAGCGTCCGGCGTCGAGTCCCCCTGGCCGGCGTCGAGTCCCCCTGGCCGTGACCTGGGGCACATACACGCAGTGGTGCGCACCAGGCCACCGCGTTCGTGACCGTGCCTACCGCAGCCCCGGTTGCCGCGGCGCCAGCGTGCACTATAGCCCAGCCGAGGATGGCCCGTGCGCGAGCGCTGGATGGTGCTGAGTGTGGGCTTGACATTGATGGCTGCACAGCCGCGCGCCGCGGCAACGCAGGAGCTGGCGGCGCGCCCCGCCGTGCCCAAGAGCGCCGATTCGGTGCAAGTGGTGGCCCACCACGGCTATCGGGCGGGCGCGCTGCATCGGCTTTTCCTGGGCAGCGGATACCGCACGCTCTGGGCGACACCGGTGCGGGTGCCGGTGCTCCATCTCGACCGCGTTGCGGGTGGCCTTCGCGTGGCTGGCGAGCACCGCGGGGCCCAGACCCGCGCGCTCGAGCTAGTGTCGGCGGATGGGCGGGAGTTCCGCTTCCGGTCGGCGGACAAAGACCCGGCTCTCGGGCTCTCGCCGGCGCTCCGGCAGTCTGTGCTGCGCGGTCTGTTTCAGGATCAGGCCAGCGCGCTCTACCCCGGCGCGTCGGTTGGCGCCGCTGCCCTTGCCGAGGCCGCCGGAATTCCGCACACGATGGTAGGCCTTTTCGTGCTTTCGGACGACCGGCGATTGGGGAAGTTCCGCCGGGAGTTTGGCGGCATGCTGGGTACCCTGGAGCTGTATCCGTCGGCGGGACCGCGCGGCGCGCCGGGGTTCAGGGGATATCGTGACGTACTCAAGACCGAAAAGCTGGTCGAGCGGATCAACGCCAGCTCGGACGATCAGGTGGAGCCGCGTGCCTATCTCGCTGCTCGGCTCTTCGACATGTTCGCCAATGACGCGGATCGGCACCCGGGCCAGTGGCGTTGGGGCACCCGCGATCGAGCAGCGCCGCGGCGCTGGGTCGCGATCCCGATGGACCGGGACAACGCCTTTTCATCCTACGGCGGCATGGTGGCGACCGTCGCCCGACTCCGCTCGCCCCAGCTGGTCCCTTTCACCGGCGCCTATCGGCTTCGCGGGCTTACCCGGAAATCGGGCGAGCTCGATGCCAGGGTGCTGGCGGGGCTCGAGCGGCCGGTGTGGGACTCGGTTGCAGCCAGTCTGCAGGCTCGCCTCACCGACTCCGCCATCGCCGGCGCGCTGGCACAGATACCCGGCTCCTATCGCCGACTCTCGGCGGCTTCGATCGAGGCGAAGCTCCGCAGCCGCCGCGACAAGCTGCCAGAGATCGCTACCGCGTTCTACGAGCGGCTGGCGCGGGTGGTCGACGTGCACGGAACCGACGTCGCGGAGCTGGCTACGATTCGGGCCGAGCCCGATGGGTCGGTAGAGATTCTCCTTGCCAGGCGAGGGGTGCCCGGCCGGTCGCCCTATTTTCGGCGGCGTTTTGTCCCCGACGAGACGAGCGAAGTACGGGTCTACCTGCACGGCGGCGCCGACAGCCTCTGGGTCATCGGCGGGACGCCGGATGGCGTGATGGTACGAGTGATCGGCGGCGACGGAGCCGACCGGCTCGGCGGACGCTCCTCACTGCCGGAGAACGTGCGCACCTATGCTTCCGGGCCTGAAAGGGTCGTGTACGGCCCCGACAGCATAGCGACGGCCGCGCTCGACCGGCGCCCGTGGACGCGCGCGGCGGATGGCGGGGTGACACCGCCGCCGCCCGATCGCGACCACGCGCTGGTGCCGACGTTCCGCGGGCGGAGGGCAGGCTTCGGCACCGGACTCGAAGTCGGTCTCGCCCTCCGGCGCTACGGCTTCCGCCATACGCCCTACCAGCGCGAGCTCTCCGTCACTCTCGGCTACTCGCTCCCGGCAGGGGCGTTCGGGCTCGCTGCGGCGGCGGATTTCACTCGTGAGAGCAGCCCGATGTTCCTTCGGCTGGAGGTCATGGCGTCCGACCTCCAACGCCCCTGGTTCTACGGCTTCGGCAACGAAACCGTACGGGGCTCATCTCGGGATGCGCATCGGGTGTGGCACCGCGAGTACGGTGTATTCGGCGAAGTCGGCGCCCGGGGCGAGCGGTGGTCGGTCTCGGCGGGTCCTCTGATCAAGTATTCGACAACGACCGACCGGCGATCGGCCCTGGTCGGTGTCGGCTCCAGCCGCGGTCCCGGCAACTACGGCCAGGCTGGGCTCCGCGGGCAGGTTCGCCTGGACACGCGCCATGGCTCGACGGTAGCGAGCCGGGGCGTCCGTCTATCGGCGGTGGCAGACCTGTATCCCGATTGGTGGGATGGCCACGGAACCGTCGGGACGGTTCAAGCGGATGCCGCCGCGTATCTGCCGCTGACCCGGCTGCCGCTCGAGCCCGTCCTGGCGCTTCGCGCCGGCGCCCGGAGAGCGTGGGGGCCGTATCCGTGGTTCGAGGCTGCATTTGTCGGCGGCAAGTCGACGCTGCGTGGCTACGATCACGACCGATTCTCCGGCGATGTCGCGATCTACGGCGGCGGGGATCTCCGGCTGCGGCTACTGCGTTACGGCGGTCCGCTGCCCGGCGACTTCGGCGTGCTGGGCCTCTTCGACGCCGGCCGGGTCTGGCTCGCAGGAGAGCGGTCCAACCGGTGGCACAGTGCCTGGGGCGGCGGCATCTGGATGACTCTGATCGACCGCTCTGCCGTCGTCAGCGCAACGCTGGCCCGGGGCTCCGAACGCACCGCCGTCTATCTGGGCCTCGGGTTCGCCTTCTGATGCATCTCGATCAGTCGCCGCACCCGGGCGATGTGCGCTCGCGCTCGGCCTCGGTCAGCTTGCGAGCCTCGCCGGTCCCGCCGCCGAGGTCTTCGGTCACCGAGTCGGCCAGGGCCTTGAACGCCCCGGTGTCGGCCTGGCCCAGCCGCCAGGCCGTGCCCGGGGTCACGTCGAGGCGGTCCGCACCGCGTAGCCCAACTGGTAGATCCGCAGATCGTTCCCCACCTTGACGCCGATCTGGGCGTTCGCCATGGGCGCGTCGAGCTCGTCGGATAGAAAGCTGGTATCGACCCAGGCCCCACAGTCCATGAGAACGAACAGGGTACCATCCGGCCGCGTACCCCGCACGATCCGGGCGTGATGAGTATGGCCGATCACGACCAGCCGCACGTCTCTCCCGTCGTCCCTCGATACCTGGTTCGCCCACCACGAAGCATCGGTAAAGAATGTCTGGCGGGGTCCGTCTACGGTCGGCTTCCGTCCGCCTCCGAACGAGTCCACAAACCTCCTCGCCGGGTCATCCACCGGTGCATAGGTGACGACGTTCACCTGAGACTGGATTAGGGGCAGCGGCTGTTGTCTCCGCAGGCCGAAGTGAAGGAAGCGGTTCCGGTCCGCGGGGCGCGTGGGGGGAGGCGCATCGGGCGGCCTTGGCCGCCAGTGCGGGTTCGCGGCCTCCAGCATGCTCCTCGGCGTGGGCGGAACCCTCTCCGTGGCACCGCGGGCGAAGAACTCCTTGAACTCACGCGGCAGGCTCTCGATGGAGTCGAATTGATGGCCATGCGCGAGCAGCGTATCGGCGGCACTGCTGCCCCGATTGAGAACAATGGTGTTCGAAGCCTGCGGCCCACCGGCCCAGCGGAACTTCAGCAGCTCCTGATCGTGATTTCCGGCCAACAGCAACATGCCGGCCTCGTTGCAGAGGGCATCGATGAGGCCCTGGCGGTCGGCCACGGTGGCCGCGAGATCGTCGGCCACGCTGCCGCCAGCCGCACCGGTCCGCCACAGATCGATGCAGTCACCCAGCTGCCAGACCCGGAGACGACCGTCGGCGCGGCGCAGGCGACCCAGGAGCCGCGCGAGTCGGGTCAGCCCGTCGACCTGCACCTGTCGCGCGGTCACCCAGGGAAACCGCTCCGCGTCGGCCGTGGGAACGAGATGAATGTCGGGGATGAACACGTATGGCGTGGACTCGGCCATTGCGAGCCCGGGATCCTGGAGCCGCGCCACCAGAAACACCCCGTCGGGCGACTGGCCTGGAGCGCCCCGGGGGAACTCCTGCTCCAGCGCCGCGAGAATCTGGTCGTGGATGAGCATCTCACACGCAGCGCCGCCGAAGGCCGCCGACCTCGCGCACGGCGGCCGCGCCGGCTACGCCGGGACGGGCCGTTCAGGATCGCCGCGGGTGCCTTTGCCCAGCGCGGCCGCGACGACCGACAGGAGCTCCTGTTTCGAGAACGGCTTTCTGAGCAGGCTCACGGCGCCGAGCACCTTCGCGTTGGCCAGCAGCTCAAAATCCCGGGAGCGTTCGCCGGCGGACATCGCGATCACCGGCAGTCCAGGAGCTAGTGTCTGGAGCCCGCGAATGACTTCGATGCCGTTTGTTCCCGGCATCAGGATGTCGGTCAACACGAGGTCCGCTCCCTGCTCTCGATAGAGGCGGAGTCCATCGCCGCCGCTCGCAGTGTCGGCGACCTGGTAGCCGGCGTTGGCGAGCACGCGTACCAGCCCGTGCCGCACATCCGCTTCGTCCTCGATCACGAGAATCCGTGGCATCAGCTTCATAGTGCACTCCGGGTCACGGCGCCGAAAGGGGCCGGCCGGCATGGCCGCGGGCAGCTGATGTACAACGTGCCGGGCCTCGACCTGGTGGTCGTGACCGCGGCACGCTGGCAGTGAGCCGGCCGGCCATCGCGGCCGGCCCGTGTTGCCGGTATCTACCAGCTAAGAATCCCGGCCTCGTCCAGGAAGGCGGCTACCGGGACCAGCGAGGTCAAACTCGGTGCCTGCTTGAACGCCCGAGCCGCATCCCGCAACGCCTCAGGCACCCGCTGTCCAGTACGAAGGCGATACTGCCGATGGGCGTCGCCCAACTCATGGAAGACCACGCGAATCGAGCGGGCTTCGCGGCTGGCTTCCGGGCTTTCAGTCGGGGCCGCAGCCAGCGATGCCGCCCGGGTCTTGCGAGGCCGCTTGGCTCTCACACCTGATGCTGCCGATCGCCGGTCGAGTGCAAGACCGACCTCGGCTACGCGAGCCCGGACCCGGTCCGTCAGTGGGTGGTGTGGCTCCGCGGGTTTGGAGCCCGATGGATGGGGCGATTTGTTAGCCATTGGTCCTGCCAAAAATTGAAGAACGCCTCGAAGCGTGCGTAAAGGGAGGCACCCGTAAGTTAATCGGGTCGGCGCATTTTGGCCTGAGCCCGCCGGCGGGCTAGAAGGCGGGCGATGGGATCAGCGCGGGCGGGGCGCCGGGCGACCAGGTTACCAGCAGGCTCCCGCCCGCCGTCACCGCCACGCTTCCCGTAGCCTCGACCGTGCCGACGGGCGTTAGCTGGAGCCGCGAATCCAGGTGGTAGAGGCGCAACACCACCGCATACGTGTGCATGCCGGGCCCGAGACCGCGCACAGCCAGGGCGTTGCCCGCGGCGCGAAGATTGGAGACAACCCCGACCGGCACCTGGTCGATCCAGATCCGCGCCTCGATGCCAGTCGTTGGGCGGCGTAGCAGTCGGCGTCGAGCTCCTGCGCCCGGCGCGCCAGCGAGAAGTCCGGGTCTCCCGCACTGAACGCCCCTCCTCCGTGCCCACCCACGATATGACCGTACTCATGGGCCAGGAAGAATCGTGCGAGCCGGGGACCCACGTGCTCCAGCAGCCCCGGGTTGTAGTAGATGGTCGAGCGCCCTCGCTCGATTACCGTGAGCGCGACGTCCCCCAGCGTGTCGCTGGCGACCACGCGCACGTCGGCGATGACCGGCGGCGCGGCAGGTTGTTGGGCGGCTATCTGTGTGCCCGGAAGACTCGCGAGCACCATCAGGCGCCCCGCGAGCTGCCGGCAACGCACCGTTCGGCCTAGGTCCAAGGGGCGGGCGCTCGATCATGGCCCCCGAGAGGGGCAAGACGCATTCCAGCAGGGGGCGTCGCAGCCCATCGCGGCCGGGACCCGGGTAACCGCAGCGCCGGCAGCGGCGTAGCCTCCAGCCGCTGCCCCACGACACGCCGCCCGCTCCGCCGGACGGAGAACATTTCTGGCGGATCCGGCTCGGACGCCGACGATCCGGTCGTACGTTCTTGTGGGTCTGGAGCGGCGGCGGCGCCAGCCGCTGCTTGACCGTCTGGAGACTTGCCCGTAGTCTCAGGGCGTCCGCGAGCCTCGAGCTGGCCTGATGGAGCAACCGTCGTCCAGTAGTGCGCTGGGCTGGCTCCTGGCTATCCTGGGCCCGGCCGGCGCTGCCGGCCTCCCGTTTCTGTTGAGGCCGTCGCTCGAGCCTCACGTTCTCCCTCCGTTCCTGTTGGCCATTGCCGGGGCGGCACTGGTGGGCGGCCTCGGGCCCGGCGTCGTCGCAGCGGTCCTATCGGCCGTCGCCGTCAACTACTGGTTCTTCCCGCCACCCGATCTGTTGGGATTTACCAGCCAGGCGGATCTGGTTGCGCAACTGGTCTTCTGGACCTCGTCGCTGCTGGTCGCCGCGCTCTGCGCCTGGTCGCGCGCCTGGCGGCTCCGGGCGGAGAACGAGGCAGCTGCCCTCGGCTCCGAGAAGCAGGCGGCCCGAGCCGAGCTGGCCGGGCTCGAGGCCGCGCTGGCCGAGGCCCGAGCCGAGGCGGCCGGGGCCAGGGCGGCCCAGCAGGAGTCGGTCCGAGCGGGGGCAACCCGAGCGCGAGCCCAGGCCGAGGAGGAGCGACTCGCGGCGCTCGAGCGGGCGGCGCGCCCCGAGCACACAGCGCTGGTGGCGGATGACGACGCCGAAGCGCGGCAGCTCGCCTGCCATGCCCTCGAGTCGGCCGGGTTTCGCTGGCTCTCGGCGTGCGACGGCACCGAGGCTCTCGAGCTGCTCGAGCGCTACGACTTTCCGATCGAGGTGGCGGTGATCGAGGTGCTGCTCCCCGACATGAGAGGAGAGTCGCTGGCCGACCGCCTTCTCACGCGGCATCCAGGCATCGTGGTGCTCTACACCTCCACTGTACCGAACGAGGAGCTGGTGAGCCGGGGCCTGCTTGGGCCCCACGAGCCGCTGGTCGCCAAGCCGTTTACGGCGGAGCAGCTGCTGGGCGCTCTTGCCGTTTCCAGCGAGGAACGGTAGGCTCCGGCCAACCTACGGGATCGGGCCGAGAGGTGCGAATCGAGAGCGAGTACGATCGCGAGGAGCGCCGCGCCCGGGCCGGCGTGGCCGTCGGCGTGGCTCTGCTCATCGTGGCGGTCGGGTTCGGGCTGTTGGTTCGTTTTCGGCCAGACGTCGCCCGCGCGCTGGTCCCGCTGGACGACGCGACGGCGCCGTCCCCCGCCGGCCAGCCTCCTTCAGAAGAGACCGCGACCCTCCAGCGCGCAACCAGCGCCGACTCCGCTCGCCCCACTGCCGCCGCTGCATTGCCCACGATGTTCGCGCTGCTGCAGGATACCACCACCGTCCGAGCGCGCTCTCGAGGCCGGCGCGCCGTGATCACCGACGTCGTTCTGCTCCCCTGCTCAACCCCCAACCCCCGGCCCGACGGAAGCATCGTCATTCCGCCCCACAACCCGCGACACCGAACCATCGTCGGACTGCCCCCCGGCGATCCGCCCCGCGGTTTCGTCGTGCCCCCCCATAACCCGGACCGGGAGAACGAGATCCCGATCCAGATCATCCCGATGGACTCGATCCTGGCGCACACGCTTCGGGTGCCTCCCCACGATCCGACCGGTTTCAACGTGGTGCGGCCGGACACGCTCTCCTGCCTGCTCGACTCCAGCGCTGCGCCGTGACGAGCCTCGCTGCAGCGGCTTCTGGCGGCTCGTACGTTGGTGGCCCAACCACGCTACCGGCGTGTGACGCCGATCACAGGCCATGCCCGAGTCTGAACGAACGCAGGCTGATGCCTACCCCGCTGCGCTGGCGGCTTTCCGGCTCGCTGCCATCGTCGAGGCTTCCGACGACGCGATCGTAAGCAAGCTGCTGGACGGGACCATCGTGGGCTGGAACGCGAGCGCGGAGCGGATCTTCGGCTACACCGCCGCCGAGATTCTGGGCTCCTCGATCTATCGCCTCATACCGCCCGAGCTGCGGCACGAGGAGGAGGGCATTCTCGACCGGGTGAGCCGGGGCGAGCAGATCGTTCGCTACGAGACTGCCCGGGTCCGGAAGGACGGCAGCGTCATCCCGATCGAGCTCACGGTGTCACCGGTGCGCGACTCCAGCGGCGCAATCGTCGGAGCCGCCTCGATCAAGCGTGACGTCAGCGAGCGCCAGCGGGCGGTCGAGACCCACGCACGGCTCGCCGCTATCGTCGAGACCTCGGACGATGCCATTCTCAGCAAGACGCTGGACGGCACCGTGGTGAGCTGGAATGCGGCTGCCGAGCGGGTCTACGGTTACACCGCTGCCGAGGTGGTTGGGAAATCGATCGAGCTCCTGGTTCCGGAGGAGCTCAAGGGTGAGGAACAGCAGATCCTCAAGCGGGTGGCGCGCGGCGAGGACGTCGCCCATTACGAGACCGTCCGCCGGCGCAAGGACGGCGCCGACATCCACGTCTCGCTGACGATCTCGCCCATCCGGGACCGCAGCGGGGTCATCGTGGGCGCCTCCTCCATCCAACGGGATATCACCGAACGGAAGCGGAACGAGGCGGCGCTGCGGCAGGCGTCGAAGATGGAGGCGATCGGCCGTCTCTCGGCCGGCCTGGTGCACGACTTCAACAACCAGCTGCACGCGGTCAGCGGGTTCGCCAACTTCGCCGCGCGCGATCCCAACCTCGGAGCGGCGGCGCGCCAGGACCTGCTGCAGATTCAGAAGGCGGCCGAGCGGATGGCGAGCTTGACCCGGCAGCTGCTGGCTTTTTCCCGGCAGCAGATCCTGGCGCCCGAGGTCCTCGAGCTGAATACCGTGATCTCGGACATTCATCCGATGCTCCAGCGCCTGATCGGTGCCGACGTCGAGGTCCAGCTGACCTTCGGGAACGGGCCTAAGTGGGTGCGGCTGGACCGGGCCCAGCTGGTGCAGGTCCTGATGAACCTCGTGATCAACGCCCGGGATGCCCTGCCCGACGAGGGACGAATCATGGTCCGGACCGAGACCCTCGAAGTGAGTCCCGGCCAGCTGCTGGACCGAAGCGGGCTCCCCATCGAGCCCGGCGCCTACGCCGAGCTCGTCGTGCAGGATACGGGCATCGGCATCGCGCCGGAGCATCTGCCCCGCATCTTTGAGCCGTTCTATACCACCAAGCAGATCGGGCGCGGCACCGGGTTGGGGCTTGCCACGGTCGCGGGGATCGTTTCGCAGAGCGGCGGTCACATTCAGGTCGAGAGTGCGGTCGATCGGGGAACGTCCATCCGCATCCTGCTGCCGCTGACCCGGCCACCAGAGCCAAGCGCGCCAGTGGAATCTCCGGTGCGAGGGATGCGGCCGCACACGGGCAGGCGAGTGCTGGTGGTCGACGATGAGGAGCTGGTCCGGTCCGTGGTCGCCCGAGCCCTGTTGGGCGAAGGGTACGATGTGGTTAAGGCTCGCGACGGCAAGGAAGCGATCGATTGCCTGGAACAGGTCGGGGGCTCCATTGACCTGATCATTGCCGACGTAGTGATGCCGGTGATGGGCGGTCGCGAATTGGGCGAGGAGATCGAACAGCGATATCCCGCCATCCCGCTGATCTGGATGTCAGGTCACCCGCGCGAAGACAGTCTACCCCGCATGAGCAGCGACCAGCTCTTTCTCCAGAAGCCGATCTCGAACGAGCTGCTGCTGCAGACCGTCGCGCAGGTGCTCGACCGCCAGTCGATCGCCTGACACGTCAGCGCGATGCGTCCCGATGAAATACCTTGCGCAGCTCGGCCTTGGCCCGGTTCAGGCTGCGCTTACGCTCGGCGCTCAGGTTCTTGCCCGCCCGGTTGAGATAGAGATTCAGCATGGACATCGCCGAGCGGAAAGGGTCCACCTTGCGCCGGTGGCTGCGTTCGGCCGACCGCTTGAGCGAAAGCGCGATGGCCCGGGGAGTCCGGCGGAACACCCCGGGCTCCAAGTCGAGAGCGTTGCTGGTCTCGGTCACTCGCTTTGACCAGCGCTGTGGTTTGGCGCGTGGCATGACTGCACCCCCCGCTATCAGCGCTTCCGGCGTGCCTTCGAGAGGCCGATCGCGATCGCCTGCTTGCTGGAGCGGGCCCCGTGCTTGCCCCGGCGCACGTGCTTGATCTCCTCCCGCACGAACTCGCCGGCGGCCGTGGTCGGTTGTTTGCGGCGGCGCAACGCCGCTCCGGCCTTTTTTCTGGTGGCTCTGTTCGGCATGGCTGCCTCCTGCAACGAAAGTCGTCTCACCGCCCGGCGCACCGAGCGGGCCCAGCGTCAGCTTGGCTCCGGGGCGGTGCGAGTTCCGTGGCCGAAGTCACTCCGACGGGAGTGACTCCGAACACAAACGAACAAGGCGCCCGGGACGGGCGCCTTGTGATGTCGGTTGCAACGGCCAGCGGTTACTGCGCGGAAGCGACCAGCGTCCCCCGCAGGGTGATTCGCACGGCGGCTCCCGGCCGAACCACGACGTCGCGATCCGCGGTCTGAACGGCGACAGCCGTGCCCGCGCCCGCGCCCACCAGTCCGCCGATCACGGCGCCCTTGGTGTTGCCGCCGATCAGGCGTCCGCCGATCGCGCCGATCGCGGTGCCGGCGCCGACCTTGGCGACGTCGCCGCCGGTCACCCCACGCCCCTTGAGCACGTGCTCCACCGGATCGACCTCCGCGTCGAGCGCGTAGATCCGCCCGTTCACGTGCACCGAGGTGGCCTCGAAAGCGAGCTTGCCGTCCTTCGAGCTCTTGTTCTCGGCGGGAGCGAGCGCGGTCACGGTCAGCTTCACCAGCGAGCCGGCGGGGATGACCACCCGCCCCGCCCGGTCCGTCACATCCGAAGAGACTCGCGCGGTGACCGTCTTACCGGCCTTGTCATGGCGCGAGTTGATCGAATCGGTCATCTCGGCCGGGATCAGGGTGCCGGCAGCGAGCATCCTGGGCGAAGGCGAAGGCGCCGCTGGAGCCTTGGGCCTCGGCTTTGGCCTCGGCTTGGGAGCCGGGGCCGGCGCGACCGGCGCCGCCGGCGCGCTGGGCCGATCGTTCAGCGCGTTGCTCGCCTGAGCGTCAGGCCGGTTCAGGTCGCGGGAAAGGCTGTCGGCGGTGGCCATGTTCGACGTGCTGCCGCCGGAGCAGGCGGCCAGCGCAACGAGCGAAAGGGTGGCGAGCTGGGTGCGGGTCATGATGGTCCTCGAGCCGGAGGTCACTCTTGCATGGGATGGTCGACGGGATCGACGGGTGCGAGTGACCAGCAAGCCCGGTGCCTCGGACGCGCTCGCTCCAATGGATTGCCGCACAATGACTTGGCGGTGAGGCTCAGGCGCGTTCGGGCGGGCGGGTGGCGACTCCTGCGGCGGATCGCAAGGCTCGCGAGACTACCGTGCGGGGTGCTGCGGAACACTGCCAGGCCAGTCCCAGCCGGTTAGCCTCGCTGTCAGCCGCAGGCGCAGCCGCATTTCAGGAGGCAAATATGGCCCTCACGCTCAAGTCCAGCGCTTTTCAATCGAACGGCAAGATCCCCCGGGAATACACCTGCGAAGGCGAGGATCTCAGCCCTCCGCTTGAATGGAGCGGGGCACCTGCCGGCACCAAGAGCTTCGCGGTCATCGTGGACGACCCCGATGCTCCCGACCCGAAGGCGCCCAAGACGACCTGGGTGCACTGGGTCGTGTACGACATCCCGCCTACGACGCCCAGCTTGCCGAAGGGGGCCAAGAACCTGCCGGCCGGCACTCGCCAAGGATTGAACGATTGGAAACGCGCCGGCTATGGCGGACCCTGCCCGCCGGTCGGGCGGCATCGCTACTACCACAAGCTATATGCGTTGGACACGACGCTGGGGGATCTGGGCAGTCCCAGGAAGGCCGACCTCGAGCGCGCGATGGGCGGACACATCCTGGAGCAGGCGGAGCTGATCGGCACGTACCAAAAGGGCCAGTAACGTCCCGCTGGGCTAGTGCCGCCCACGCTTGCCCTCTGCGATGTCGTCCATTGTCCGCCGAGTCACCGCCGAGGTCTGGTATTCGGCAATGACATCGGAGCCGGGCGCTGCGAACTCATCGCGGTGCTTGATCAGCAGCCACTGCGGCCGGCGCGGGCTACCTCGGCGGGTACGAACCAGCACCCAGGAACCTTTCAGCCGTTTGCCCTGCAGCTCGAACTTGAAGTTGCCCTTCCGGTAGCCGCGCCGGAGCCCCTCGACCGGATCGGGATCGTCACCGGCATAATCGGGATCGTCACCGGCATAGCGGTAGGTGCCGCGGTCCCAGATCATCACGGTTCCGCCGCCGTACTCGTCCTCGGGAATCGTGCCCTCGAACTGGTTGTACTCGATCGGGTGGTCCTCCACCTCCATTGCCAGCCTCTTGACCGACGGGTCCAAACTCGGTCCCTTGGGGACCGCCCAGCTCTTCATCACGCCGTCGAGCTCGAGCCGGAGGTCGAAATGGAGATTCCTGGCCGCGTGCTTCTGGATGACGTAGGCCAGCTTGCGCGCCCGCGAGGGCCGGCCGCCCCGGGGCTCCGCGGTGCGCGAGAAGTCCCGCTTGCGCCGATACTCGGCCAGCGAGTCGCTGGGGGAGCGGCGAGGCGCCCGACGGGCAGGCCGTTTGGCGATTCGTTTTTTTGCGGGAGTCATCGGGTTGTCAGCATCTTCTCGAGGCGGAAGCGTCCCCGCGCCGCGAGCAGCGGCTTCCAGAGGTCGCCCAGCCGTCGGCGCCTTCCGGAATGAGCCGGTGGGTCGGGGCCGGCCTGGTCGCGGTCATCCGCCGGTCCCCCTTCTCGCCGCGGCGTAGCTGCGGACCGCGGTCGCCACCGGCTCGTAGGCCAGCTCGCGCCCCTCCCGCACGGCCCGAAGGAGGAGCGCGCCTCGGCTCATGTCACCCCGGCCGGCGAACTCGGTCGGGAACAGCAGCCGCTCGCCGAAGCACTCGAGCAGCACATCGACGTACTTCCCGGTGGCTACGCTGCCGAGCAGGATGATCTCGACCTGGCCGAGCCCCGCGATGCGGGCGGCATCGCGCTCGACTGGGTCCCGGTAGCGGGGATCGTCCGCCCGGATGTCGACCGCACCGAAGTCCCGCAGATCCTGGATCGTGATCGGGCTGTCGGCGGCGATGAGGCCGCGATTGGTGGTGATGACCTGGACGCCCAGGCCGCCGGCCCAGGGCCGGGAAAACCGCTGCGCGTATGTCAGCTTGCCGCAAAAGTAGAGGCCGCTCAGGAAGGTGAACGCCTCGCCCAGGGTTACCGCGGCACCCCGGCGGAGCCGGTCTGCCAGGTCGAACCGGCCGCGTTCGCTCAGCAGGAGCTCGGCGCGCTTACCGCCACAATGTGCCGGCGAGAGCAGGAAGACCCGGGGCGCGGGCGGCTCGGAGGCCATCGCTTACGCTGACCCGGCCCGACCTCGAATGCCGTGGCGGGTGTCACGCCTCTCGGCAACCCGGCTGGGCCGCACCGATGTCACCCGGTGTCCGGCATCACCTCGGCTTCGCTTCACACGCGACAAACTGGGCCAATGAATCTTGCGCCGGGTATGTGGGCGCGCCCTGCCAGTCGCCTCGCGGCGCAGTTACCTCTGATGATCGTCCTGGCTCTGGGCTCTTGGGCGTGCCGCCGCGAGAGGCTGGCGCCCTCCGCTCCGCGCGCGAGCGGGCCGTGGGTCGATACCCTGCCGCCGGTACCGACCTCGTTCATCGATGTGCCGGTTCGCTACAACCTCGCGCCGGCGCTCGCCTGGCTCGAAGCCGCAGTGCCCCCCGCCCTGGGCAGCCTCGCGGACCGCCGTTCGATTCCCGGCAAGAAGCGCATGCACTATGCGTTCGAGCTCGAGCGCCAGCCGTTCCGGGTGGAGATCGAGGGACGGACCGCCAGCGTGGTCGCGAGCATTCGCTACCGGGGGCGTGCCTGGTACGACCCGCCGGTGCTTCCGGAGATCAGCGCCTCCTGCGGGGTCGGGACGGTCCGGCCGCGGGCCCGAGTCGCGGTGGTGAGCAGCGTGGACCTCACCGAGCAATGGACGCTTCGTCCTCGCACTCGGGCGCTGGCGACGCCGCTGACCAGCGGCAAGCGCGATCGGTGCAAGGTGACGGCGTTCCGGATCGACGTGACCGACCGGGCGCTGGGGGCGGCGCAGGCCGCCCTCCAGAAGCAGCTGAGCGAGTTCGACCGCCGAGTCACCCGGTTCGACCTGCGGACCGAGGCCCAGAAGGTATGGGACGTTCTGCGCGCCCCGCTTCGCCTCACCGACAGCCTATGGCTCACCATCAATCCGTCGGCCGTGCGGATCGGCTTGCTCACGGTCCGGGGGGACACGCTGGTCACTACCGTGGGTCTCTCGGCGAGCCCCCGGATCGTCGGCGGACCTCGCCCGCCGATCCTGGAGCGGCCGATGCCTCCGCCGCAGGACTCTGCGACCCGGCCGCCGGTGCTTCACCTTCTGACCGAAGCCCGGGTGCCGTACGACGTGACCAGCGCAATTCTGACCAAGGAGCTCGCTGGCACCAAGATCCGGGTGCGCGATCGGGTGCTGGTCGTGCGGCGCATCGAGCTGAGCGGCGTAGGCGACGGTCGGGTTGCGGTGGGTCTCGCGGTCACCGGGCCAGTGGAGGGAGTCCTGTACGCGGTCGGGCGGCCGGCCTTCGACACCGCGACGGCTGAGCTCTTCATGCCTGATCTCGCCTACGACATCGGTACCCGGAGCATGCTGGTGGGGGCGCTGTCGTGGCTGGCCCAGGGCACTATCGAGGAGTTCCTGCGGACCCGGGTGCGGATCAAGATGGGCCGCATCATCGAGCAGGGGAGGGACCTGCTCGAGCGGAACCTGAATCGAGAGCTCGCGCCGGGAGTCGAGCTGCGGGCTACGGTTCACGCGGCGCGGGTGCTCGGCGTGAGGGCGGCGCCGCACGCGCTGTTGGCTCGAGGGGTGGCCTCGGGTGCGGGCGAGCTGGTCCTGCAACTCGAGCCGCAGCCGCTGGGTGCCACGGCAGGCAAGCGGCGCCGCTGACCTCGCCTTGCGGTTCTCCCCGTTCATTGCAATGCGCCCCGGAAGGCGTGTCCGGGCCGACCCGAAGAAGGCCCGGGGACTCGGCTCAAGGCGGCGCCCCGGTTCGCCGATAATCTGAAGGCTCGCCGCGGCCTACCCGGTTCACGTCCCCATCTGAAACGCCCGTTGGCAGGGCCATTGCCTGGATCCCCGCCAGACGCATTGCGCGCGTCTTTCCGGAGTCGTTCGATCAGCCCCAATCATGAGGGACCAACCAATGAAGAACCTGGTACGGGTTGTCGCGATGGGCGTTGCGGTTGCGCTGAGCGCGCAGGCCGCGCAGGCACAGACCGGCGTGAGCCTCGGCCTGGGCGGCGGCGCCGCGGTGCCGACCGGTTCCATGGCTGATGGTGCCAAGACCGGCTGGAGCAGTGAGGTGGTGGCTCGGCTGAAGCCGGCGGCGAGTCCGGTCGCCCTTCAGCTCGACGGCTTCTACAATCGGTTCGGCCTCGAGGGCGGGATCGACGGCAACAGCCGCGTGATCGGCGGCACCGCGAACGCCGTGTTCGCGTTCCCGATCGCGGGCCGCGCGCGCCCCTATCTGATCGGCGGCGTCGGCGTGTACAACGGGAAGACCACGATCACCGGCCTGGGTTCGAGCGATCCCCAGACCAAGTTCGGCGCGAACGCCGGCGCCGGTCTCGACGTGGGTCTGGGGAAGAGCGCGGCGCTGTTCGCGGAAGGGCGCCTCCACGCCATCTTCAAGGGCGCGCTGGATCAGACCACGCTGGAGGACGAGACCGCGTACATGGTCCCGGTCACTCTGGGCCTGCGCTGGGCGCTCTAAGGAAGTTGCGGCGGACCCGTCGGCCGCCTCGCCCGGGAGGGCGAGGCGGCCGCGGTTTTTGTGCTCGATGCGTTTGTCACTTCGAGATTCGCGAGGTAGATTGGAACGCTCCTCTGGGTGGCTCGACCGCCGACCACAAACGCGAAGCTGTCCAGCTCCGGCGTCGCTCGTCGGCGGTGTGCCGGAGGCTCCAGTGGAAGGCTCGCGTCACCACCCCTCGCTGCTGATCCACCATCGTGCGGTCCTCACTCGCGCGGCTGCTTAAGCTGCTCGCCGGCGTGGGCGTCGCAGCCCTGGGAGCCGTCGGGCTGCGCGTCGGGGCTCGGCGCCAGGCCGCCCCGCCGGGAGCGAGGAGCGGCGAAGAGCAGCTGGGCCTGCTGGTCGCGGCGGGCCAGCCGGCAGACCCGCGGCTGCCTCTCACCGAAGAGCGTTACCGCACCCCCGCAGATCAGGTCATCAACTACGCGATCTTCATGGTCGACCGCCAGGGGCGCAATGCAACCTGGAATAAGGGCGTTAGGCGGATGCTCGGTTACGACATGGCCGAGTTTCTGGGCGCCTCGATCGCCGATCTCTTCAGTTCCGAAGACCGCGCGGCCGAGGTGCCGCAACATCTGTTGGCCGACGCGGTCGAACACGGCCGCGCAGCCAGCGAACGCTGGCTGATCCGGAAGGACGGGACCCGGTTCTGGGGCTCGGTCGTGACCACGCCCGCCCGGGACTCGAAGGGCGAGGTGGTCGGGTTCGCCCAGACGTTTCGCGACCTGACCGAGGTGAGGCGAGCCGAGGAAGAGCTGCGGCGGAGCCGCGAGGCGCTCGAATTTGCACTCGAGGCAGCCCGCCTGGGCACCTGGGACCACGACCTCGTCACCGGCGAGATGCGATGGGACGCGCGGGCCAAAGCGCTGTTCGGCCTCGGGTCTGATGCGCCGGTGAGCCAGGGTCTCTGGACCGAGGCGCTCGACCCCGGCGACCTCGGCCCGACCGAGGCGGCCATGCAGAAGGCCCTGGAAGACCGGACCCCGTTCGCTGCCGAGTATCGGGTGAACTGGCCCGACGGGAGCACCCATTCGATCGCGATGATCGGGCGCGGAACCGTCGACCCAGCCACCGGCCAACCGGTTCGGATGGCTGGCGTCATGCTCGACATCACCGAGCGGAAGCGCACCGAGGAGCGACTGCAGGAGGTGCTCAGGCTCGAGGCGATCGGCCGGCTCGCGGGTGGCATCGCCCACGACCTGAACAACATGCTGGTCGCGATCCTCGGGTTCAGCGACATCCTTGCCGACAGCTTTCAGCCGGGCGATCCTCGGCGCGACGATGTCGAGCAGATCACCCTGGCGGCGTCACGCTCCGCCAACCTGACCCGCCAGTTGCTCGCCTTTGCCCGCCGCGAGCTGATCCAGCCCCGGCGCCTCGACGTCAACGCCGTGGTGCGGCGCACCGAGAAGATGCTACGTCCGGTATTGGGCGAGAGCATCGAGCTGGTGTTCCGGCTGTCGTCCGAGGTCGGCGCGGTGTTCGCCGATCCGGGGCAGGTCGAACAGATCCTCATGAACCTGGTGCTCAACGCCCGGGACGCGATGCCCCAGGGCGGCCGCATAGTAGTCGAAACCGCGAAGCTTTCGCTCGGAACGGCATCCCTGCGGCGCCAGGTGGCGTCCGACGTCATCCCGGGCTACTACGTCATGCTCTCGGTGAGCGACACCGGTCACGGCATGGATCCGGCCACCCTGCAGCGGATCTGGGAGCCCTTCTTCACCACCAAGCCTACCGGCCAGGGCACCGGGCTCGGACTCGCTGCGGTGTACGGTGCAGTGAAGCAGAGCGGTGGTTTCGTGTGGGCGGAGTCCGCACCGGGTCAGGGAACCGTGGTGAGCGTGTATTGGCCGGAAGACCTGCTCACGGCGGAGCAGCTGGCCGAGCCGCGTCCCGCCTCCCGGGTCGAGGGCGGCAGCGAGGTAGTACTGGTGGTGGAGGACGAACCGCTGGTGCGCTCTCTCACGGTGCGCACTCTCGCCCGGCTGGGCTACCGCTGTTTTGTGGCCGAGACCGCTGAACAGGCGCTCCGAATGATCAGGGATCGCGAAGCCGATCCCGACGTGGTGATCACCGATGTCGTGTTGCCGGGCGAGAGCGGGGGCTGGCTGGGCGAGCAGCTGGCGCGCGAGCGTCCGGGATTGCCGATGCTGTTCATGTCGGGGTTCACCGACGAAGAGGTCATCCGGCGCGGGTTGCTGGCCTCCGGCCGGCCGTTCCTTCAAAAACCGTTCGCCCCGGGGGAGCTCGCTCGCGAAGCGCGCCGGGTGCTCGATGCTGCCAGTGGCGTGACGTCACGGCGGCTCGGTGCCAGAGGCGAGTGATCATCCCTCCGGCTTTCGTAGGTCTCAACCGCTAGACCGCTAGGAGGAAACCGATGCCGCCAACTACTGCCCTGTCACCCCAGGCGCTCATCGACGCCGCCAAGGCGCCCCTGCTTGCCTACAACGACAAGAACTGGGACCGCGTGCGGGCCACCGTGACCTCTGACTTCGTGTACGATGAGGTTGGCACTCGGCGCAAGCTGTCGGGTGCCGACGAGGCGATCGCTGTCTGGAAACAGTGGGCCGGGGCCCTTCCCGATTCGGCCGCTACCTTCCACGGGGCGGTCGTCAGCGGCGACACTGTCGTGCTGGAGCTGACCTGGAAGGGCACCCACACAGGATTGCTGCAGACGGCCAAAGGGCCGGTTGCGGGCACGGGCAAGCCGATAGAGATCCGGGCCTGTATCGTCAGCGAGATTGCCGGCGACAAGGCCCGGTCCCAGCGGCACTATTTCGACATGCTCACGCTACTCGATCAGCTCGGCCTGGCCTCCTGAATGGTCGCGGCCGCCTCAGGCGGGCTCCTGGTATAGCCGGGCGCCCGCCACGGCCGCGAGGGGAAGCGCAACCACCCTGACGATCGTACCGAGCAGGTAGAGGCGCAGCGGAAGCAGGCCGAGCGGCGCCTCGCCGACTGTGTGCAGCAGGTCGGTCAGCGCCCACATGATCACGCCCGCCCACACCGCGGTCTTCGGCCCCGGTCCGTAGCGGGGGCGAATCGCAGCGTAGAGATAGATCAAGACGATCCCGTACAGGAAGTCGAGCAGGACGAACAGCGGAACGAGGTTGTCCGCCGGCGGCCTTCCCAGCGCCTGCAGCGCGGCCGCGAAGTCCCTGGCGAGGACGACTCCGTACAACACGTAGTCCACCACGTTCAGAATCAGGCCAGCCACCAGACCACCGACGAATACCCCCTTCAGGCCGATCGAACCCATAGGGCACCTCGTTGTGGAGTGAGCTGCGACAGCGGGGACTGTGTTCCAGCCTTTAAGCTACCAGATGTGACCGTTGACCGTGCAGCCAGTGAGGCAGTGTCCCTACACTGTGGTAGGGGCTTGCCTGGGTCAACGGCACCATGGGTCGAATCCGTCGGGTCCGGGCCGTAGGGGTGGGCCTGGGCGCAATTCTGGTTTTGTTGGCGGCGCGCGTCGTTGCTCAGTCGGCGCCGGCGCGGGTCGAGCCGGTGCGGGTCGAGCTGGCGGGCGTCAGCGGCGACGCCGAGCGCAACGTGCGGACGGTGCTCGAGATCGCCCGCGCCGCCGATCAAGGCAAGCTCCCTCCGAGCCGGATCCGGGAGCTGCACCAACGGGCCGATGCCGACATCGAGCTCGCCCTCGAGCCTTTCGGTTACTACCGGCCGACCGTGGTGAAGTCGCTGAAGGAGGTCGGCGGGACCTGGGTGGCGCACTACACGATCCAGCCGGGGCCGGCCGTCCTGGTCCGCAACGTCGAGGTTCGGCTGAGCGGTCAGGGAGCGAAGGCGCCCGCCTTCCGCAAGCTGGTCGAGGACTTCCCACTCCATCCCGGCGACACGCTTCACCATCTGCCGTATGAAGCGGCCAAGCTCGCATTTCTCACCGTGGCCACCGACAGCGGGTACCTCGACGCAAAGTTCGACACCAGCGATGTCCGAGTCGATCGGGCCGCCTCGACTGCGGACGTGCAGCTGCTGTTCGATACCGGGTCGCGCTTCCGGTTCGGTCCGGTGTCGTTCAAGCAGAACGTGCTCGATCCGAAGTTTCTCGAGACCCGGGTTCCCTTCCACCGCGGCGAGCCCTACCGGGGCGACAAGCTGCTCCAGCTCCAGACCGCCCTGGGCCAGGATCCGTACTTCAGTCGCATCGAGGTGATCCCGCGGCGTGACCTGGCGAAGGGGTTGGAAGTCCCGATCGAAGTGCAGCTCGAGCCGAGGAAGCAGCGGGAATACGAAGTCGGCGGCGGCTACGGCACGGACACCGGCCCGCGCGGCCGGTTCGCGGTCGAGTGGCGCCGGCTCAACCGCAGGGGGCACACGGCCAAGGCCGAACTGACGGCATCTCCAATAGAACAGAGCGTCTCCACTCAGTACCAGATTCCGGCTGTGGCCTCCCCCACCGGCATGCTGACCTTTCTCGCCGGCTATGCGCTGCTCAATCCCTCGGTCAGCAACAGCAAGACCATCCTGACCGGCGTGCGGCTGGGTCGCCAGCGGTTCGGCTGGCAGGAGTCGTTGTCCCTCACGTATCACCACGAAGCCTTCCGGGTCGGGGTGGATACCGGGACCACCGACATGCTCATCGCCGGCGCGAGCTGGGAACGGCGCCGCGCCAACGATCAGCTGTTCCCCAGCAAGGGTCTTCGGCTCCGTTTGAGCCTGCAGGGAAGCCAGCGCGGTCTGCTGGCGAGCACCTCCTTCACGCAGGTGCAGGCGACGGTCAAGCTGATCCGGTCGATTGCCGCCGGCACCCGGGTGCTGGCCCGGGCGGACGTGGGCCGGACCTTCACCGGTAATTTTCGCAGCCTACCGCCCACGCTCCGATTTTTCGCGGGCGGAGCCGAGAGCGTTCGAGGCTTCGGCTATCTGGATCTCGGGCCGCGGGACCAGCTGGATCATGTGATCGGCGGCCGGATCCTGGAGGTGGCCAGCCTCGAGCTCGATCACAAGATCTTCGACCGTTGGGCCATCGCGGCATTCACCGATGTCGGCGGCGCGCTCCAGGATTTTTCGCTTTCGGTGAAGCAAGGCGCTCTTGAGCAGGGAGTCGGGGCCGGAGTGCGCTGGGTCTCTCCCATCGGGCTCATTCGGATCGACGGGGCGTTTGCGGTAACTCGGCCGGGCACGCCGTTCCACCTGCACTTCTCGATGGGGCCTGACCTATGAGAGCGCGACGGGTGATCGTCCGGCTGCTCTGGGTGATCGGCGCCATCGTGCTGGTGGTCGCGGGGCTGCTCTGGATCGCGCTCTCGAGCGAGTTTGCAGCAAGGAAGCTCATCGCGCTCGGCCTGGCGCGCGCGGGGCCGGGCGTGACCATCGGGCAGGTCAGCGGCCGGCTCCGGGGGCCGCTGGTGCTTCGGCGGATCGGGGTTCGCACGCCGGCTGCCTCGACCACGGTCGATAGCGTGCTGCTCGAGTGGAGCCCCTCGGGCCTGCTCCGGCGCCAGCTCAGGATCGATCGGCTTCATGTGGTCGGAGTCCACGTGGTCCTGCCGGACTCGGCCCCGTCCGCCCCCGACACCACCAAGCCCGAGCGGCCGCGGGTGCCAATGGATGTCGTCTTCGGCGACGTTGCGCTCCGCGGGCTCTCGGTCGATGCTCCGGCCGGAGCCCGGCTCCGCGCCGGCGAGATTCGGGTCGCCGGTCGTGCGGACGACTATCGGCTCAGCGCCCGGGCCGACGCCTCGCTGCCCAAGCTCGAGCAGGTCCACCTCGAGCTGGCCGCGGGAGGAAACCTGGAGCGGCTCACCCACGCGCGGGCCGACGCCGATCTGCTCGATGGCCGGATAACAGTGACTGGGCCGGTTCGCTGGTGGCCAAAGATCGGATGGGATCTGTCGGTGAACGCGCAGGGCCTCCGCCCCGCCGGGCTGCTCGAGCGGCCGGCAGAGTGGCCAGGCACACTGATGTTTCGTGCGACCACAGCAGGCGTGCTCGACAGCACCGGCCCGGCCGGACGGCTGGTGCTCGACATTCTGGGGGGCAGTTTGCGGCGCCAGCCGCTTCGCGGCCACGCTGAGCTTGGCGTCGCCGACAGTGTCTATCGGATCGAGACCCTGGCCCTCGGGTGGGGTTCGGCCCAGGTGACTGCGTCCGGGACGATCGCCGATAGCCTGAGCCTGCGTTATCGACTCGCGATTGCTGCGCTCGGCACGGCGCTGCCTGGCGGATCCGGCTCGCTCATGGCTCAGGGTACTGCGCGTGGCCTCCGCACCGCCCCCCGGGTGCGGCTCGAGCTCGACGGACGCCGACTCTCCTACGGGACCAATCGGCTGGCCCGTCTGGCCGGCCGGGCGGATGTCGATCTCGCCCCCGATGGGCGCAATACCGCGTATCTCCGTGCCGATCGCGTGCGCGTGGGCGAGCAGGCGATCGACAGCGTCAGTATGGCGCTGCAAGGGACCAGGGCCGATCACCAGGCCAGCGCCAGCGTCGGCGCACCGTCCCTGCGGGCGTCGCTCGGCCTCAGTGGCGGGCTGCACAGGAAGGAATGGAAGGGCCGGGTGACCGGCGCCGACCTGCAAGGTTCGGCTGTGGGCGGAGATTGGCGGCTGGAGCACGTGGCCCGGCTCGATGCATCGGCCGCGGCGGGCAGCCTCGAGCAGCTCTGCCTTCGGCTGCAGGACCAGCGCGCATCGCGAGTCTGTGCCGGAGGCCTCTGGAGGGGCGCCGCTGGCTGGCGAGCCTCCGCCACGCTCGAGCGCCTCCCGCTGGCGCTGGCCGACTCCCTGCTGCCGAAGGGCCGGTCTCTTACCGGGACGCTCGACGGCCGACTCGACGCGTCTACCATCGGCAGGAGGCTCGATGGCCAGCTTCGCCTGGCGGCCAGTCGAGCCGTAGTGACCTTTCCGGAGGCCTCTGGGGCGAGGCTTCGGCGCGTTGCGTTCGACACCGCGGGCATCGAGGTCAGTGCGGGTCGCGACGGAGTTCGGGGTGCCCTGACGATCCACGCATCCGGCGGCGATCGCGCCGGCATCGGGCATCTCGCTGCCCGGTTCGCGCTGCCTCGATACCGGCGGCTGGGTGCTCGGCTCCAAACCCAGCCGGTGGAAGCCCGCCTCGACGGCCGCATCGACGACCTCGGCATCGCTCGGACGTTCACCCGGCAGGTCGACAGCATCCGCGGCAATTTGGCTCTGAAGCTCGAGGCGTCGGGCACCGTTGGCGCTCCCCACGTAGACGGCTCGCTGGGCTTGCGGAAGCTTCTGGCCTGGTTCCCGGAGAACCGCTCGGTTTCGGGCGGGTTGGACGCCCGACTTGGCGCGACCGTGAGCAAGGACCGGCGCCTGGCTGCCGAGCTGCGGATGCTGCCACGCGAGCTGCGTCTTGCGTTCGTGAGGGATTCCGCGACCCAGCGACTCGCGGTCGATGGCGGCGGGCTCGAGGTCCGGGCCGACTCCGGTGGCATTCGGGGGAAGCTCGACCTCGGGTTGCGCGACACGACCGGCGCGCAAATGGCCTCGCTGAGCGGCGGCTTGGAGTTGCCCGGTTATGCGAAGCTGGCACCGCCAGTCCGCACCCAGCCGGTCACGCTGCGGCTCGGCGCCAAGGTTCCCGATCTCGGGTTTGCCCGGGGACTCGCGACCGGGGTGGACACGCTCGCCGGGCGAGCGACGCTCGAGCTCGCGGTCGCAGGCTCCGTCGGTGCTCCCCGACTGGACGGGCGCTTGCGGCTCGACCGCCTGGTGGCGCGCCTCTCGCAGGGCGCCCGGGTGAGCGGGGCGCTCGACGGCGACGTGCGCGCCGCAGTCGCCGCCGACAGCGCTCTGACCGCCGATCTTCGCCTGATTCCGCGCGGCGTCGGAGTCGAGTATGGCGCCGCCGACTCGGCGCGCCGAATGACCGTCGACAGCACCGGGCTCCGGGTTCGCGCTGGCCGGGATGGCGTCAATGCCTCCTTCGACCTGCGCCTCCTCGATTCGGCCCGCACCGGTCTGGCAACCATGACAGGGCGACTCGGGCTGCCTCGCTACCGCAAGGTGGGCCTGCCACTCGCGCCTCAGCCGCTCAGCGCCAAGCTGGAGGGGCGGGTGGACGATCTCTCGATTGCGCGCGGCTTCAGCGCCGAGCTCGACAGTGTGGCGGGGCGAGTGACGCTCGACGTCGACGTGCGCGGCACGGCGGGGCGGCCTCAGCTCGTGGGCGGCCTCCGGGTCCAAAATGCCGAGGCAAACCTGCCGCGCCTTGGTCTCAGGCTCCGGCAGCTCCAGCTTGCCGCCGAAGGAGATCAGGCTGGTGCGGTGACCGTCGACGGCCGGGTCCGGTCCGGAGCCGGACTGCTCACTCTGAAGGGCCGCTCGCCGGTGCGGCCGACAGTCAGGGAGCCGGGGCGGCTGCGGCTCGAGGGCGACAGCGTCGAGGCGATGAATACGGCGGAGGTCCGCCTGCTCGCGTCCCCCCGGCTCGACGTCGCCGTTGCGGGGGACAGCGTGGACGTGCAAGGCGAGCTGCGGATACCGTACGCCCGGGTCGAGCTGTCCGACATTCCTCAGACCGCCGTGCCGCCGAGCGACGATGTGGTCTTCACCGACACGGCCGGCACGCGTGCCAAGCGGCAGCGCGTCACTGCCCGAGTCCGGGTGGTGCTGGGTGACAGCATCTCGTTCAAGGGATTCAACTTCACGGCGAATCTGGGGGGCGATCTATTGGCCGTCGCGGTCCCCGAGCGGCCCGCCACCGGAAGCGGCGCCATCATCATCAGGGAGGGGCACTACAAGGCGTACGGGCAGGATCTCACCATCTCCGATGGCCGGCTCCGCTTTGCCGGAGGGCCGGTGGACAACCCCGGGCTCGACATCCGCGCCACCCGCACGGCGGAAGACAGCGTGGTCGCCGGGGTCAAGATCGCGGGGACGCTCAAGTCGCCGCAGGTGACGATCTTTTCAAACCCGCCGATGTCTCAGGGCCGGGCCCTGCAGTACCTCGTGCTGGGCCATCCGCTCGGTCAGAGCGGCGGCACCCAGGGCAGCCTGGCGTCGCAGGCAGCCAGCAGCCTGGGGTTGCGGGGGGGTAACCTGCTCGCGAAGTCGCTGGGGAAGGGCGTTGGGCTCGACCAGGCCCGCATCGAGACCAAGGGCGACCTCCAGCAAGCGTCCTTCGTGGCCGGGAAGTATCTCTCGCCCAACCTCTACGTCAGCTACGGCATCGGACTCTTCGACCCGGTGAGTACGCTGCGCTTGCGGTATGCGCTGTCGAGCAAGTGGACCCTGCAAGCCGAGAAGGGCGAGGGTTCCGGCGCCGACATCCTGTACCGGGTGGAAGCGGGGGGAGAGCCGCCTCGTCCCCAATGATGCAGTGGGCTGTGGCGGCTGGCGCGGTCCGGGCGCATATTGGGCCGTCAGCCATCAGCCATACGCGGTTAGCCGTCACCCCAGGCGTCTGTCATGGTCGCGCCCAGCGGCGTTGCCACAGTTCCAGCAATCCCGTTGCCCGACGTCGAAGCGCGCGACCACCGGCGCCCGCGGCTCGAGTCGGTCGACCTGCTGCGCGGCCTGGTCATGGTCGTCATGGCCCTGGACCACGTACGGGACTACTTCACCCGTTCCGCACACCTCTTCGATCCGGCCGACCTGGCCCAGACCACCGCTCCGCTCTTTCTTACTCGTTGGGTCACCCATTTCTGCGCTCCCACCTTCGTGTTCCTTGCAGGCGCGAGCGCCTTTCTCTACGGCTCCCGGCCGGGCCGCAGCCGACCGGAGCTGGCCCGTTTTCTCCTGAGCCGCGGGCTCTGGCTGGTGCTCATCGAGCTGACGGTCGTGCGGCTCGGCTGGCAGTTCAACTTCGACTACGGATTTTTCGCGCTTCAAGTCATCTGGGTGATCGGCTGGTCGATGGTCGTGCTGGCCGCGCTGGTATTTCTTCCGGTCCGGCTGGTGGGCGTCTTCGGTCTCCTGATGATCGCCACCCACAACTTGTTTGACCGGTTCGGTGCGAGCCCGCTGCGTACCGGTCCGGGAGAATTCGCGGACGCGAGCCTGGGTGACTGGGTCTGGAGCATTCTGCACGTTCAGAACCCGCCGGTCATGTATCCGCTCGTCCCCTGGATCGGGGTCATGGCAGCCGGCTACGCCTTCGCACCCCTGCTGCGTCACGAGCCGCCAAGGAGACGGCGCGAGCTGTTGTGGCTGGGCATGGTGCTGGTCGCCGGGTTCGTTCTGTTGCGCGCCATCAACGGCTACGGTGACCCGCAGCCCTGGTCGGTCCAGCCCAGCGGGTTGTTTACCGTGCTGTCCTTTGTGAACACGACCAAGTACCCGCCGTCGCTCCTGTTCTTGCTCATGACGCTGGGGCCTGCATTGCTCTTGATCGCGGCGTTCGAGGGTCTGCGGGGTCGCGTGGCGCAGTTCTTCGTGGTCTTTGGCCGAGTGCCGTTCCTGTTCTACGTCGCGCATCTGTATCTCATCCATGGCCTGGTGCTCGTAGCAGCGGGGCTCCGCGGCGACGATCTCCGCGCCTACCTGACGGTCTGGCGCTTCATGCCGGCGTCCTGGGGGTACGGGCTCGCCATGGCCTATCTTATCTGGGCCTTCGTGGTAATCGCGCTTTATCCGCTCTGCCGCTGGTTCGCCGGTGTGAAGGCGAGGCGGCACGAGCCTTGGCTGAGCTACCTGTGACCCCTTTTCACTTCGCCTTCTTCGTCAGGGATCTCGACTCCACCCGTCACTTCTACCGCGACGTGCTGGGTTGCCGCGAAGGCCGCAGCACCGACACTTGGGTGGACTTCGACTTCTTCGGCCACCAGATCTCCGCCCACACAACCGGCCCCGTGCTCCCGACCACCGACGCGGGTCTGGTGGACGGCGTCCAGGTGCCCATGCCGCACTTCGGCGCCCTGTTGCCGTGGGAGGAATTCCAGCGGGTGGCCGATCGGATCCAGAAGGCGGCGATTCCCTTCATCATCGAGCCGCGAACGCGCTATCCAGGGCAGCCAGGCGAGCAGCTGACCATGTTTCTCCGCGACCCGAGCGGAAACGCGCTCGAGTTCAAGAGCTTCCGGCACCCGGAGCACGTCTTTACCGCGTGAGCGCGCCGGAGGTCGTCGTGCTGGGTGCCGGCGTGATGGGGGCCAGCACGGTCTGGCACCTGGCGCGTCGCGGCGCCGGCAAGGTGCTTCTGCTCGATCGCTCGGCCGGCCCCGGCGCCGGAAGCACCGGGCGGGCGACCGGCGGGTTCCGCGCGCAGTACGCCACCGCGATCAATGTCCGGCTCTCCCTCCTCGCCCGAGCCCAGCTCAAGTCGTTCCAGCACGACACCGGCGTGGATCCGGGCTACGCCCCCTATGGCTACCTCTGGCTGGCCAGCACCGACCGGGAGCTCGCAGCGTTGGCCGAGGCTCGCCGGGTGCAGCACCAGGCGGGGTTGAGCGAAGCGGTCCAGGTCACGCCGGCCGACATCCGCCGGCTCTGCCCCGCCCTTGCCGGCGACGGCATCCTGGGCGGGGCCTTCTGTCCCACCGACGGATTCGTGCTTCCGCTCGGGATCCTGGAAGGCTATCTGGCCGGCGCCCGGCGTATGGCGGTGGAGGTGCGTTGGGGCGTGGACGTGGTCGGGGTCGAGCTCGGCGCGAATGGCCGAGTGACGGCGGTGCTGGCGGCGGGCGAGCGGATCGCCTGCGGCGCGGTGGTCAATGCGCTGGGTCCCTGGGCGGCGACTGTTATGCGGCGGACCGGCTTTGACCTTCCAGTGACGCCCTTGCGTCGCCAGGTCGCAGCCACCGTCCCTACCAACGTGCTGCCGGCCGAAACCCCGATGACCATCTTCGCGGGCGATGGGTTCCATTTCCGCGAGCGGGATGGCCGGGTCCTGTTGCTGTGGCCGACGCCTGGAGTTCCCGGACGTCCGTTCGACGCCTCGGTGGATCCGGCGTGGGTCTCCCAGGTGGCCGCGATGGCGCGTGCCCGCCTGCCACCCCTCCATGACGTGCCGGTCGACCCGGCCGCTTGCTGGGCCGGCCTGTACGAGGTGTCTCCCGACAAGCACGCGATCCTGGGTCCCACTCCCGGCGTGGCCAACCTGTACTTGATCAACGGCTCCTCGGGCCATGGAGTGATGCATGCACCCGCGCTGGGCCGACTGCTCGCCGAGATCATGTGCGATGGCCATTCCACCACGCTCGATACCGCACCGCTCGCGCCCGGTCGATTCGCCGAAGGCAAGCTGAATCCCGTGTCCGAGCTGCTGTGAGATGACATCCCAGGGGCCCACCTCCGCCGATGTGGTGATCGTGGGCGCCGGCGCAGCCGGGCTCGCGGCCGCCAGGATCCTCGGCAAGGCGAGGCTGACCGTCGAGCTGCTGGAGGCACAGAGCCGGGTGGGGGGGCGAGTCCGGACTCTTCCCCAGCCGGCCGGCCCGCCGCTGGAGTTGGGCGCGGAGTTCGTACACGGCCAGCCGCAGGTGACGCTGCGGCTGGCTCGCGAGGCAGGCGTTCCGATCGTCGCCTCGCCGAGCTCCCATTGGGAGCTTCAGGGCGGGACGCTGGTTCCTGCCGATGGCATGTTCGAAGCGTTCCAGCAGCTCATGCGGGAGGCGCAAGGCCTGGGCGAAGAGATGTCGGTAGGGGTGTTCCTCGCGCGCTTCAGCAGCCATCCGTCGCTGCGCGTCGCCGCCGAGCGGGCCCGAATGTTGGTTGAAGGCTTCGATGCCGCCGACCCGGCGCGGGCGAGCCTCGCGGGGATCGCCGAAGAGTGGACCGGCGGTGCGGGCGTACAGAAGGGCCAGGGCCGGCCGGCGGGTGGCTACGGCCGGCTATGCGACTACCTCAGATCGGTGATCGAGTCGAACGGCGTTCGGGTCCGGCTCGGCACCCCGGTCGGTGCCGTAAGCTGGAAGGCGGACGACGTGCTGGTGGAGGCTGTCGCCCAAGGGACGCCCTGTCAGGTGCGAGCCCGGCGAGCCATCATCGCCCTGCCGCTGGGCGCACTGCAGGCGCCCGCGGGCGCACCCGGCGCGCTACGGTTCGTGCCCGCTCTCGAGGTGAAGCGCGAGGCGCTGGGCCACCTGGTCTCGGGAGACGTGCTCAAGGTGTTGCTCCGGTTTCGCGAGCCGTTCTGGGAGACCGTCGCGGGCGGGCGATACCGCGATGCCGCGTTCTTCCATGTGAAGGACCAGGACTTCCCCACCTTCTGGACAGCGCTGCCTGAGCGGGCGCCCATACTGGTCGCCTGGACTGGCGGACCGCGGGCCGAGCGGCTCTCCGCTATGGATGACGCCGCAATCATTCGGCGGGCGCTCGCCGGGGTCGAGGCGCTGTTCGGTGCCACGGTGGATCCGGCTGGCCTTCTGCTGGAGGCCCACACGCATAACTGGCGGCGCGATCCGTTCTCGCGCGGCGCGTACAGCTACGTGGCCGTCGGCGGGCGTCGAGCCCGCAGCACGCTGGCGGCTGCCCTCGACAACACGCTCTTCTTTGCCGGCGAAGCTACTGACGACACCGGAGAAGGCGGCACCGTCGCCGGCGCGCTGGCCTCGGGCGAGCGCGCTGCGCACCAGGTCCTCGCAACGCTCGAGCGACGCCGGTCCTGACACCATTCCCGCAGCGCCCCCGTACGGTTGCCTGGTACTCCCGGCATCGCTCATCACCCGGCAGGCATGTCTCAGAGGCGAACTCATGGCGCGCGGACGCAGCGGGCTCCGGTCGATTGTGGTGGTCGGTCTCTCATGTACCGTAGCCTGGCGAGCATCGGCTCAGCATTCGAGCAGCCAGACCAGCCCAATGGGCTTTCGAGGCGATGCGGCGCATTCCGGGGTCTACGCCGCGCCGACTCCCGAGGCCTATGCTGGGCTCGCATGGCGGGTTCCCACCGGTGGAACAGTCATATCGTCTCCGGCGGTGAGTGGGTCCACGGTGTACGTCGGCAGCAACGACAGGCATCTGTACGCCCTCGACCGGGAATCCGGGCGGGTGCGGTGGACCTTCGATGCCAAGAGCCCAGTGGCGTCGTCGCCCGCGGTGGTCGGCGATCTGATCGCCTTCACCAGCGCCGACGGCCACCTCTTCGCGCTGGATGCGGCCACCGGCCGCCTCCGGTGGCAGCGCGCGACCGGGCCGGCGATCCCGTTTCCCTGGGGCTACGAAAGCGGCGACCTCTGGACCTCGTCTCCGGTGGTTGCGGATGGGCTCCTGCTGGTGGGTGCGGGCGACGGAGCGCTGTACGCGGTCGATGCCCGTGGGGGAAAGCTACGCTGGCGACTGCAGACCGAGGGTCGAATCCGCTCGTCACCGGCCGTCGCGGACGGGATGGTGTACGTGGGGAGCGCCGACGGCCGGTTCTACGCGGCCGACCTTCGGAGCGGGCGTGAGCGGTGGCACTTCGACACCGAAGGCCGGACGCTCGAGTCGGCCAGGTTCGGATTCGACCGCCGCACCATCCAGTCGTCGCCCGCCATTGGCGGCGACCTGGTGCTGTTCGGCGCGCGTGACGGCTTCCTGTACGCGCTCGACCGCGCGACCGGCCGGCAGCGGTGGCGCTACGACTACAAGGTCTCCTGGGTGAACGGGTCGCCCGCCGTCGCGGACGGCGTAGTGTACGTCGGCACCTCGGATACCAGATTCGTGAACGCGCTCGACCTGGCGACCGGAACCGAGCGCTGGCGCTTTCCGGCCAAGGGCATCGTGTGGTCGTCCGCCGCCGTGGCCGGCGATGCGCTGGTGGTGGGCGAGGGGGGCGGGCTGCTCCACGTCCTCGATCGCTCCACCGGCAAGGAGCGCTGGCAGCTCGCCGTCGGCGCCGGGATCTTCTCCTCGCCTGTGGTGACCGATGACATGATCTACTTCGGCAGCCACGATGGCGCAGTCTACGCGGTTCGCGCGGGCCCGGCGCAGCGGGCTCTGCAGCGCGCAGTCTTCTGGGATTCCAGCTACGCCAGGGTGGCGACGTTCGGGCCCCACGAGCAAGTCCGTTCCTACCTCACCGGACGGGGCTACCAGGAGTTGGCGGCGGGCGAGCTCGGCCGATTTCTGGCAGCGCGCATCGCCGACCGCGCGCCGAGCGTGGTGGTGTTCCCTATCGACTACCTCCCGCCGGGGGTCGCGCCGGTTGCGGCAGACACGGTCCTGTTCCGCCGCTACCTCGATGCCGGAGGCAAGGTCGTCTGGCTGGGTCTGCCTCCCATGATGCTCGAGCGGAACCTGGCCACCGGCGAGTTCGGCATTACCGACATCGATCGGCGGGGCCCCCGCCAGCTGCTCGGCGTCTCCCACGAGCACGCCAACTTCGATGCGATCGGTGCCCGGGCAACGGCCAGCGGCGCCGCGTGGGGGCTCGCGGGCTGGTCGCTGAGCGACTGGTCGGCCGATCCGGGTGATGTGACGGAGACGCTCGCGGTCGACGAACAGGGGTTTGCCGCGGCCTGGCAGAAGAGCTATGGCGGACGGCCCGGCACCGGGTTCGTGCGCCTCTACGGCGCACAGCTGCCCAGCGGAGGGCTCTCGCGGGAGCAGCTCGCGGCGATCTGGATCGCGGCGGAGCGTTTCCCGGTGCAGGGCTCGTTACGCCGGTTCTAGCGGGGCCAGAGCCAGCCGAACGCACCGGCCGTCACCAGCCCGTAGAGCAGTCCGTCGAACACATCCTTGCTCGCGATCGACCACGGCTTGCCCATCCAGATCGCCGCCGGTATCTGCCCGCCCGCATACCCGAGCCACGCGATGGTGCCGACCACCCGGAACACCTCCAGATACGGCGTGCCGGGCGGAAGACTGTGGCACGCCGCATAGGCGACGAAGAGCGAGATCACCAGCGAGAAGACGAACCATTGCCCCAGCATCGGTCCCATGGACTGGATTCCCGGGCGCTTGAGGTTCAGCACGCCGATCGGCCCCTCCGTGAACTTCTGCTTCATCTCGGGCGACCCCATCTCCTTCATCTCCTTGCAGTACGGTATGATGTACTGCCCGGCTGCGGGATTGCCGGCCCGCAGGGCCGCGCGCACCGCGTCCTCGTTGGGGAGCGGGCGGTAGTCGCTCGCGTGATACTTGAGGACCATGTGGATCAGGCTGCTGACGATGAAGACGAGCACAGCGGAGAGCACGATCGGTTGCCACAGTGCGCCGAGGGTCACCACGACGGCCTCCTGGATGGAGGATGGACACCAACACCGGATCGGTTCGATGGGACAAGTATACGATGCCGACCTGCTGGCTCGCGAGCGGGCTGGTGGCGGCGCAGGGGACCCAGATCACAGCACAGTAGGGCGGCGGCGGGGCATGTGGGTGTACGATCGCGGCCGGGAATCGTCACCCCGCTGTTGTCTCCTGGATCGGGAGGTCGGGATGCCCTGCGCCGGTTGTGCCGCCCGTTGGGCCGTGGCGATCACGGCCGCCGCCGCGAGCCCGCTGAGCGCGCAAGCGCCCCGCAGCGCTGCGTCCGACGTGCAGGTGGAGATGCGGCACGTGGATTACAAGGTGGACTCCACCATCGTGCTGCGGATCGCCTATCTCCGGGGCGAGCTGCACCCCACCGGCGACCGGCCGCCCTACTTCGACGACAAGCAGTCCTTCACGCTGGGCATCGATTCGGCGATCATCGCGATCAGCCCAGCCGGTCTGGGTGATCTGCTCAATCGCTATGTCTTTGCCTATCCCGGGTCGCCCCTGCGGCACTTGAGCCTCAGCGTGGAGAAGGGGCAGCTCAAGCAGCGCGGCCGGCTCCGCGGGATGTCCTTTACCGTGCTGGGCGACCTCACGGTGACGCCCGAGGGCGACCTCCGGCTTCACCCCACGTCGATCAAGGCGGCTGGCATCCCCGTGCGCAGCCTGATGAAATTCTTCGGGCTCAACCTCGAGAAGCTGGTAAAGCTGCGCGGGGCTCCACCGGGCGTCCGCATCCAGGAGAACGACTTTCTCCTCTCCCCGGCGGAGCTCCTGCCGCCGCCCCGGGTCCGGGGGCGGGTGAAGCAGGTGGCGGTCAGCGACACCGCGGTGGTCAACGTCTTCCGGTCGGAGCGTGCCAAGATCGAGCCGCTGCACCCGCCCGATCCCGATGCACGGAACTACATGTTCTATCGGGGAGGTAGCCTGCGGTTCGGCAAGCTCACGATGGCCGACGCGGACCT
>JBIOTT010000280.1:0-3776 GCA_044866195.1 Gemmatimonadales bacterium
AAGGTGAGCGGCCGCGCCACCTATGCCTACGAGCACTGGGACGTGGGCCAGTCGCTCTACGGCTTCATCGTGGGCGCCACGATCGGCAAGGGACGCATCACCGCGATCGACACGGGCCCCGCAGAGCGGGCGCCGGGCGTGCGGATGGTGATGACCCATCGCAACGCGCCCGAGCAGGGCAAGGCCGACCCGGCGATTGGCTCGGCGTACTCGCGCGCGTTCCCGACGCTGAGCGGACCCGAGGTGCACCACTACGGCGAGCCCGTAGCGCTCGTCGTCGCCGAGACCTGGGAGCAGGCGCGCGCGGCGGCGAGCCTGGTGGACGTGACGTACGCCGAAGAGCTGGGGCGGTTCGACTTCGCCAGCCGGCTGGACCAGGCCTACGCCCCGAAAGCGGTGAACGCCGGGCTTCCCACCGACAGCGCGGTGGGCGACTTCGACGGCGCGTTCGCCGGCGCCGAGGTCAAGATCGACCAGACCTACACGACCCCGTACCAGTCCGCGCAGCCGATGGAACCGCACGCCAGTCTGGTAGTGCCGAGCGGCGAGGACCTGGCCGTTTACGCCAGCGCGCAGATCGTGGCCGAAGCGCGCACCTGTGTCGCCAGCACGCTCCGGATGGACAAGGAGCGGATCCGGATCGTGACGCCGTACGTCGGCGGCGGGTTCGGCTCCAAGCTGGGCATCCACTCCGAGACGATCCTGGCCGCGATGGCCGCGCGTGAGCTGAAGCAGCCGGTCAAGGTGGTGCAGACCCGGCAGCAGATCTTCCAGCTTCTCGGCGTCCGGCCGATCACGAGCCAGCGGGTCCGGCTCGGAGCCAAGCGGGACGGCCGGATGGTGGCGCTGGGCCACGACGTGACCATGCACACGAGCCCGCTCGCGGAGTTCGCCGAGCAGACGGCGACGTCGGCGCGGCCGATGTACACCGCGCCCGACCGGCTGACGCGGCATCGGCTGGTAGAGCTCGACCTGCCGCGCGGCGAGGACGTCCGCGCCCCGGGGGAGGCGCCGGGCTTGTTGGCGGTCGAATCAGCGATCGACGAGCTGGCGGTGGCGCTGGACCTGGATCCCATCGAGCTCCGCATCCTGAACGAGCCCAAGGTCCACCCCGAGTCGGGCAAGCCGTTCAGCGAGCGGCGGCTGGTCGAGTGCATGCGCGAAGGCGCGCGCCGGTTCGGCTGGGAGCGCCGTCCGGCGAAGCCCGGGACCCTGCGCGATGGGCGCTGGCTGGTGGGTTACGGAATGGCGGCGGCAGTACGCATGCAGTTCCAACTGCCGAGCAAGGCCAGCGCGCGAATGATGCCGGACGGGACCGCCGTTGTCCGGTCGGACATCACCGACATTGGCACCGGGACCTACACCATCGTGGCCCAGGTCGCGGCAGAGACGCTGGGGATTCCGCTCGATCGCGTGCGGGTCGAGATCGCGGACTCGAACTATCCGCCGGGCGCCGGCTCCGGCGGGTCGTTCGGTGCCTCCAACACGTGCGTCGCGGTGTACAACGCGTGCGTGGCGTTACGGGAGAAGCTGGGAGCGGGCGAGATTCCCCCCGAGGGCCTGGAGTCGGAGGGTGAGATCCTCTCCTCGCGGGCCGATAAGAACTACAAGGACTACTCGATCCACACCTACGGAGCGCAGTTCGCCGAGGTCGGGGTGGACGCGGATACGGCTGAGATCCGGCTCCGGCGGATGCTGGGCGTGTTCTCGGCGGGACGGATCTTCAACGCCAAGACGGCGCGCTCGCAGCTCATCGGGGGCATGACGTTCGGCGTCGCGGCCGCGCTGATGGAGGAAGCGGTGGTGGACACGCGGACGGGCGCCTTTATCAACCACGACCTGGCGAGCTACCTGATGCCGGTGCACGCGGACGTTCCCGAAATCGAGGCCGTGATGCTTGACGGGTTCGACGACAAGGCGAACGTGCTCGGCGCCAAGGGCGTCGGGGAGCTGGGGAACTGTGGCGCCAACGCGGCGGTCGCGAACGCGGTGTTCAATGCCACCGGCGTGCGCGTGCGCGACTTTCCGATCACGATCGAGAAGGTGCTGCCGGGGTTGGGGCCGGTGGAGTGATGACCTCTGATCCATCCGGCGGAGGGCGATGGTGGATGCCCGCACCGGCGCTTTCCTCGGTGAGATGAGCCGAGTCATGCACTAAGGCCGCACAGCCCCCGGAGGCAATCATGAACGGGCTCTTCAGTCCAGTCTCGCCACAGCTCAGCGCCGGCCTCGCGGTACTTCGGGTGGTCACCGGCATCATCTTCGCCGCCCACGGGGGGCAGAAGTTCTTCGTGTTCGGGCTCGCCGGCGTCAGTGGGGCCTTCGCGCAGATGGGCGTGCCGCTCCCCGGTGTGACCGGTCCGCTGGTGGCGCTGGTCGAGTTCTTCGGCGGCCTCGCGCTCATCCTTGGGCTTCTGACCCGACTGGCAGCGCTGGGGCTCGCGATCGACATGCTCGGCGCGATCTTCCTCGTGAAGCTCAAGGGTGGCTTCTTCGCTCCCGATGGTGCAGAGTACGAACTCCTGCTCTTCGCGGCGGCGGCGGCGCTCGCGCTCATCGGCCCCGGGGCGTTCTCCATCGACAGCACGATCGCCCGCCGTTCCGGCAGTACGGGATAGCGCTGGCTACATGTCCTCGAGCGGCCGCGCTGCACTTCGGACTCGGCTTCGAAGTCCGGCCAATGCTGCGGTGCAGCTCCATGAAGTCCTTGGCGATCTTCAGCGCCTCCTCCCTCGACGGGACCTCGACAAGCGCATAGCCGCCCACGACCTCCTTGGCCAGCCCCGGCCGGCCACATCCTGAGGCATTCATGGTCAAGAAACGATGCGGATGGGTCAGCGAAAGCAATCCCCTGATGCTCGAATACCACGATCGGGAATGGGGTGTGCCGGTCCACGAGGACGACAAGCATTTCGAGTTCCTGGTTCTGGAAGGGGCCCAAGCCGGACTGAACTGGTCGATCGTCCTGAACAAACGTGAAGGCTATCGCCGCGCGTTCAGCGGGTTCGATCCGAACCAAGTGGCGCGATATACCGAGAAACGGGTTCAGAAGCTGCTGCTCGATCCAGGGATCATTCGAAACCGGCAAAAGATCCAGGCGGCCGTACGCAACGCGCGAGCGTTTCTCACAATTCAGGAAGAGTTCGGAACTTTTGATGGGTACGCGTGGCGCTTTGTCGGCGGCCAACCCAAAGTGAACCGCTGGCGCGTCATGAAGCAGATTCCCGCCACCTCTCCCGAATCCGACGCGTTCAGCAAGGACCTGAAGCACCGCGGATTCAGCTTCGTGGGTTCCACTATCATATACGCCCATATGCAGGCAGTAGGAATGGTGAACGATCACCTCGTTGACTGCTTCCGATATCGGGAACTCGCCAGAGCTTAGCGTGGACGGGGAGCGTAGTCGTGAGTCGCGACGCGGAAATCATGAACCGGGACGCGACCGCACTGAATCCGCACCCGACGCCAACCAGGCCGTCCGCGAAGACACCGAACCCCTCCGCCAAGATCATGGCCGTACACCACGACAATGAGTTACGACGCGACAATCAGATGTCACCCGCGATCTTGATGACCCGGACGTGACCTTCATGAGCTCGTACCCTGCTGTCATCCGCTGCGGCGGGACCGTCATGATCCGACCCGGCTGCATCATAGGGCCGGACGCGAAGACCCGGCCTCCCACCCGGGTCCCGTAAGCCCGCACGCAAGCGTCAGAACCGTCCCGCAACGATCATAGGTCGCCGCGAGACGGCAACGAGCCCGCACGCAATCAT
>JBIOTT010000281.1:0-8152 GCA_044866195.1 Gemmatimonadales bacterium
GCAGGCGTGGCCCAGGAGCTCGCTCAGCTCGGCGGCGGCCGGTGCCGGACCGCCCGGCTCGCGAAAGAGGGCCTCTCCGATTCGGGTCAGGTCTGCGAGCAGGCTCCGCGCCGTTCCCGGCGGGAGACCGGCCAGCGTCTCGGCAATGCGCCGGTCCAGCGCCGGCGGAAGTGACGATCGGCGGGACCGCGGCGCGAGCAGAGGGCGCTGCACGGCACGGTGCGCGCCGAGCACCAGCAGGCCGGCGACGACCGGAGAGCTTGCCAGCAGGGCAGGGAGCGTGCTGCTGGCGGCCAGTCCAGCGACCAGCGTGGTGCCGGCCAGAGCGTAGAGCGAGGCCGGCACCGCCGACCACGCTCGTCCCGCACGGGCGCTGCGCACGGGCACGCCACGCAATCGGAGCTGCTCCAGCACAGCGTCGGCGCTGCCCTCCGGAATCCGGACCAGCGCTCGCCGCCCCGCGGCGGCGCTGCCGAAGTCTGCTGCATGAGGAGTCCCCGCCAGCAGGGCGGCCAGCTTGCCGGTCGCGGCGCGCCGCTCGGCAAAAACGGCGGGCGGGCTCACGAAGACCAGCGTGTCGGCCCGGCCCCGGGGCACGTCCCGGCAATCGGGGCAGCTCGCCAGGCCGGCCGCCGAGCTTGAGCCGCAGAGCAGGCAGAAATCCAGCGCCGGCGCCCGCTCGAGGGCGGGCAGCGATCCATCCGGATCGCGCTGCGTAAGCGCATCGAGGAGACTGCCGGCCGAGTGGTAGCGCTGGCCCGGGTCGGCCGCGGTGGCGCGGGCAACGATGGTGTCCAGCCACACCGGCACGTCGGGCCGGGCCGCGCGCGGATGATAGCCGTCCGCGGCGGGCAGGGGCGGAAGGTGGGCTGATGGACTCTCGGGCAGTGTGCCGGCGAGCGCGTAGTAGAGCGTCACGCCCAGGCCGTAAACATCCGCCCGGGCATCGGCCCGCCTGCCGGCCAGGATCTCGGGCCCGAGATACGGCAGGGTGCCGACCAGCGCGCCCGTCTGGGTCACGGTCGCCTGCCCGTCGAGCCGGGCGGCGCCGAAATCGGTGAGCCGGGCGCGGCCATCGGGGTCGAGCAGGATATTCTGCGGCTTCACGTCGCGGTGAAGGATGCCGCGCTGGTGAGCGGCGGAGAGCGCCCCGGCGATGTCGGCGCCGAGCCGGGCAGCTTCGTCGGGCGCGAGCGGTCCGCGGTCGCGAACCCGGACTGCGAGGTCCGGTCCGTCCACGTATTCCATTACCACGAAGCTCCAGGTCCCCTCCTCCAGGAAGTCGTGCACCCCGACGATGCTCGCGTGGGCGAGGCCGCGGACCGCCTGGACTTCGCGCCGGAGCCGCTCGCGGGCGAGCTGGGCGCTGGCAGGGGGAGGAACCAGGAGCTTGATCGCGACCGGCGTGCCGAGATCGCGATCGGTGGCGAGGTAAACGATGGAAAAACCGCCGCGCCCGAGCTCGCGGACGATCTGGTAGCGGCCGGCCAGGACGTCGCCGGGACCGAGATAGGCGGGGCCGATCACGAGCCGCTGGACAGCCGCTGGAGAACCTCGATGGCGTTGGTCCGCCAACCATCGTTCGAGCGATAGAGCTCGAGGAATCGGCGCAAGTGCTCGACAGCAGGACCAGGTTGGCCGAGCACGTACTCCGACATGCCGGCGTGGTAGAGCGCCATGTAGTTCTCGGGCTGGAACTCGATCACCAGCTCCATGATGGGTCCGGCCGACTTGTCATCGCCGGCATCGGCGACCGGATGGCCGACCCCGAACACGATGCCGGCGGCGTAAGAGCGATCGCGCACCGAGAGGCGCCCGATCACCGTGCGGGCCTGATCGATGCGGCCGGCGAGGGCGTAACAGGCGGCGCTGTAGCCCTGTCCGTCGGCGCCCGCTGGAGCCGGGTTGCGCTGTTGTGCCGTCTCGACTTCGACCGAGTTGCAGAACGGCTTGATGGCGGCGAACCAGGCGCCCGCGTCACTCCGCCCGGGCGGGACGGTCAGCCCGCCGCGCCCGTGGGGCGCGGGTGCCGCGGGGCGAAAGGCGAGGGCCGCGAGGCAGATCGCCAGATACCCCGCCCCGGCGAGATACAGGAATCTCAGCATGCCCGGCCCCCCGGACGGTGAGAGAGGTAAGAGGTGAGAGGTAAGAGGGAGATGCTGCAAGAATCGCGCAAGAGCACACCTTCTCACGTCTCACCTCTCACGCCGTCAAAACCGTCCCCCGGCATTCGCCCAGCCCAATGCGGGCAAACCCTTCCCGCTCGCACCAGCCCCGGAAGATCACTTCGTCTCCGTCCTCCAGAAACCGCCGTTCCTCGCCGGTGGGGAGCCGAATTGGCTCGGCCCCGCGCCAGGTCAGCTCCAACAGAGAGCCGCGGGCGTCGCGGGTGGCGCCGGACACCGTCCCGCTGGCGAGCAGATCGCCCGGCCGGAGGTTGCAGCCGCCCGCCGTATGATGCGCAATCAGCTGGGCCGGGGTCCAATAGAGCTCCGCCAGCTGACTCCGGCTCAAGCGCATCGGCGCGACCCGCTCCGCGCGCATCCGGGCGGACACCAGCAGCGCTTCGAGTGTCAGGTCTATGGCGCCGGCTCGGCGGTCGTCGTCGTCGCGCAGATAGGGGAGCGGGTCCGGGTCGCCGGCGGGGCGCTCGAACGGAGCCCGGAACGGCGCCAGCGCGTCCAACGTCACGATCCAGGGCGAGATGGTCGTAGCGAAATTCTTGGCGAGAAAGGGGCCCAGCGGCTGGTACTCCCAGGCCTGGACGTCGCGCGCCGACCAGTCGTTGACCAGGCAGATGCCGAAGAGATGGCGAGGCGCGTCCGCCAGCGCGATCGGCTCGCCCAGAGGATTGCCGGGGCCGATGAAGAACCCGACCTCGAGCTCGTAATCCAATCGCCGAGTGGGCCCGAACGCCGGCGGTCCACTGCTGCCGTCCCTGGTCTGGCCCCTCGGGCGGTGCACTGGAGCGCCGCTGGGAACGATCGATGAGGCGCGCCCGTGATATCCGATCGGCACCCACTTGTAGTTGGGAAGCAGGGGATTCTCGGGACGAAGCATGCTCCCGACGTTGGTGGCGTGGTGGACCGAGGCGTAGAAATCGGTGTAGTCGCCGATCGCGGCTGGCAGGAGGAGCTCGACCTCGGAGGCGGACACCAGCAGCTCGGACCTGGCGCGAGGCTCGAGCTGGGGCCCAGCCGCATCCACCGCGAGCAGCCGGCTCACCGCTCGCCGCAATGCGGACCAGTATCGGCTGCCCAATGCCATGAGGCCGTTCAGCTCGGGCGCCGCGCAGGCGCGCGCGGCCCGCTCGGCGTCTCCGGTAAGCAGGCCGGCGTCGAGACACGCGGCCAGGTCGAGCACTGCATCCCCGATCGCGACACCCCCGCTCGGCACGTCGGCACCGTCGCGTCGGCGGAAGATCCCGAACGGCAGGTTCTGAATCGGGAAATCGGGGTGATCGTTGGCCGACTCGACCCAGCTACGCCGCGCCGGATCGTGGGTTTCGTCGAGAACCCGGCTCACAGGAGCCGCATCGCGCGAAGATCGCCGATCGGCTCGTCGAACGAGCACGAGCCGAATGCGGCCGCCAGCCGGCGGGCGTGGCGCAGCTCAGCGTCGTCGAGCCAGTGTGAGCGCCAGCCGATTCCTTCCTGCTCGACGCGCAGGCTCGCGGGCGAGGATTCCTCCAGCAGCTCCAGTGCGTCAGCGTCGCCCATCCCGTGCTGAACGAAACCGGCGGCGAGAAACAGGTTCAAGAAACCGAACATCACCCCACAGGGGCTGCCGGGCTGGTAGGTCAGCCGATAAGCGCCGCGCAACGGGTGGTGCAGACCGGCCGTCGCCTTGAACGGAACGCCGGCCGCCGTGCAGCGACGGAGGAATCGGAGCAGGTCGGCCGCCGGGGGAAACACCTCGGGCGTCAGGCCGCCGGTGCGCACCTTGGCGCGTCCGCCCGAAGCAGCCAGCGCGTCGATCAGGGGCGCCGGATCGTTTGCGATCGGAATCTCGAGGTAGGCATCGAAGCGACCGTCGATCGTCCGGAGCGCAGCGGCAACGGCGGCGGTGGTTGCCGCCTTGAGCTCGACGGTATCTGCCACAGCGCGACCACCCTGCCGCTGGTTGAACTGCGCGATCGCGCCGAGGTCGCCCGCAAGATCGGCTCCGGCGAGGGCCGTAAGCCTCCAGGGTGTGCCGCTGCGCAAGAACCGCTCAGCCGAGGTCTCGAGCTCGGCTAGTCGCCCGGCCGGGATCACGAAGCGGCCCAGCGCCCAGCAGGTGTCGCTCGCGCGATAGGAGGCGTAGTTGGCGGCAGCAGTGGGGAGATCTAGGCTGGCGGGCGGGAAGAGTCCGGCGTAGTCGATGAGGCCGTGGAGTAGAGTACGGACCGAGCGCATGGGGGGAGAATATAGGGCGGGAGCGGACGGGAGCGGGCGGGAGCAGGCGGGAGCGGGCGGGAGCAGACGGGAGTGGGCGGGAGCAGACGGGAGCGGGCGGGAGGCTCCGCTCCCGTCCGCTGCGCCGTTCACTCCCCGGGGATGCCGTAGCGCTTGAAGGGTCCCGTGAGCCCGAACGTGATGACCAGATCGTACTGGCGCTGCTTGCCGGTGGAGCCGAAGATCGGATTAATGTACCGCGCGCTGTAGGTATAGCCGTCAATGTCGATCCGGGCGGCGACGTCGCTGCGGAGCCGGACCAGAAAGGCAATGCCAGCGGCAGGGGCGAAATCGGTACGGCCGGTGAACGTGGTCGAGGGCGGGTTGCCGCCAACGATGAACTCACCACCGCGATCCACCAGGCCAGCGCCCGCGTTCAGGATGATCGCCGCCCCGCCGCCTGAAGATTGGAGCTTGAGCATCGCCCGGCCGGTGCCAGCGAAGAAGTGAGATCCCGCCGTCGGGTCGAGCCGCGAGCCGCCCAGGTAGGTCGAGACGCCGCCCTTGTTGTAGTCGACCACTCCCTCGAACCCGAAGGCGGGACTGAGCCACAGGCCGAGTCTGCTGCCGATGGTGAACTTGGTCTCGGCCCTCTGGCGCCGGAAAAGCCCGGTGGTGGGATCGGTGCCGACGGTCAGGTCCTCGAGCGGCACGTATGCACCGATCCGGGGGGTGAAGTCGACTGAGACCTGGGCCGCGACGGAAGCTGTGGGCAGCGCAAGCAGGGACAGCAAGACCAGCGCTCTCTTCATGAATCGCTCCCTTACTGTGGCGCGGACTCGTCGCCCGTGGCCGGGTCTCCACGCACGCGGGGACCGGCGGCCAGTCGACGCTTGCCGCAACAACTTCCGTAACTCGTTGGACTTATTCGCTGAGCAGCCGATGGACGTCCCAGCGCTTCCAGCAAAGGTATGCAACCAACAGGCCAAGCGGGAGCGGGCGGGAGCAGACGGGAGCGGCGCGTAGCGCGGCTGGCCAAGGGGGTTGCGCTCGTATTGGCACCCGCGCTCGCTACGCGATCGATCAGACGGCGGACACCGCGGTGGCCGGCTTCGCGCCCTACACCCGCAACGGCTTCACTCATCTCGACCTGACCGCCGGTGCCATGGTGATCGTGGCCGGCGCAACGTTCAACCCGTATGTGACCTACACCTACGTGCCCGACCCGCTGGTCTCGCCGTCGGGCCTGGCGCGGCAGAAGGATCACGTGTTGTGGGTGGGGATGACGCTGGGTTTGGCGGGAAGATTCCCGAAGGCGAAGAAGCCAGCTCAGAAGTAGACCGGCGGCGCAGGCGCTGCAGTTCGCTCAGTCACCCTCGCATCTAACCCGGGCACCGCTCACTGACGCGCCTCTGGGGCACCCCCACCGCGGCTCGCGCCCTCGCGCGGTCGCGCGCTGGCGATTAGCGTCGTGGTCCGCCCGTCCGCCCGTCCGCCCGTCCGCCCGTCCGCCCGTCCGCCCGTCCGCCCGTCCGCCCGTCCGCCCGTCCGCCCGTCCGCCCGTCCGCCCGTCCGCCCGTCCGCCCGTCCTACCGATTGGTTCGCCCGATCCACTGCTCGCTCTCGCCGGGCTGGTGCGCCCGGAGCCGAGCGACCAACCGGGCGGGATCGTCGTCCAGCAGCATCATGGCGCGGTGCTGCTCGGTGACGAACCCCTCCTGGACCGCCCGATCCAGGAATCGATCCAGCTCGTCGAAGTAGCCCGCGACGTTGAGCATGCCGCACGGCTTGGCGTGGAACCCCAGTTGGGCCCAGGTAACAATCTCGAAAAACTGCTCCAGCGCCCCCAGGCCGCCGGGCAACGCCACGAACGCGTCGGACATGTCGGCCATCTGGGATTTGCGCTGGTGCATGGACCCCACCACGATGAGGTCGGGAATCTCGGTGTTGGGCGGCTCCTTGTCGCGCAGGGTGGAGACGGTCACGCCGAACACGTGGCCCCCGTGCTCCAGGACCGATGCCGCCAACTCCCCCATGAGCCCCACCCTGGCGCCACCGTAGACCAGGTCGAGGCCCTCGGCGGCAAGAACCTCGCCCAGGCGCCGGGTGACGGCGACGTATTCAGGCCGGGCGCCGGAATTGGAGCCGGCGAAGACGCAAATCCGATGGATCGGTTCGTTGTCAGGCATTCGCTCGATCCGCTATCCGCTCTCCGCTATCCGCTCCCGCCTGCTCCCGCCTGCTCCCGCCCGCTTCCGTTAATCGACTACTAAGCTAGCTTGGGTGGACGCAATCATGCCCTGAGGCGCGGATAGCGGACAGCGGATAGCGTATAGGCCCTCTAGCCATTCTCGCCCCTCGGCCTTAACATGGCACTCTCCTCCCTTTCGCAGGACCTCGCTATGCACCCTGAGCACTCCGGGCGCTCGGTCGCCCTGTTTCAACTGACGCCACCGTACACGCGGTTCGAGGAGCTCCCCGATCTCGCTGCGTCCGAGATGGCGGACCTCCCGCTCGGCTCGGTCCTCGTCATCGAGCTCACCGATCAGGCCGAGTGGCCCGCTATTGCAGAGATGGCGCCCCGGCTTCGGGCCCGGTTCCCCGCCGCCCCGCTGGCGTTACGGATCCGCAACGGCGTGGGCATCGATCCGGTCGAGGCCGGTCGCCTCGCGGCGCCGTTCCACATTCGCGCGGTGCTGGGCGAAGACGCGCCGCCGCGGGAGACGCTGCAGACGGTCCTCACCGATCCCGCCAGCCTGACCCACGAGCTTGAGGACTGGCTCGCGGTGCGCGGGGTGGATCCGCCGGCGCCGCTGCGGAGCCTGATTCTCGACATCTTCCGGCAGGCGCCCTCGCACCCCCGGCTCCACGGGCTGCTTCAGGCCCTGGGGCGGCCCGAGCGCACCGTGCGCAACTGGTTCCAGCGCGCGGGGCTCCCCGGACCGGGCGCGTGGCTGGCCGCGGCGCATGCGGTGTATGCGGCGCTCCGGCTGCAGCGGGAGCGGCAGACCTCGCTGCTCACGATCGCGGTGGAGTGCGGCTACAGCGATCACTCCTCGCTCAGCCGCCAGGCCGTCCGGCTCTTCGGGGCCCGCCCCGGAGAGATTCGCCAGACCCTCGGTTGGGAAGGCCTGCTGGATCGGTGGCTCGGCCGCGCCGGCGTCGGGGCCGCGTAGCACCTTTGGCGGTCGGGGTGTCGCCCAGGCCGCCCGCGAGATGCTGATTGCCAGCTGAGGATCGACACCGCGCTACGCGTATCGCTTACGCGGTCGCGGTGTTCCTCAGCGCGGGGCTGTTGTTTGTAGTGGAGCCGATGGTCGGCAAGATGGTGGTGCCGATCCTCGGCGGCACGCCCGCGGTCTGGACCACCTGCCTGCTGTTCTTCCAGGTCGGGCTGCTCGCCGGCTATCTCTACGCCCATCTCCTGCCGGCGCGGCTCGGGCTGCGGCGCCAGGCCTGGCTGCACGTGGGGCTGCTGGTGCTCGCCGCGGCGACGCTCCCGGTGGCGCTGCCCGCCGGGAATCTCCCCGGGCCCGGGCAGAGCCCCATCCGCTGGCTCCTGCCCGCCCTGACGGCCACGGTGGGTGCGCCGTTCGTGCTGGTGGCCGCTACCGCTCCCTTGCTGCAGCGCTGGTTCTCCCAGCTGGATCATCCCGACGCGATCGATCCCTACTTTCTCTACGCCGCCAGCAATCTGGGCAGCTTCGGCGGCCTGCTGGCCTATCCGTTTGTGATCGAGCCCTGGCTGCCCCTACCGGTGCAGCGCACCGGGTGGA
>JBIOTT010000282.1:0-17758 GCA_044866195.1 Gemmatimonadales bacterium
TCGCGACCCTGGTGCTCCGGCTCCGCGGGCTCGAGGTGACTGCGTTCGGGCGGACCAAGAAGCCCTATCGCAACGCCGAGCTGCTCGAGGGCACCGGCGCCCGCTACATCTCGATCCAGGAGGAGCCGTTTCTCGACGCGGCCAAGCGGGTGGGCCCCTTCGACATCGTCCTCGAGGCATCGGGCCAATCGAGCTCGGTGTTCGAAGGCATGCAGGCGCTCGCGAAGAACGGGGTGCTGGTGCTTACCAGCGTCACCGGCGGCGACAAGCAGCTCACCATCCCGGCCGACCGAATCAACCTGGAGTTCGTGCTGGGCAACAAGGTGATGGTCGGCTCGGTGAACGCGAACCGGGAGTACTTCGAGATGGGCGCCAAAGACATGGCGCAAGCGGAGGCGCAATACGCCGGCTGGCTGGCGCAGCTGCTCACCCATCCGGTCAAGGGGCTGGAGAACTACGCGGAGCTGTTCGAGAAGCTGACCAGCGCGAAGGGGGCGATCAAGATTTACTGCGAGGTGGCGGAAGGCTGACACGAATAGCGGTTCTCTAAGCGGGAGCAGGCGGGGGTTCGCGGACAGGGGAGGGGCCGCCGCTCCCGCCTGCTCCCGCCTGCTCCCGCCCTCCCGCCTGCCTACGCTGCTAACTTGCCTCCGCCGACTACCGGAGCATGCGAGTGGGGTGGGTGAGCGAGGAATCGACCCGGCAGACCTCGATAGGCCACGAGCCGGCGGCATCGAACGAGCCGGCCGGGACGTCCCGGCGCGGGTTTCTGGTGGCTGCCGCCGGGGGTGTCTTTGCCACCGGTCTCACTGGCGACCTGTTCGCGATCGAGCCGAGGCGGGTGCAGGTCAGCCGTCACGACCTCGTGATCGCCGGCCTCCCAGCCGCGCTGGAGGGGCTCCGGATCGCGCAGCTCTCCGACATTCACCTGCCGGCCAACCGCGCCGCCGCCGAGCGCACCCTGGCGCTGCTCGGCGCGGAGCGGCCGGAGATCGTGGTCTTCACTGGTGATCAGTGCGAGAACCGCTCAGCGGTAGGCCAGATGGTCGAGTTCGTCCGGGCGGCGCGCGGCCGGGTCGCCACTGTCGCGGTGCTGGGCAACTGGGACTATCGGGGCCGCACGATCGGCGCCCTGGCCCGGCAGGCCTACGAGCGCGCCGGCGCCACGCTCCTGATCAACCAGCACAGAATTGTCACCATCGGCGGTGCGAGCCTGGCGTTGGTGGGATTGGACGACGTGCTCTCGGGCTCGCCCGACGCGCGGGCGGCCCTCGAGGGGTTGCCGGCAGAGGTTCCGGCAATCTGGGCGGTGCACGAGCCGAGGTTGGCCGACGAGTTGACCGCCGCCGCCGCGCGGAAGCCGGCGCTGGTGCTGTCCGGTCACACTCACGGGGGCCAGATCCGACTTCCGGGGTTGCCCGCCTTCACGCCGATAGGATCGGGCCGCTTTGTGGCCGGGTGGTACGATTCGCTGCTCGGCCGGCTTTACGTCTCCCGCGGCATTGGCACGGCTGACGTGCGGGCCCGCTTCTTCTGCCCGCCGGAGCTCCCGATCTTCACGCTCCGGCGGCGAGAGAGCTGATCTCCGCCCTGCGGGGTTAATGCCCAGCTGGAATCTGCGTCAACGATTCCGCGCGCGGCTTCGTACTGGATATGGCTATTGCGCCCGGGCCAGATTGTAAAAAGCGCGCCAGGCGCGAAATAGCTCGCAGAAGTCCGCGTGGGTATAGCGGACCGTGACCGGACCGGGGCGGCTGGAGCCAGGCACCAGTTCGGCGTAATCGGCCTGATAGGAAAAGGTGAAATCCACTTCGATGGTGCTGGGACTAGGCGGGACCAGAGGGCTGTGCGGGCGGGCCAATGCGGCCGCGACACCGTCGCGGATGAGCCGGCGGGCGACCGGCGGGGCCACGCTCCGGGCGGCGTGCCGGCTGACCGCCTCTTTCACGATCACGGTCTCGACCCCGTCGAGCAACGCCCGTGCCTCCTCGGCGGTGGCGCGGTCGCCGCTCACCAGCGCGATCGGCACTCCGTGCGCACCCGCCAGCGCAGCGTTGAGCCCGAGCTCGCCCATGGACCGGCCGTTGAGCCGGACGTCCCGAATGGCATCCATGATCGTATGGTCGAGCACCGCGCGCGGCGTGCCGGCCCGGGCGTGGTATCCGATGAAGAGGGCCGCCTCGAAGCCCCCTTCGATGCCCTCCAGCATGGAAAGCCGTTTGGGCCCTCCGCTCAGCAGCTCGGCGGCCTCGTGCAGCTCTTCGGGGAGCAGATTTCTCATGTCCCAATGGCTATCATTGACGACCACCCGCGTTGCCCCCGCGGCGAGGGCCCCCTCGACCGCGGCATTGGCTTCGCCGGTCATCAGCTTACGGAACCGGGCATACTCGGCGGCGCAGCGGGGATCGACCGGATTGGTCTGGTCCTCATGGACGACACCCGCGATGCCTTCCATATCAACCGAGATGTAGATGCGCATGATGATTCCTCGAATGGTGCTCCGGCTGGCTCCCCTCGGGTTCGCGCTGGTTGCGTGTGGTCAGGGCACGCCGGGCGGCCGGACGGCCAGCAAGGCCTTGGAGCAGGGCCGGACCTATACCACCTGGCTCTACGGGGCCGAGTATACCAAGCTGTGGGACCGGTTGACCCCGGAGCTCCAGCGCGTATTCGGGAGCGCCGCCGAGCTCGGGTCATTCGCGGGCAAGGCAGTTACCCAGCTGGGGCGGGAACAGCGGACGGTGCACGAGCACGTCGAGCTCAAGCCGGAGCAGGTCTACAGCCGTACCGCAGCGTTCACGGCCGCCCGCCAGCCAGTCGTCATCGAGTGGACCCTCACCAAGGATGGGTCGGTGAGTGGGCTGGCGGTGAGGCCGGCGGAGCCGGATAGTTCGGCGGTCACCGCTGAAGTAGAGAGCGTGAAGAGTAAACGGTAAACGGGGGGCTCCCGGCATCGGTGCCCCCGTTCACCATTTACCGTTCACCGTTTACGCTGTTTCAATACACCCGCCCCCCCAACGGCACCTCTCTCTCCACCGCCAGCAGCACCACGTGCCCTGCCTCATCCGGTAGTCCCAGCACCAGCACTTCCGACGGAACTCCTGCGATGTTCCGGGTCCCCAGGTTCATCGCTGCCACCACCAGCCTGCCCAGCAGCTCTTCCGCCCGGTAGACCTCGGTCAGCTGCGCGCTGGAGCGCTTCTCACCCAAGGGCCCGAAATCGATCCAGAGCTGATAGGCCGGTTTCCGTGCATTGGCATTGGGCTCCGCGCGGATAACCCGCCCGACCCGGAGGTCGAGCGTTTGGAACGCCTGAACCGGATCGCTCACGCGACCAGTTGCCCGCGGAGCACCGTGACCGCCTGACCACCGAGCAGCACCCGATTTCCCGAGAGCGTCACCCGCACCAACCCGCCGCGCAACGACGCCTGGTAGCCCACCAGAGACGACTTGCCCAGCCGCTCGCCCCAGAGCGGACCCAACGCACAGTGCGCCGAGCCAGTGACCGGGTCCTCCGGAATGCCCACCGCCGGCCCGAAGAACCGGGACACGAAGTCGCGGCCCGGGGTGGACGAGCGGCTGGTGACGATCACCCCGCGTCCGCCAAGCTGCGCCAGCAGACCTAGATCGGGCGCCAGGGCCCGCACCGAAGCCTCGGATTCGAGCTCGACCAGATAGTCGAACTGCGTGCGGGCGGCAAACCGGATCGGGGCGCCCAGCGCACGGGGCAACTCGGCCGGTGGCTCAGCCGGGACCGGGGGCGTGGCGGGAAAGTCGAGGGTAATCCAGCCGTCGCCGCGGGTCGCAGTGAGGACACCGCTTCGAGTGTGAAACCGCGCTTGGGCCGACGGATCGAGGTGGCCTTCGCTCCACAGGACGTGGGCACTCGCCAGGGTCGCGTGGCCGCAGAGGTCCACCTCGACCGCAGGCGTGAACCAACGGAGCCCGAACTCGCCGCCGGCCCGGACCAGAAAGGCGGTTTCGGCGAGGTTCATCTCCCGCGCGACCGCCTGCATCCAGCTGTCGCTGCGGGGCGCCTCGAGCAGGCACACGGCCGCAGGGTTTCCCCCAAAGGCCTGGTCGGTGAAGGCGTCGACGGTGGTGAGGGTGTTAGCCATTAGCCCAAAGCTAATGGCTAACGGCTGGCCTAACGGCTACCAGTATCACTCCGTCGGCTGGGACCCGAGATCCTGGGCCAATCCGCGAGCGATTTGGTCGCGCACCTCGGGCCGGTCGTAGAAGTTGCTCCTGAGACGCTCCAGGACGTCTCGCAGCCGGTCGGCCGAGAGGGTGCCGTGCGGCGGCGCGTCGGCGCTTTCTCCCTCCTGTTCGACCGGGCTCCGCGGGGCCGTCAAGGGCTGTCCCTTGTGTTCCGCCGAGCGGCCCGCTTCAGCTGCTCGCTCCTCGTCACCCTGGGGCATGGGGTTCCTCGGCGTGACTGGTACTCTCGTTTTCAGCATCCGCGGGCCTTACGCTGTGCCGGCTCCCGGGGCAGCGGTCGCGGGCAGCAGTAAAGAGTGTAACCCCATTCTGGGGCAGCCGCACGGCCGCTTCCCCTCGGGCACCCGCGCCGGCAACCGGACCCCTTGTTCTGGGCGCTTCGCGGGCCAGATGCCTGGTGTTATCGGCAGATGTGACCCCGCCTTGAGCACCGATCCGGCAGAATCGCCGGGGTCTTGCACCCGCCGCGGAGCCGGCCGGTGGGAGTGACCAGAAAGCGGGGTGGTCCCGCTCGCAGCCGTGTAGAGCAGCACCTTGACGACCGGGCTTTTGATGTCGTCAGGGGCTGGCTGGGAGCAACGGAAGGCGTGGTTCTACTGGGCGACGGCGAGAAGGCGCTCCCGATCGAGATCGACCGGAGCGAAGGCGGCGCTGTTTCCGCGGTCACCATGCGGCGCATCGGCGCTCGCTAGTTCGCCCGGGTCACCCTGTCGGCCCGCGAGCTGGACGACACCAGCCGGCAGAAGGAGCGGGGCATCAGTCCGTTCGTGCGGGGGCTCGGGTTTCGCTATCGGCGCGGCGGGCAACGAGTAGGCAAGCCATCGCCGGGTTTGTCGCACCTAGTGCGTCGCGTCGGCAGAGGTAGCTTGTACACATCACCGGTTTAATCCTTAGTTGGGCTGACACGCGAGCACAGGAGCGAGGCGGTGTGACGCCCGAAGCCAACGAGCTGAACGAGCAAGGCCGCGCCCTGGCGCGCGACGGCCGCGTCAGCGAAGCGGAGGCTGCCTACCGTCAGGCCATGGCTCAGGCGCCTGACTGGTCGGTGCCAGCCTACAACCTGGGGTTGCTGCTCAAGTATCAGCGTCGCTGGTCGGAGTCGCTGGCCGCCAATCGACGGGCCGCCGAACTCGCACCCGAGGACGAAGCCGCATGGTGGAACCTCGGCATTGCGGCTACCGCACTCGAGGAGTGGGCCACCGCACGTGAAGCCTGGGCCCACTGCGGCCTGGAGCTTCCTGCCGGCGAGGGCGCGCCCAGTTGCGACTACGGCCGGGTCCCGATCCGACTGAATCCCGACGGGAACGGTGAGGTCGTTTGGGCCCACCGCATTGACCCGGCCCGGGCCGTCTTGCGGAGCATCCCATTCGCCGCCTCAGGGTTTCGATGGGGCGACACCGTGCTCCACGACGGCGCGGCCGTCGGCCATCGGATCTTGAACGGCCGCGAAGTGCCGGTCTTCAACGCGCTCGACCGGGTGCAACCCTCGCCCTTCAGTACCTACGAATTGGAACTGGCGCTGGCGTCGCGCGCTGACTTCGACACGCTGAGCGATGCCGCCTACCGCGCGGGCGGGGCAGCAGAGAACTGGGCGTCCACCGTAGCGTATTTGTGTCGCGCGTGTAGCGAGGGTACGGTGCACCGTGAGCACGATCGCGATGGCGCGGCGGGTCCGCTGCCGTGCGCCATCGCGGCGCTGACGGAGCGGCATCTCGAGCAGATCTTGGAAGCTTGGCAGCGCGTCGCGCCGCACGCGCGAGTGCTGACGCGCCGGCTGACCGCACGCCCCGGTGGCGCGGGTTGAGGCGACCAGTCATAGTCCTCCTTGGCAAGGCTCTCGTCTTCCTATGCGGGCCAGCCCTGGCGTCTGGCCAAAGTCAGGCGCCGAAGGTCCCTGTCGCCGTCGGCCGCTGGCTGAACCACCAGAGCTGCCGCATACATCAGCCGGTTAAGGGACGGCTGGACGACCGGCGCCCTGGCGCCGCTGCGGTCGCGGGTCACTTCCTCGGTGCTCGGCAGCCGGATTGGCCGGTCCTGTGCGTCACCCGCGATACGGCTTGGCTGCTCGTCTTTGCCGGGGGGCGGACCGAGCGCGTCGACACGCTGGAGGTGGCGCGGCCCCCTGTGGCGCCGATCCGGCGCATCTACACAGGGCCGCCTGCAGAAGTGCGCATGTACGCGTCGTCGCTGCCGAGCGCTGACGTGACGCCGGCGGACACCATCTGGATGCGACATGATGGGATCGTTGATGCCGTCGACTGCTGCGGGGTCGTCTGGTACTGGCATGAGGGGCGCTGGCGCCAATTGCCTGGCCCGGATTGACGCGCCCGACGTTCAATTGTGTGGGTGCGGGCCTGAGCCTGCGGCTGAAGCGGGCCTGTTTGACGGTGCCACGGGGATCTCAAATGCGTGTGCTTCGTCGAATCACGATGGCGGTCGGGCCCCCCTTCGGGCTCTGCGCCGCCGCCTGGGCCGTTATGGTCCCCCAGCGGACCACCTGGCAGGTCGTCCTCTGGGCGTCGGTGGCAGCGTGCACATTCGGCGGGGCTTGCGCCGCCACCGCTTACCTATTCCTTCGCTCCACGCGCGGCCGCTGGCTCGCCATCCTGGGCCTGCTGTTTGCACACCTCGGCGTGGCCGCTTTCATGGCGGGTGCACTGCTCTATGGCGTAGCTCAGTGGCCGGCACCGGGCCGCTGGCGGCCCTTGGCCCCGGCGCCCGAGCCGGTGGCACGACTCGAGGGTCCCGATTGCGTGTACAACGGCCCTGCTGAGGTGGCAGTGCGTACTACGACAGGGCGGCTCTTCCGGCTGGTCCAGACCAACTCCGCCGCGTCCTGGGAAGCTCAAGAGCGGAGTTCCGAGGGTCCTGACCAGAGCGCTCACCGTTGCTCGGCTCGTGCACGTGGCGACGGAGCAGGCGTGTCGTACCCGGGGCCACCGCGAACACCAGTACAGATCCAGCGCATCCGCCTGCCAGGAGCAGATTGTGGCGGTAACGCAGCCGTGCTGCTTGCAGAGGATGGGACGTTGTTGCAGTGGGGCACCTACACTTGCGCCATCGCGCTCATGGCCCTGCTCTTTGCTGTGGCAGCCGTCGTGTTTCTCTTGGCCATAGCTGCGTTCTCGTTGACCGTGTTCTCGACTGAGGGGCGGATCTGGCGCCAGAAGCCTATGGCATCGGACCGGGCCACCGCTTAACCCACGCTGAAGCGGGAGCGATAGACCGACGCACGCCAATCTGAGTGTCGGGGAGGTCAGTATCACGCTTCCACGGTTTGCCGCCGTAATCGGCGTCTCGGGTATCGGAGCCCTCATCTGGAGGGCCGGGCTTGCGACCCGAGGAGCACGATGATGCGTACTGGGCTTGCCCGCCGCAGCCGCTCCGTTCTCCTACCCGTACTCCTGTTTCTCGTCGGGGTACCGCCGCTCTTCTCTCAGTCATTGCCCTCCGCCGTCACCGTCATGGAGGACGTGATGGTGCCCATGCGCGACGGCGTCCGGCTCGCCACCGACATCTACCTGCCGACCCGCGACCTCGGCTCAACGCCCGAGCGACGGCCCACTATCCTGATCCGCACGCCTTATGACAAGACCGACGACGTAGCGGCCGGACCGTATTTTGCAGCCCACGACTATGCGGTGGTCATCCAGGACACTCGCGGACGGTTCAAGTCGGAGGGTGTCTGGCATATGGTCGTCGACGACGGGCGGGACGGCGTCGACGCGGCGGCATGGATCGCCCACCAGCCCTGGTCCAACGGCGACATCGGAATGATGGGCACCTCGTACGTGGGCGGCACCCAGCACGCGCTGGCTATGGCAGGCTCCCCCCACCTCAAGACCATTATCCCGGTCGACGCTGTCTCGAACCCGGGCTATCAGAGCATGCGCAACGCCGGTGCCTTCGAGCTGCGGTTCTTCAACTGGATCTTCCTGTTCGGCGCTCCCCAGGGAAGCCGGGAGGCGCGCGACTCCGCGACCCGCGCTGTACTGCAGCAGATGTCGGACAACCGCCGGCAGTACCTCGTGTCGCTACCGCTGCGGCAGGGTACCACGCCCCTCAAACTCGCGCCGGAGTACGAGGACTGGCTCGTCCAGGCGATGCGGCACGGCGCCAATGACGCCTTCTGGGGGTGGACCAATATCCTCGACCATCCCGAGCGCTATCAGGACATTCCCGTCTACCTGGTGGGCGGGTGGTACGACTCCTGGGCCGGCAATACGACGGCCAATTATGCGACGCTGAGCAAGCGGCTCAAGAGCCCAGTGTACCTCATCATGGGTCCATGGATCCATGGCCACCAAGCGGACTATGTCCATGGTCAAGTGAGCTTCGGCCAGGACGCGGCCATCCCGGATGAGCTCGCGTGGCGGCTCGAGTGGTTCGACCATTTTCTAAAGGGCAAGGACAACGCCGTCGGCAAGGCCGCACCATTCGCGACACCTGTGCGCATCTTCGTCATGGGAACTGGCGATCACCGGCGGGATGAGCACGGGCGGATGCGCCATGGCGGGTACTGGCGCGACGAGCACGAGTGGCCGCTCGCCCGTACGCGCTACACCAACTACTACTTGGGCGAGGGCGGCACGCTCTCGCCAACTGCACCGTCGGCCGCCCGGTCGTCCACCAGCTTTCAGTTCGATCCGCGCAATCCGGTGCCCACCATCGGCGGGAACATCTCGTCAGGTTCGGGAATCATGCTCCAGGGCGCGTGGGACCAGCGCGGGAGTGACAGTGTCTGGAATTGGATGGCGCCGGTGCCGCTGTCCGCCCGGAACGACGTTCTCGTCTTTCAGACGCCACCGCTGGAGGAGGACCTCGAGGTGAGCGGCGAGATAACGGTAAAAGTTTGGGCATCCTCCGATGGGTTCGACACCGATTTCACCGCAAAGCTGGTAGACGTACATCCGCCCACGCCAGATTTCCCCGGCGGCTTCGACATGAACATTGCCGATGGGATTATGCGGGGGCGCTTCCGCCAAGGGCTGGACGCAGAGAGGCTCTTGGCGCCGGGCAAAGTCTACCCCTTCACGATCAAGCTCTACCCGACGTCCAACGTGTTCCGAAAGGGGCACCGCATCCGGGTGGACGTCTCGAGCAGCAACTTCCCGCGGTTCGACGTCAATCCCAACACGGGGGAGCCGCTTAACGACAACCGGCGTACGCGCGTGGCGACGAACACGGTCTACCACGATCGTACGCGCCCGTCGCATATCACGCTGCCGATGATACCCGCGTCCGCTCGCTGAGAGTATTTAAGAGCCGGGGCCGTCGGGCTGGCCTCTGACTCCGCTAGAACGACGCGTGCCAGCCCACGCCCGCCCCTGCAGGCGTGACGAGAAACCCCGGTGGACGCAGCCCGAACACCCGCCAGTGACCGTTCACCACCTTCGCCGTGAAAACCCCGAGCACCGCACCCATTGCCGCGTCGCTGAGCCAGTGGCGGTTGTCGTTGATGCGGGAGAACGCGGTCCCGCTCGCGGCCGTGTAGAGCAGCACCTTGACGACCGGGCTCTTGATGTCGTCCACCAGGGAGGTGGCGACCGCGAACGCGGCGGTGACGTGGCCCGACGGCATCGAGCCCCGGGTCTCTACCCCGGCTGAATCCTTGAGCGAGGTGAAGGGGTGGAACGAGAAAGCGCCGACATCCTCGTTGGGTCGCGAACGGCCCACCAGATGCTTCATCGCAAACATCTCCGCGGCCGACAGCGCCACCGCGGCCACCAGGCGAGTGCCCGCCCGGCGGATGCCCGGTTTGCCTGTGATCACGCCGAGCCCCAGCACGCCCAGGCTGATCCCGGCGTAGTACGTTGCCTCTCCCTCCTGGCGGAAGACGCCGGAGATATCGTCGGTGGTTCTCGAGCGGTGATTTTGGCTGAACCGTTGCACCGGCTCATCGAGCAACATGAGGGCGCCGACCCCGCCCACCGCCACCGCGGCCTCGTACCAGCGCACCACATGGGCTCTGGCGAGCACCCGCCGCTCGGCGGCCCGCGCTGCTGAGTCGCGCGCCACGCTGTCGGCAGCATGCGCTGCCGCGGCCGAATCGGGCCGCTGCGCCGCCAGCGGGCCCGCGGCGAGGATGAGGGCAGCGACGAACGTCGGCAGGTTCAGCGCGTAGCGGAGGCACACCGCCATGGCGCCACTCGCTTTTGAGATGCCCCAAGAGAGGCAGACATCGGCCCGAATGCCGTGAGCCGGGTCACCCACTGGCGTGCTGGCCAGGCGAAGCCGGCCGATGCAGATTCGGCCATGCGGCTCTTGATTCTCGGCGCCACCGGGCGAACCGGCGCTCAGCTGCTCGATCGAGGACTGGGAGAAGGCCACCAGGTCACGGCTTTCGCCCGCCGGCCCTCGGCTCTGGCGCGCTACGGCTCCCGGATCCGCGTGGTTCAGGGAGACGTCGCCGTCGCATCGAGCGTCGACCGCGCCATTCCCGGCCACGATGCTGTGCTGTCGGCCCTCGGCAGCCCGACGCTCCGGCGCAATACGGTGCTGTCGGACGGCATGCGCCACGTGCTCGCCGCCATGAAGGACCATGGCGTGCGACGCCTGCTCGCCATGAGTGCACTCGGCGTGGGCGAGACCAAAGGTCAGCTGGGACCCGTCTACAACCTCCTGCTCACCCCGCTCATGCTCCGTAACACCTTTCTCGAGAAGGAACGGATGGAGGCCTACATCAAGGCCGCGGAGCTGGAGTGGACCATAGTGCGGCCCGCGGTGCTGACCAGCGGTCCCGCCCGGGGCCGCTACCACACCGCTCTGGCCGACGTGCAGCCACCCCGCTTTCCCCATATCAGCCGGGCCGACGTGGCGGCCTTCATGCTGGCCGAAGTGCAGCAGCGGCGCTTCCTGCGACAGGCGGTCGGCTTGTGGGATGAGCCCCAACGCTGATGGCGGCCGCCCTCGACCGGCTGTTCCAGCTTCGCGAATCCGGGACCACGGTTCGCACCGAGATCGTAGCCGGCGCGACGACGTTCGCCGCGCTCTCCTACATCATCTTCGTGCAGCCCGCGGTGCTGGTCGGTGCGGGGATGGATTTCGGGGCGGTCATGGCGGCGACCTGCCTTGCGAGCGCCTTCGCCACCGCGCTGATGGGCCTGGTCGCGAACTATCCCATCGCGGTGGCCCCCGCGATGGGCCACAACTTCTACTTCGTCTTTGCCGTCACCCAGCTCGGCGTGCCGTGGCGCGTGGCGTTGGGCGCCGACTTCCTGGCGGGGGCGCTCTTCGTCCTTCTGGCGGCCTTCCGCTTCCGCGAAGCAGTTATCGATGCCGTCCCACCCTGTCTCACGGCCGCCATTCCGGTTGGGATCGGACTGCTCATCGCGTTCGTGGGCATGCAGTGGGGCGGAATCGTGGTCGCCAATCCCGGCAGCCTGGTGCGCGTTGGCCACCTCGCCGCACCTGCGCCCCTGCTCGCGCTGGGCGGGTTCCTGCTGATCGGCGTGCTCCACCTGCGCCGAGTGCCAGGGGCGATCCTGATCGGGATCGTTGTCACCACGGCGGTCGGTGCGGTGCTCGGCTTCCTGCCATATCAAGGGGCGATCGGGCGGCCGTCCTCGCTCGCGCCGACCCTGCTTCAGCTCGACGTGGCCGGTGCCTTCTCGCCCAAGTACCTCGAGATTGTGCTCGTGTTCCTGTTTCTGGCGGTGTTCGATACCGTGGGGACCTTGATAGGCGTCGGCACCCAGGCAGGGCTGGTGCGGGACGGGAAGCTCCCCCGGGCCGGGCGGGCGCTGCTCGCCGACGCCACCGGAACCGTCGCCGGAACCCTGCTCGGCACCTCGACGGTGACAGCCTACGTCGAGAGCGCCACCGGCGTCTCGGCCGGGGGGCGCACCGGGCTCGCGAACCTGGTGACGGCGGCGCTGCTGCTCGCTGCGCTCTTTCTTCACCCCCTCGCCCGCCTGGTCGGCGGTGGGCTGGCGGGGGAGGCCGGCACCACCCTCTACCCGGTCACTGCCGCCGCCCTGATCACGGTGGGATCGCTCATGATGCGGAACGTGACGGAGGTGCGGTGGCAAGATCCGACCGATGCGATTCCGGCGTTTCTCACCATCGCCGTCATGCCTCTCGCGCTCAGCATCGCCGATGGCCTGGCCTTCGGCTTCATCAGTTACGCCGCCCTCAGGATGCTGACGGGGCGGGCGCGGGAAGTGACTTGGCCCGTTTACCTCCTGGCAACGCTGTTCGTGGTCCGGTTTGCGCTGGCTTGAACCGCAACCCCTTCGGGTGCTCACCGCGAGCGACCCGCTCCAGGGATTCGCTCTCGCCGTTCGCGAGCGGCCCAGCGTGATCGTTTCCGACATGCAGATGCCGGCTGGCGGGGGCGACACTCTCCTGAGACGTCTTCAGGCGTCGAGCCGAACCAGCGGCATCCCGGTCGTCATCGTAACCAGATCGGTCGCAGCTGCGGCGCAGAGCGGCTGAGCTGGCTGGGGTCCCGTCCCGCTGGCCCTCAAGCTCTATGTCGATTTTACCGCCCCTCGTTCGACAATAGGGTAGGGCAGTGGTGTACGCAGTTACGTGGAGAGGAGAAGGCGCATGCAGCCGACAGTCTACATACCCTCGCGGCTCCTAAGGCTGCTGGTGCCCGTGGCGCGCCACCAGGTGGGGCACGATCCGGCCCTGTTTCCTGAGTTCGGCCCAGACTTCCTTCGGGAAGGCAAAATGGGCCCCGTGTGCCCCCAAGAGGAGTTGGCTCGACGGAACGAAGGGGTGGCGATGGAGGTGTGCCTCTAGCCAACCACGGCCAGAAGCCGCTCGCCTCCCGCCTGCACGTAGGCGCGAAGCGATTCGGCGTGCTCCTGCTCCGAGCGCCGAAGCAAGCGCACGAACTCGGGCTCCGTACGCAGCGAGTCGAACCAGGGATCGCGCACCAGCGGCGTGGGACAGTGCATTCCGCCGTCCACTACCTTCGTGAGGATCTCGAGCGCGAACTCCGTCGCCCCGACGTACGCAACATCACGCACTCCGAACAGCAGTCCTTCGGGATCGTGGAATCCGGTTCCTAAGACTTGCCGCGTGGCCGCGACACACGCCTCCCGGTCACCCTCGAAGGCCGCGAGCTGGGCCTTGAGATACCACAGCTCGGCGCCCTCCAGGGTCTGCGACTGGAGTTGTCGGGCGGCCTCGAGGGCCTCGGCCTTGCGCCCGAGCATCCAGAGGCAGGCATGCCGGAGCCCATGGAATGCCTCGAGATCCGTGAGCATCGTCTGCTGGTAATCGCCCAACAGCCAATGCGTGTAGGCGACGCTGGTGCGTATCGCCGGGTCGATCCGTCGGGCCCGCCGGTCGGCCGCAAGCGAGGCCTGCAGGAGACCGCAGAACCGGCAGGCCACTACGAGCCCGGTCAGCAGATCGGGGTCCGTCGCCCGCTTCTCGGCTTGGCGGAGCAGCCGCACCATCGCCTCTCGGGCGCGGCCCAGCTCCTCGATCTCGAAATGGGTGTAGAGATTGTGCGCCAGCGGAAGGTCGGGGTTGAGCTCGAGCGCCTTGCGAAACGCTTGCTCGGCTCGGGGCGACTCCTCAGCGTAGCTCGCATGCCCGAACTTGGCCATCACCCGATGCAACCGTCCCAACCGCGCCCATGCGGGAGCGAAGTTGGGGTCCAGCTCGAGGCACCGGCGGTAGAGCTCCCGCGCGGTGGTCAGGTTTCTGACCTGCGATGCGTCCTCACTGATGTGATTGGCCCGCAGGTAAAGCTCGTAGGCCTCGGGTCGAGTGGGCGCCTCCTGAGTCAGCAGCTGGCGGTCGTGGGCGGAGAGCGGGATCGCGAGCGCATCCACGATCTGGCGGGTCAGCTCGTCCTGCAACTGGAAGATGTCGGTGAGCGCCACCTGTGCGGTGCGGGTCGTGACCAGGGTGCCGCTCGGCGCCTCGACCAGTTGGATCGAGACCCTGACCTGGTCGGCGGCCCGGAGCAGGCTGCCGAAGACTACCGCGTCTACTCCCGCTTCGGCGGCGATCACCTTGAGGTCGGGGCGCTCGCCGGCATAGCGCTCCGCTGCGGCGCTGGATCGTACTGCCAGTGTCTCGAGACCGGCGAGTGACGCCGAGATCGCCTCCGGCAGGCTGTAGGTCAGGAAGTCGATCTCGGGATCGGGGCGGAGCACGCGAAACGGGAGCACGATAAGGCGGGTCATGGTGCGAACCCGCGGTGCCGGGCCGGTATCGATCAGCGTGAGCGCCTCGCGCACATCGCGAGCCATCGCTGCGGCATCGGGGTACCGGTCTTCCGGCCGCTTGGCGAGCGCGCGCTGGATCACCCGATCGGCTGCCATCACGTCGGCTCCACCCACCAGGGCGGGCGGCTGCTCGCGGGCGACCGCGTTCTGGATCTCGAGGACCGTCTCCCCGCTGAACGCGCGCTTGCCCGTCAGCATCTCGAAGAGGATTGCGCCCAGCCCGAACAGGTCCGCCAGGGGACCGACCGGCTCGTTGTCGATCGTCTCCGGCGCCATGTAACTCGGGGTGCCGATGATCATCCCGGGAAGGGTCAGTCCGGAGTCGAGCGACGCACCGGCATGGGGCCGCGCCAGCCCGAAGTCGAGCAGCTTCACGCCGTGTTGGGTGAGGAAGACGTTCGACGGTTTGAGGTCCCGGTGGATGATGCCGCGGGAATGGAGCGCCTCCAGCGCGGCCAGGATCCCGAGCGTGGTCTGCAGGGCCTCGCCCAGCGGCAGCGGTCCCCGGCCGATCCGCGAGGCCAGGGTTTCGCCGGCGAGCAGCTCCATGACGATATAGAGCTCGCCGCTCTCCTCGCCCAGCTCGTACACCTGGCAAACGTTGGGATGGGTGAAGGCAGCGGCAGTGCGTGCCTCGCGCAGCAACCGCTCGCGAAGGCTCGGCTCTTGAAACCGCATTCGCTTGATGGCGACGGGGCGATCGAGCCGCTCGTCGCGCGCCTCGTATACCACGCCCATCCCACCCTCACCGAGCTTCTGGCCGAGGCGGTAATGGCGCAGCACCTGGGGATCGGACGCCGACAGTTGCGTCGCCGGTGGGGGCGATACTGGAGGGGATGATACCGGAGGGGGCGTCTTCTTCAGCCAGCGAAACATGCGGACCGTGCGCGCATTCGGTGGGGGAAATCAAGCACCGTCGGCCCGGGATCGCACCAGTCCCGACGATTGTGAGCGAGGTCACCCTGACAAATCTGTCGTTGCCGGGTGCAGGGAATCCCGGCATTGGCACGACTCCGGGGCTCTGACCGCACCGGCTTCGCCGCTGCGACCGCTGGCACAGATCCTGTTGGCAGCGGCTGGCTCCTGACTCGAGGCAGGGATGATCGTGCAGCGCACAAAGGTGATCAGTCTGGCGCTCCAGGGAGGTGGGTCGCACGGCGCCTTCACCTGGGGCGTGCTCGATCGATTCCTTGAAGAGCCGCGCCTCGAGGTCGAGGGGATCAGCGGGGCGAGTGCCGGCGCAATGAATGCGGTGATGGTGGCGGCCGGCCTGGCGCAGGGCGGGGCTGAGGACGCGCGCGCGATGCTCGCCAGTTTCTGGCAGCGGATCGGCGAGCAAAGCAGGCTGAGTCTCTTTCAGCCGAGCCTTTTCGATCTGCTCGATGGCCGGCAGGGACTCGACTGGTCGCCAGGCTACCAGCTGTCCCGGGTCATGGGCCGGATGCTTTCTCCCTATCAGCTCAATCCGCTGGACCGGAATCCCCTACGGGACATCATCTCCAGTCTGGTCGACTTCGAACGTTTGCGGCGGGCCTGTCCGGTCAAACTGTTCATTGCAACCACCCAGGTCAGGACCGGAAAGCTCCGGGTCTTCGGCGCGGAAGAAACCAGCGTCGAGGTCCTCCTGGCCTCCGCCTGCCTCCCCTCCCTCCACCATGCGGTGACCATCGAGGGCGAGCCGTACTGGGACGGGGGCTATACCGGCAACCCGCCGATCTTCCCGCTGCTCTATGGCTGCGACCATCCCGACATCCTGGCGGTGCTGCTGAGCCCGCTGGTCCGGCCGGAGACCCCCAGCTCGGTCGAAGCGATTCGCGAAAGGGAAGTGGAGCTGGCATTCAGCACGACCTTCCTGCGCGAGATGCGCGCCATCGCGCAGGCGAAGGAGCAGCTGCGCTGGTTCGCGGTGGGCCGGCTGGAACGCCGACTCAAACGGCTCAACTTTCACCTGGTTCATGCCGACGACCTGCTTGGCGCGCTGCGCCACTCGAGCAAGGTCAACACCCGCATGGACTTCCTGACGATGCTGCGGGAGGAGGGTCGGGCCCAGGCTGACCGCTGGCTGGGGCAACATTTCGAAAGCATCGGAACCCGGTCGTCTGTGAACCTTGGGGAGCTCTTCGGCTGAGGTCCATGTTGCGCTGCAGCAATGGCGTTGTTAGCTTCCGACCAGAACGTCGGACCGAGCCATCCCGCCCCCCGGGGCGTCTAGGGAGCCGAAGCCATGGCCGAGACATCCGCGCCCCCCTCCCAGGGGGAGACCTGGTTCGAGGCGAGCCGAAAGTATTGGGAGTCCTGGCAAGGCCTATGGCAGCAGGGTCTGGGCGCGGCGCCCCCGGCCTCGGCAGTCCCGCCCGAGCTGGTTCAGTCACTCATCGATCAGGGTAAGCTGTTTCTCCGGTTGGGCGAAGAGGTGGCGGCGGCGCTCCTTCGCTCGACGGAAGCCTCGCATTCGGAGGAGGATTGGCAGCGGGTTTTCCAGGCAACCGCCGACTTCTGGCGCGGGGGCTCCCCCCCGCCCGACGGAGCCGGCCTCAACACCGCGTGGAAGCTCCCCTTCGACACCTGGAGTCGTACCGCCTCGAGCGCTTCCCTGTTTCCCGGGGATTTCCTCGAGCAATTCAAGCCGGAAAGCTGGACCCAGGTGACCGACGACCTGCACCGGAACCTGGAGCGGTTCCTGTCGGTGCCCGGCCTGGGCTATACCCGGGAATGGCAGGAGCAGGGCCAGGAATTCGCCCGGCTCGGCCTCGACTACCAGCGCGCCCTGCAGGAGTACGCGTCGCTCTTCCAGCGGCTCAACCTCGATGCGTACGACCGGCTGCAGCGGCGGCTGAGCGAGCTGGCCGGCGCCAACCAGCCCATCACCACCCTCCGAGGCCTCTACGACGTCTGGGTCGATTGCAGCGAGGCCGCCTATCTCGACCTGGTCAGCACCGAGACCTATGCCGAGACCTACGGCCGGATGGTGAACGCCCTGATGGCACTCAAGCGACATGGCCGCAACATGGTTGACGAGGCCGCGGGCGCGATGGGTATGCCGACCCGCCATGGCCTCAACACGTTGCAGCGTCGCCATCAGGAGCTGCGGCGCGAGCTTGTGGCCCTCCGGAAGTTGGCGGAGGAAGGTTCCGGGCGGGAGGAAATTGCTGCATTGCGGAAGGATGTCGAGCGACTCCGGTCCGAGCTCGCCGGGCAGGCCAAGCCCGCGCCGGCCGGCACCAAGCGGGTGGCGGCACGGCGCAAGCCCCGGCCCCGCCGGCCGCCGACCGATCGCGGACCCAAGGGAAAGGGAGGCTGAGGTGCTGCCGCCAGTCCAAATCCGCCCCGACCAGGCCCTCTCGGAG
>JBIOTT010000283.1:0-2952 GCA_044866195.1 Gemmatimonadales bacterium
GCTGCTCTCGTTCGGGGGCGACCTGAGGCCGCTCGCGCCCGCCGAGCTGGTCGAGGCGTTCGACACCCTGGCCCGGTTGACCGCGGCCGTATACGGGTACGGAAAGCCCGATGCCTGACACGGCGGCGGCCCAGCTCACCCGGCTGCTTCATCTCATCCCCACCATCGCGGATGGAGAGGAGCACTCGCTCAGTGAGGTGGCCCGGCGGGCGGGCATCGACCGGAAGACGCTCCAGCTGGACCTCCGCGCCATCTCCGAGCGGTTTGACGATCCGGCCGGTTTCGTCGAGGGAGTCCAGATCTATCTCGAGCCCGAGCGGGTCTCGCTGGTGTCGAGCGTGTTCCAGCGCCCGATGCGGCTCACCCGCGCGGAGCTGTGCGGGCTCGAGCTGGGCCTAGCCGTGCTCGAGCGCCAACGGGGGCCGGACGAACAGGCCACCATAGCCCGCGCCCGCGCCCGCCTGCGCGATCTCATCGCGACCTTGCCCAAGGACTGGGATCCTGACCTCCATCACGGCGAGCTGGGCGGCGAGGTTGAGGTCCGCCACCTGCGCGCGCTTCAGCTCGCCCGCCGCCGGCGTCGCAAGGTGCGCATCGCATATCAGAAGTCGGGCGCCGACCGGCCGGAGTGGCGGACCGTGTGCCCCTACCTGCTCGCGTTCACCAGCGGGCGGTGGTATCTGGTCGCGAGCTGCGAGCCGAGGGTGGGGATCCGCATCTTCCGGCTGGATCGGGTGGACGCGGTCGAGACGCTGGAACAGGGTTTTGCGGTGCCGGAGTCCTTCTCGGCCGCGCAGTATGTGTTCGAGGGGAAGGCGTTCTACGCCGAGCAGCCGGAGACGCTGCGAGTGCGCTACGGGCCGGCGATCGCGCGCTGGATCGCGGAGCGGGAAGGAAAGCAGCCCGACGCGGACGGCTCCGTCACCATCGAGCACCCGCTGGCCGACGCCGAGTGGGCGGTGCGGCATGTGCTCCAGTACGGGCCCGACGCGGAGGTGCTCGAGCCGGAGGGCGTGCGCAAGGCGATCCGCGCACGACTCACGCAGCTGTTGGACGGGGACGCTTGAGCCTGGACCCTCTCAGTCGAGGGCGTTCTACGCGAACCGCTCCTCTATCTGAGCCTGCATCTTAAACAGCGGCGGGCTGAATACTACGCGCTGCTCGACCGGGTTCGGGCGGACGGTGACTGGGAGGCCTGGCTCGGCTTCTTCGCCGACGGTGTCGGAAGCACGGCTACTGGAGCGGTCGCCACGGCGCAACGGCTGGTGTCATTGTTCACGGGAGACCGCGAGCGGATCCAGGAAACTGGCCGAGGGGCGGGATCGGCGCTGCGGGTTCATCATGGGCTGCAGCAACGGCCAATCGCGTCGATCGCCGGGTTGGCGGAACGGAGCGGGCTTTCCTTCCCCGCGGTCACCCGGGCGCTGGGCACCCTCGAGCGCCTGGGCATGGTTCGCGAGTTCACCGGTCGTCGCCGGAACCGGCTCTTCAGCTACCACCCGTACCTCGGCATCCTGAACGAGGACATGTGAGCGAGCCGGCCACTGAGCGCCATCTGGTCGCAGTGTGGAATCCGTCCTACGTCACCGACGCCATGGACGAGCATCGCGCCCTGCTGCTCCGGTTCATGGCGGAGCGGCGCGATCGCAAGCGGCCGTTGGAGGAGGTTTACGTCTGGTGGGGACGGATCCGCTCCGGGCATCGCATGACCCGCCTGACACACCTGGATCAGGTTCTCGCGTTGGGGGACCAGCTGGAGCAGGACGGCGCCGAGCTGCACCTCTATCTCACCGACTACCGCTCGCTCTATGTCGCCGAGGTGCTCGAGCTGACCTCGGACGATGTCCGCACCGACGATGCCACGCACGTCCCGGCCTACTACACCGGCCACCAGTGCGACTGCTGGTTTCGCTTGGGCGACATTCGGCAACTGGTGCAGGACGACACGGTCCAGGTGATCGCCGAGCTCAAGAAGCTCCGGAACACCGCCTATCACGACCAGCCGGTCTCGCTCTACGGCGGCATGGTCAACCTGCCGCTCATCGTCACCCGCGCTGATGGCGCCCGGTTCTTCGCCCCCGAGGAGCGCCAGGCTCTGCTCGAGGGCCGCTACTGGGCCGAGGAGGACGCCCGCCGCGCCGGACTCGGCCTGATCGAGCGCGACCTGCGGGAGAACCTCTTCGGCGAAGCGGCCTGGGATGCGCTCGATCCCACGGTGCGCGGGTTCGTCGCGTCGGCGGAGCACACGTTCCGGACCAATCGGGGGACACCGGGCTTTGACTTCTCGGCCGTAATCGTCAGCCTGGCCAAGGCGTGCGAAGTGCAAGCGGGCCTGCTTCTGCGGGCCGCCCTGGAGGGAGCGCCAAAAGCGGAGAGGCTCGCGCCGGTCGATGGCTCAACGCTCGACTTTGGCGCTGTACGGGGCATCGGGATCGGGGCACTGGGACGCGCGATCAGCGAGGAAGCCGGGTTGCGCCGTCGCCTCGAGCAACGGCTGCACGACGGCGGCTGGTTCGTCGGGTCGTTTGCCTACGTGCTGAAGGAGCTGGCCCGCTATCGCAACCCGGCCGCGCACGGCGAGGCAGTGGGTTTCGAGGACGCGGCCCGGCTCCGGAGCCAGCTGCTCGGGATCGGGTCCTATGGAGATCTGGTGCGGTTGGCGCGGGTGAAGCTCAAGTGAATCGCTAACCGCTGTCACACCCCTCCATCAACTTGAGTATTCGTTGCGGCGGCCGGTGCCGGCTGGTCCGCCGGGCTCGAGTCCTTCAGGTGGAAAGGGTGTCATGCAGCTCACCGCCGTGGCCGACCGCGTGCGACATAGGCGCCCCGAAATGAGTCAGGTGACCAGCGGCAAGGCGCCGTGCGGGCCACGGTGAGCGCTTCGGTAGCGGGCGCGGCGAGCCGCGAGCGGGCGGCGATAGCCCCGAGACCTCGGCTGCTCTGGCTCCGGCG
>JBIOTT010000284.1:0-3139 GCA_044866195.1 Gemmatimonadales bacterium
AGCCACGCATGCGCACGGGGCAGACTGCCCGCCTGCCCGCCTGCCCGCCCGTCCGCCTGCCCGCCTGCCCGCCTGCCCGCCCGTCCGCCTACATCCTACTCCGCGTGTTTCCCCGCGCGAACGCCACCAGCACGCCCCGCGGCCCCAGACCGCCCAGCGCCGATGGTGCCACGCTCGCGATGCGCCGGACCGTGCCGGCGAGGTGACTCGACGAAGCGAAGTGGAGCAGCCGCACCACGGTGGTGATCCGGTAGCCAGGATTCTGCAGCAGCTGCGCGGCGCAGGCGACCCGCGTGAGATCGATGACCCGCTTGAGATTCGGCGCGCCGCCCGCACCGAACTGGCGGGACAGGTGCTCCCGGCTCACGTCGAGGTGCCGGGCGAGGCTCAGCGTCCTGACCGGGTGCTCGACCTCGCGAACCAGATAGTCCCAGGCCCGCCGCTGGAGCGGCTCGGCCAGCCGGAGCATTCGGGGGCCCTCCCGCAGAGCCTGGCGCCGCACCGTGGTGACCGAATGGCGCAACACCAGGTCCCCGACGACCGGGTCGTCGACGCCCTCGATGGCAAAGGCGGACACCGCCTGCCGCTCGCAGTCCACCAGCAGCTCGCCATCATCGGCGCGAAACGGCGCATACGCGACCAGGGGGATGGCCGGAAAGGAGCGGCGCAGCTCGGCCACCGCTTCCATCAGTCCTGCGTGTGGGGCGAGTACGATCGCGTCGACCAGCCGGGACTCGAGCGTGCGTTGCAGCCTGGCGATGGTGCGACAGCTGACTATGCCCGGGCCGCCCTTGGGGAGGCTTCGCCGGAGGGCGAGCGCAGCGGCGCGGCTCTCCAGGAGGGTAGCGACCATGGGCACGGCTCAGGTGCCGTCGGCGGGAGGGCGCGGGCGGCCGAGGCCGGTCGCAACCAGGGTGCGCACCATCTCGCCCGCCCGTTTGAGAACGCCCCGCGCGTTGTCGTACGACAGCGCCTCGAGCGCCCGATCCAGCGACTCCCAGCGACAGGCCGTGATGCCCTCCTCCACCTGGGGAAGCGGCTCTCCGGCCGGCGACTCGAACAGGAAGAAGTGGCAGTACTTGTGAATGTGGCGGCCGCGAAAACGGAAGTGCCAGTCGATGACCCGGATCGGGCCTTGCAGCACCAGATCTCCGAGACCGGTCTCTTCGCTGGTTTCCCGCAGCGCGGCCTGCGCGGGCGTTTCGCCGTCTTCCAGGTGCCCCTTGGGAAAGCCCCAGTTGTCGTAGGAGTCTTTGATGAGGAGAAACTGGTTGCCCAGCTCGGGCAGGCGCCGGAACACAATCCCTCCGGCGCTTACCTCTAACTCCGCGCGCCGCTTCCCCATCAGAACACCGAGACCTTGAAGTACCGCTTCGGGTTCGCCCTGACGTCGGCCAGCAGCTCGCGGAGCTCCACCACGGCTCGCCGGGTCTCGACGTACAGCGCGGTGTCGGTGGTGAGCCGGCCCAGCGACCCCTCTCCCGAATGCAGCCGGGTGAGCAACGAGTCGGCCGACTGGATGACGTGCACCAGGCTGGCCTGGTTTTCCCGGGTCGCCGCCATGATCGAGCGGAAATCGGCGGCCGCCTGGCGCAGGTCGACGCTCGAGGCCCGAGCGTTGTTCATGATCTCCTGGAACTGGTTCGCATTGGTCGCGCTGTCCACCCGGGCCACCGTGCGCTCGAACCCCTTCGCGACGCCGGCAAATGCGTCAGCCGAGGTCGCGACGCTCGAGCTCACCCGGTCGAGCCGGTCGGCCTGCTGGTTGGTAAACTTCGCCAGACGATCGGCGATCGCGGTGAGGTCGGCGACGCTGCGGCGGACGTCGCGCACCGCAGAGGTGTCGAAAACCCCCTTGATCCGCTGGGTCACGTCGGCCACGTCGCCGGCGATGCGGCTCGCCTGGGCGGTCAGCTGGCCGATGTCGGGCAAGGTAGCACCGGGCCAGGCATCGCCGGGCGTGACGTCGGACTCGAGCAAAGCAGCGCGGATGTTGGGATCGTCGGGCAACGGCTCGAATGGTATGATGTTGGCGGTCCACTCGCCGAACAGGCTGCTGGAAGCCGAGATCACCGCCGGGCGGCGCGGCAGGGTCACGTCGTTGTCGATGGTGAGGTCGGCGTCCACCCAGCCTTCCTCTGCCAGACGAACCGCGTCGACCCGGCCGACCTTGACCCCACGCAGCGTGACCGGTGCGCCTACCCCCAGCGCGCCCACCGTGCGAAACCGGGCGACATGGCTCATGGTGCTCTTGCCGATGTTGGTCTGGCCCAGCCAGAGCGCGCCGCCCACCACCAGAGCGAGCGCGGCCAGGACCGCGAGACCGACAGCGAACTCGTTCCCTCGCTTCACGACACCGACCTCCGGAGGGGTGGCTCGACCGGGTCGGGCCGGCCCTCGATAAACTGTCGGACCACCGGGTCGGTGGTCGCCTGGATCTCCGCCACCGTCCCCACCTGGCGGATCACCCCTTCGTACAGCATGCCGATGCGGTCCCCGACCGTGAACGCGCTGCGCATATCGTGCGTTACGACCACGCCGGTGACGCCGAGGTCGCGAGTCCGTTGCATGAGGCGGTCCATGACCGCGGCGGTGATGGGGTCGAGCCCGGTGGTCGGCTCGTCGTATAAAATGTAGCGCGGCCGGAGAGCCACCGCGCGCGCGATGCCCACCCGCTTGCGCATGCCCCCGGACAGTTCCGCCGGATAGCGGTCCTCCTGCCCGCTCAGTTCGACGGTCACCAGGCTTTCCTCAATCCGGTCTCGGATGCTCGCCTCATCCAGCCCGCGCTTGACCAGCCCGAGGCGGATGTTCTCCGCCACGGTCATGGAGTCGAACAGCGCGGCGAACTGGAAGACGTAGCCGATCTCGCCGCGCAGCTGAGTGAGCTCGTCGCGGTCGAGCTCGGGCACGTTCTTGCCATCGACCTCGATCCGGCCGGCGTCCGGTTCGAGCAACCCGACGATGAGCTTGAGGGTGACGCTCTTCCCGCTGCCCGAGCCGCCGATGATCACGGTGTTCATGCCCGGGGGAACCTCGAGCGAGAGCCCGGCGAGCACGACCTTGGGGCCGAACGATTTGTGGACGTGCTCCAGCCGAATCAAAGGAGGACCAGCGCCCAGAACGCGTCCAGCACCAG
>JBIOTT010000285.1:0-2444 GCA_044866195.1 Gemmatimonadales bacterium
CGACACGAACCCACGGAGACTCGAGCAACACCGACGGTTATGCCGAGCCGCTCAGCGCCAGAAGTACCCCTGAGCAGCAAGAACGCCAGACATCAGCGCCACACTCGGCATAACCAGCCGCTCGGCATGAGACCCGTTATGCCGATGTCGGCAGTGCGCCAAGAGTTGGAGGTCGACATGTAGATCGTGATCCAGCGTAAGCTCGTCGCCGCTTACCGGTGTGAGTCCGGTCCGGGTAGCTGCCAGGAGGCCCGGTAGCAGGCTGGCGGCTCGGTCTGGAAACGGGTCGGGTCGAAGCCCAGCGTCGAAAGCCCTTCTGGGGGAGCGAGCGAGCGGTCCGTAGCTTCAAGCGAAGCCTGCCGCGCCGTTAGTGCAACCGTCTTCGGGCGGATGAGGGAGAGCCGAGCCGAGTGCTTCACGGCGAAGGCCACGGAAGGGGTGAAGAGCCTGGAATCGCAGCCCCGATGGACTCCCCGGCGTAAGGGGCTCGGAACGTTCGCATGGTGGCGGCGGGAACTTGGGAGGCCCTCCCCGGCCCGGGGGTTCTGCGGAGAGCACCGGAGCGTTGCGTCCTATAACCGGCGATGAGCCGGGAAGTGGGCGAGAGCCGGGTGGGAGTCGGAGGCGGCCGTAGTACTGGATGAGCCGAGCGGACAACACAACCGCCGGTGAGGGAAGGGCCGCTGCTTCGTTCATGCGTCACGTACAGGGAAGGGCCGGTGAGTGCCAGAAATGGCTAGGACCACCAAGCAGGACAAAGTCCGAGATCTGCAGCGAACGCTGTACCGGGCGGCCAAGGCCGATCCCGGGCGACGGTTCCACGCGCTCTATGACAAGGTCCACCGCAGGGACGTCTTGGAGCGGGCGTGGGAGCTGGTGCGCGCCAATCGCGGCGCGGCCGGCATCGACAAGCAGACCATCGCTGGCGTCGAGCAACACGGAGTTGAACGGTTGCTCGATGAGCTGGCCGCGGATCTGAAGGAAGGGAGGTGGCGGCCGATTCCCGCGCGCCGGGTCTTCATCCCGAAGCCCGGGCGCGAGGAGTTGCGACCGCTCTCGATTCCCGCGGTTCGTGACCGGATCGTTCAGGCGGCCACCAAGATCGTCGTTGAGCCGATCTTCGAGGCTGACATGCTCGAGTGCTCGTTCGGGTTTCGGCCCAGGCGCTCGGCGCACGATGCGCTCCAGGTCCTCGTAGATGAGGCGTGGAGCGGCAGGCGGTGGGTTGTGGAGTCGGATGTCGCCAACTGTTTCGAGGCGATTCCCCACTCGCAGTTGATGTCGGCGATCGAGGAACGGATCGTCGACCGCCACGTCCTGAAGCTCTTGCGCGCGATGCTGCGTGCCGGGGTGATGGAGGATCGGGCGGTCAGGCGCAGCGACGCCGGGACCCCGCAGGGCGGCGTGATCTCGCCCTGCCTGTGCAACGTCTATCTGCACCGGCTCGACCGGCAGTGGACCGAGCGCGGGCACGGGGTGCTGGTGCGCTACGCGGACGACCTGGTCGTGATGTGCCAAAGCCGGGATGAGGCCCAGCGCGCACTCGATGCGCTACGGGCGATCCTCTCGGAGCTGGGGCTCACGCTCAAGGACGCCAAGACGCGGATCGTGGAGCTGCGCGAAGGCGGGGAGGGGCTGGACTTTCTCGGCTTCCACCACCGCTGGGTGCGCGGGAACACGCCCGCCTCAAGGCATCTCTGCTTCCTCGCCCGCTGGCCCTCACGGCAGGCGATGCAGCACGCCCGCGACCGGATCCGTGACCTCACGGACCGCCGCAGGCTGCTCTTACCGGTCGAAGAGGTCGTGCAGGACGTCAACCGCTTCCTGCGCGGCTGGGCGGGGTACTTCCGATACGGAAACTCCGCCGACTCCTTCGACAAGATCACGTTCCACGCGCTCGTGCGCATGGCCGGCTTCGTCGCCAAGCGCCACAAGCGCAGCAACCGGTACGGCTGGTGGACGGTCATCCACCAGTCCCCGAACCGGCTGGGGCTGATCAGCCTTGACGGAACCATCGTCGCACCACGGCCATACCGGTCGTGGCGACCGGGAGCCGAACGCCGACGGTGAAGAACGTCGGAGAGCCGTGTGCGGGAAAACCGCATGCACGGATCGAGGTGGCGGCGGGAGGAAACCAGGCCAGTCGGGCCAGTACGTGCCGCGCAGCCCAGGCGCCTCTCGCCGACCCTACTAGACGGGCGACATCGGCATGCTCCCACTCGCGCCCGACGCCGCCGAAGCGCTGTTCCGTGTCGTCGACGCCGCCTACGAGAAACGCTCGATCGCGCTCACCAGCAACATCCACCCGGCCGGGTTCGACGAGCTGATGCCCAAGACGCTCGCGACCGCGACCGTCGACCGACTGCTGCACCACGCCCACGTGCTCCTGACCGACGGCACAGACAGCTACCGGCTCGCCCAAGCGACCGCCGGCAAGGGGGTGA
>JBIOTT010000286.1:0-11847 GCA_044866195.1 Gemmatimonadales bacterium
CGTTTCTGTTCCTGTATCTCCAGCTCGAAAGCGAGTCGAACTCAGAGGGGCTCGGCGCCGACTTCCCGGCCGACTACGGCGGCGCGTGGTCCCTCTCACGGTGGGCCACCGACCAGTACGCCGGCGCTGAAGAGGCATTCACCCAGCTGCTGACTCAGGAACCGGCCCTCACCGGACTGGCCAACCTGAGCAGTCACACGGGACAACCGGCTTCGCTCCTGCTGGTGTACTGGAATCTCGCGACGGCGATTCACGGCCGTTGGAGCTACACTGCGGCCGATCCGCGCATCACGCTGCCGAGCTTCAATCTTCCGGAGATCTTCGAGACGGGGCAGACCCAGCTCACGTGCGGCGGTACACCTTGCGGGTTCTTCACGCTGTCCGGCTCACCGGTGTTTCCGATTCAGCCCGTCGCGCTCGCGGGCGGGTCCATCAACCACACGGTCACGGGAGTGCGGGGGACCGCGGCAGCCTTCTTCATGCTCACGGCCCCTGGCGGCCGGACCCAGGCGCTGCAGCTCCTGAGCGGACTGGGCGGCCCGATTGCACCCTCGAGCGGGTTGCGGGTCGGGATCATCAGGATCCAGTGATGCAGGCTATTCCGTCGGCCCTCGAACCTCGGCAACGAGCTTGCGGAACTGGGGATGTTTCCGTAGCGGGGCCCACAGTGGATCCGCCCGCAGTCCCTCCCGGGTGACCGGCGATGGGATCTCGAGCAGCGGCGCGAGCGTCTTCACCGCCAGATCCGGCTCGCCCACCATCATGTAGGTGCGGGCGAGCCCGGCCGCGAAGTACGGCCCGATCAGCGCATCCCGAGCGATCGGCATCAACTCGACCGCTCGCCGGGCCGCGCGGATCGCGTCACTCTTGCGGCCGAGCGCAGCATACACGACCCCGAGCCGGTGGAATGTGTACGGGTCGTCGGGTTCGCTGCGGAGCTCGTGCTCTAGCAAGACGCGGAGCGAATCCGCGTACGCCCGCTCGGCTGCTGTGCGCCGCCGGAATCGAGCGCTTTCCGTCTTGAGGACGTAATAGTGCAAGGTGTCGCCGGCGAAGCTCTGGAGGGTGGCAGCGTCCACCAGCGGCCCGGACCCGCTGTCCGAGCTGAACAGCTGCCCCACGATCTGATCGCTCGAAAACAGCGAACGGCTGAACGCCCCGAGGCTGATCCTGCTCAATGCCTGCCGGATCACCGCGCGCGCCCCAGCGACGTCGCCGCGCGAGACCAGAAGCAGCTGCGCTTTGTCCGCGTACGGACTGCCCCAGTCGGGCGCGAGGGTGATCGCTCGGTCGAGCTCACGTTCGGCTTCGGCGTACCGACGGACGGCGTTTAGTGAGGTTCCCAGGTCATAAGCCCGGACGTTGGAGCGTGGGTCAGAACGCGCAGCCTGGGAGAACGCTGCGAGGGCCTCGTTCCAGCGGCCGCGACGCCGCTCGACATACCCGATCCCGGCAAGGAGCTCGGTATTGTGGGGTTGCCGCCGGCGCGCCGCCTCGAAATGCTCCAAGGCCTGTGCGTAGTCGCGAAAGCACCGGTAGTAGTAGTACCCGAGCGCGACCTGCCCTTCCGGGAGGTCAGGTACGAGCGCGAGCGCCGAATCGGCCGCCCGCTTTGCCAGGGCAATCAGCGCCGGCGTACGAGCCTCGTGATTGTACCAGTACATCTGGGTGTGGGCGTTCGAAAGCCGTGCGAAGGCCAGGGCAAAGCGCGGGTCGCGCGCCACCGCCTTCTCATAGAGCTCAGCCGCCGCCGCGAGCGTCGGCCGAGAGTTGCCGCGACCCAGGTAGTCGTTGCCCCGGAGGTAGTAGTCGTAGGCCTCCGGATCAGCGGTGCCACCCTCCGCCAACCCGATCCGCTCAGGCGGCCGGAGCGCCAGGTCCAGCGCGGCGGTGACCCGTTCCGCGATACTCGCCTGGAGAGCGAAGATCCGGGTGAGCTCGGCATCATACGCGTCCGCCCAGAGATGGCTGTCGTCGGCGACCCGGATGAGCTGCGGGGTGACCCGCACCCGGCCGGGCGCGCCGGGCATGCGCTCCCAACGCACGCTCCCCTCGAGCACGTACTCGGCGCCCAGCTCCCGGCCGATCTCTCGCAGCGGCTTGGTCGCGTTCCGGTACTGGTCCGCGCTGGTGCGCGACACGACGCGGAGTCCCGAAAGCCCGGCCAGCCGGCTGGTGATCTCCTCCGTCAGCCCGTCCGCGAAGTATTGCTCGTCCGCCGGGCCCAGGTTCTTGAAGGGAAGCACCGCGAGCACCGGGGGGCCGGACGGGCGGACGGGCGGACGGAAACCGCCACAAGACCCCAAGCACGGCCACCAGAGCGAGGGACGCCGCAGCGGCGATAATCCAACTCTTCCGTCCGCCTGTCCGCCTGTCCGCCTGTCCGCCCGTCCGCCTGTCCAGCCGTCCGCCTGTCCGCCCGCCAGCGCCGCCGCGAACTCGGCCGGGGTCGCGAAGCGCTCTTCAGGGCGCCGCGCCAGCGCTTTGATCAGCGCAGCATCCATGGCTTTCGGCACCTCGGGGACCCGAGAGCGCGCCGAAGGGGGCGGCTCGACCAGCCGCCGCATCATGACCGCGCGGGCGTTGGTGCCGCCGAACGGGGGCTCGCCAGTCAGCGCCTCGTATACCACCGAGCCCAGCCCGTAGACGTCGGACCGTGCGTCGACGGCGCCTTCGCCGCTCGCCTCCTCCGGGCTCATGTAGAGCGGAGTGCCGACCGCGACCCCAGCGCCGGTGACCGACGGGCCGCCCAGATCGTCCAGCGCCCGCGCCAGACCGAAGTCGGCCAGCAGCGCGTGCCCCGCCGCCGAGAACATGATGTTCTCGGGTTCGATGTCGCGATGGAGCACGCCCTGCTCGTGCGCGTAGGCGAGCGCGTCGCCCAGCTCGGTGGCGAGCTGCGCCGCCTCCGCCGGCATCAGCCGGCCGCGGCCTTTGAGCCGATCGCGGAGCGAGCCGGTCTCCACATACGGCATGCTGTACCAGAGCCGGCCGGCAGCGGTGCCGGAATCGAACAGCGGCAGGATGTGGGGATGCTGCAGCCGGGCCAGCGTGAGGATCTCGCGCTGGAAGCGCTCCGCCCCCAGCGTCTCGCCCACGGCGGCCGACAGGACCTTGAGCGCCACCCGCCGCTGGTGCCGGCGGTCGAGCGCGAGAAAGACCGCGGCGGACGACCCGTGCCCGAGCACGTCCTCGATGGTGTAGCGGTCGGCGAGCTCGGCGGCGACCCGGTCGGCGTCGGTCGTGAGCATGTGTGGGCTGGGTGAGCCCGAAAGCTAGCTACCCGGACGGCTATCGAGCCACCTGGACGACGGCTGGTTCTGGGCGGAAGAGGTCGATGAACACGATCCACCAGCGCCCCTCGAAGTGAGTGAAGCGGAACTGGTCGGCCCCGGCCGGCGCGGGCCCGCAACGCGATGGTCGGGAGCACGCCGCCGGCCAGCCGGGCGGAGGCTGCCACGATGGCCTCGGGGGCCGGATGGTGGGCGACCACTTTCGCCGGCAGGACGTAGGCGGACAGCGCGTCCCAGTCTCGATGCGCGAGACTGAAGTAGAACGCTCGGAGGGTCGACCGCAGCTCAGCCGAGACGGAATCGGCCCTTGTGACCGGTTGCTGGGCGGTCGCGAGCGAGCCGGTAGCCGTCAGCCCTATGACGAGCGCGACGACCGCACTACGAATCGAGCGCGGATCAATCGAAATCCGCATCCAGCACCATGCGGTACCGCGGGCCACTCGCCAGCCGGCCGAACGCATCGTTGACCTTGCTCATGGGCAGGTGCTCGACCTGGGGCGTGATCCGGTGCCGGGCGGCGAAATCCAGCATAGCCGCCATGGCGGGTGGCGCGCCGTTCGGCGACCCTGACACGCTGTTTTGGCCGAACAGAAGGTCGATGGCCGAAATCGGCAACGGCTCGAGCACCGCGCCCACCACATGCATGCGCCCGTTCGGCCTGAGGGTCCGCACCAGCGACGTCCAGTCGAGCGGTGTGTTGACCGTGATGAGGAGGAAATCGAGCGACTTCGCCGCCTTCTGGATCGCACCGCTGTCGCTGCTCGAGACCACGTGATGCGCTCCGAACCGCATGGCCTCGTGGGCTTTGGAAGGGTTGGAGGTATAGGCGGTGACCTCGCAGCCCCAGGCGTGTGCGAACTGGAGCGCCATGTGGCCGAGGCCGCCGATCCCGACCACGCCGACCCGATCGGTCGGTCGGACGCCGAAGACGACGAGCGGCGCGAACACCGTCGTGCCGCCGCACAGGAGCGGACCAGCCGACGAGATCTCGAGGGCGTCGGGCAATGGAATCGCCCAGGCCCAGTGCGCTCGCACCCGCTCGGCGAAGCCGCCCTGGTGCCCCACGATCGTGGGCTGCGCCTGCGGGCAGAGGCTGTGGCTGCCGGTCATGCACTCGTGGCAGTGCATGCAACTGCCCGCGTTCCAGCCCACCCCGACCTTCTGCCCTACCTGGAGGTTCTTGACGTGATCGCCCAGCGCCACGATGCGGCCGACGACCTCGTGCCCGGGCACGACCGGGTAGGTGGACAGACCCCAGTCATTGTTCACGATCGAGAGGTCCGAGTGACAGAGACCGCAATACTCGACGGCGATCTCGACCTCTTCCGAGCCCAGCGGGCCCGGGTCGAAGGTGTAGGGTTCGAGCTTCTGCTTTGCACTACGCGATGCCCATCCATGAACAGCGGCCATTCCTGTTTCCTCGGGGCGCGGGTAGTCCTACCCAGGACGACGGGCAGTCTACCAGCTCCTGCGGAGGCTCGCCCCCCGATTCTTGCTTTCGAATTCGTGGGTCAGATCAGGGCCGCCCCACCGTCTCGGCCGGCGGGTCGAGGCGGCAGTTGACGGACGGGTGGTGGGGTGAGACGTTGGTGCGGAAGGGCCGCATAAACCCGTGCGTGGAGGCGCCGTGGAGCTCGAGCGTGCCGTGGGACTCAAGGCCGATGGCGGTGTGTGGCTGCCGGAGCGGCACGCCGCTATCAGCTCGATCCTCCTCAAGCTCGCGGCCATGGGCATCCAGTTGCCGGCCCACGCAGGCGATCAGGACGTGCTCCACCTGGCGGGCGATCTCTTCGCCCGCTATCGCGAGCAGACCCGGCTCCTCTCCGAGCATCTCTGCCCCGCCGACCGGCGGATCCAGGATTACATCGACGGGCTGCTATCGGCCGTGGCCTTTCCCGAGCCCGTGCGACTCCCCGGCGAGACGCTCATTCTCGATCACTACGGGCTCGCACGCGCGCTGTCCCTGCCGATCGATGGCGACGCGTGGCACAACGACCTGGTATCGAGCTATCGCCTGGACAATGGCGTGCTCCACAACCCCATCAACGATCGCCGCACCACGCAGGGTGTGTTCCACGTGGCCGAGGGTGGGCTTCCGATTCCGGCGGACAAGACTCGGGTGCCGCTCGCGGCATTCATGCGGCTGCTGGAGGAGGCCCTCCGACCCCCGGCCCACCTTATGCGCCTGCCATTCACGGCGAACTGGCCGGAGCCGGTGGAGACCATGGTGTCGCTGCTGCTCCGGCCGCTCGTGTGTCCCGCGGTTCCGAACGTCTCCCCGGAGAAGCGCATGGAAGTGCGATTCTTCGCTCCCGGGGGGTTGGTTTCGAACCTTGACTTCGTGGAAAGCATCTTCGGCAACGCCGGCGATCCCTACCTGCCCGGGAACGACGCCGCGCTCGACGTCGACGGTTGGACCGGCCACAGCGGCTGCGTGATTCTCGCGCCCCACCTCACCCGGCTGCGGAAGAAAGACCTGGGCTTGCCGCACGTGAGCCAGGCTACCGAGGCCGAGCGCCGCGCGGGGATGTGCTGGGATGACGAGAGCGAGCTGTACAACAATGGCAAGCCCTTCAAGGTCACCTCGCGCGGCATTGAAGGGGTGATGGTGACCATCCTGGCCGACAACTACTTCGGCTATTGCAAAAAGGAGGTGAAGACCCAGATCAGCTACAGCGCAAACTTGTTCGGCCTGGCCGAGGAGGAGCACGCGGGCGGGGCGCTGGCGTTCGCGACGTTCAATCTGGGCGACCGCTTCGTGCCCGATCTCGTCAGGATGGTGAACGCCAACCACCGGCTTTCGGAGCTGCTCGCACTGCTGGGCGATCGCGCCAAGCTCCACGACTCGGGCTATGCCACCGACGCGGTCTATCCTGAGATCCACTACATGCCCGAGGACATGGAGATCGACGTCCGGAGCCAGGACATCAAATGGATGACCCACGGGAAGGAGCAGCGCCTGAAGCTTCTGCCGGGCCGCATCTACATGCACCCGAGCGGCTACAAGATCAGCATGGCCAAACATCGCGCGGCGCCCAGCTGGCGGCTGATCGGAAGCGTGCCGGAGGGCGCGTTCTGCCACAAGCCGTGCACCGTTTCGGGCGGCGGCAAGTCGGAGATCAGCAAGAGCCTGGCCGACGCCGTGTTACCCGGATCGTTCTACGTCCGGAGTTTCGACGACGACATGGCGCTGGTCCAGGCCATCTTCGATCGGAGCTACGACGACGCGCTCCTGCCGGCTCTTCGCGCCGCAGGCAACGGGCGTGGCCCTTCGCGCCGGATCCTGTCCCCCGATCGGTCGCTCGGCTCAGTGATCAAGCTGCTCACGCCTAATCCAGCAGAGTTCACCCCAGCCTATAACGCCTGGCTCGAGAGCATCCCGAACTACGTGCGCGCGCTGGTGTTTGTGATCAAGCGCTTCTACCGGCCGGAGTGGGGCGATGACTGGGTTAGCCACTTCAGTGTCGACATCATCAACGGCGCACCGGGGCACGAGCTCAAGTACCAGGGACGGCGGCTGGTTGCCAACTACCTTCGCATCGGGCGCCAGGGGAACGGTGCCTGGCGGACCTACAAGCTGCGGCAAGACTTCGTCGCGGCCGACAAGGTACAGATGGAGGACGACATCACCGCCTCGGTGGTGGTCCCGGCCGCCCAGCTCGTGGGGTTGCCGCGCCAGTACGCCGGTCACCCGAGTCTCAAGCTGGCGCAGAACTGCGAGTTCAGGCTCTTTCAACGCCCCGACGACGCGATCCATCCGGGCTTCGACCGGCAAACCGAGGACGACATGGCAGGCGCCGGGTTGTTCTGCTCCAACTTTCAGCCGCTCACCCGCGAGGACGCGCAGCGCATGGTGGAGGACGTGGCGCTGCACGACGCCTTCACTCGGCCAATGCGCGATCACGTGGCCAGGAACGCCGCCCGCGCCGACGGCGGCTACTCCATCTGCTCCGCCGAACCGCGCCTGATCGGCGGCCAGCGCAGCAAAAACCCCCGCTACCTGCAGGTGCGGCCGGACATCGCCCACCCCCGCGACCGGTACGTCGCGGAAATGGGCGCGAGGCTCTACCGCCGGCTGCCGCTCCACGAGCCGGTGCTGTTCCCGGTGATCAGCGTGCTCTCGGGACGCCGCAACCACCCGCCCGCCGATGGCGTCCGCCCCCTCTGCGTGTACGGTCCGATTCACTACCAGGAGCTGCCGGAGCTGTTCATGGACTACGTGTGCTCGGTGACGGGAACGTCGCCCAGCACCACCGGGGCCGGCTCGGAGGGCGCCCTCACCAAGGGCCCCTTCAACGCGCTCGCACCGACGGCGGATCTCAACAACGCACTGGTCTCGATGCTGCTCACCGGCTACGCCGGTTTCAGCTCGGCGGCTGGCTTCATCGGCCCGCGCTATCGGGTGGATCACGACATCAGCCTGCTGGTTCCCGAGATCTGGTGCCGGTTGTTTCCTCAGGAGCGCGACCCGCAGCGGCTGATCGAGGCCGGGCACCTGGAGAAGCTCGAGGACTACGAGTTCGCCGGAAGGAAGGTGCTGGCGAGCCGGCTCGGTTATCGTATCACGGCCAGGTTCGTGCACAACTTCTTCGGACGGGTGTTCGACAACCCCAGCGCGGTGTTCACCGAGGAGATCCTCAAGCCCGAGATCCAGAGTCCTGCAGTCTTCGCCGATGGCGTCGGCAACATCGTGGAGGCGCAGCAGCGCGCGGCTGAGGCGTACTTCGCAGATGGCACGATCGACGACGCGTGCCCGCCGCTCAAGGCGCTGCTCCACATTATGGCCCACGGGCACTACCAGGGCCAAGACGCGAACCACCCCGAGATTCGCGCGCTCTTCACCCGGGAAGCGCTGCTTGCGAGCGACTGGTATCAGGAGCGCCTCGCGATCAAGCAGGAGCGGGACGTGGCGCTCTGGCAGCGTCACGTCCGGAGCTTGACCGAGTTTCTAGCGCGCGCGGGCCACCGGGAGGAGGCTGCGCGGCTCGGCATCGGCCAGCGGCTCGAGCGCGCCCACGCCGAGCTCGCGAGGGTGAGCGCGCACGAGCATCTGACCGCGTTGGTCGGCACTATCGGGGCCGATCCCGTCCACCGTGCGCTGCGCGGCTCGTGGAACGCCGGTCAAGCCTCGCCGGCCAACCTGTCTCGCCCCTCCCGGCTCGGTGACGCGGCTCGTGAGGAGTGCGAATTGGCGCGGCGAGGAGGAAGCAAATAGAGACGCCGCCGTCGCTCCGGCCGATCCCCTATCTTTTGGCTGATGCCCACGTCATTCGATCGCCTCAAAATCGCCCTGGCCGAGCGCTATATCCTCGAGCACGAGGTGGGCGCCGGTGGCATGGCCACGGTCTATCTCGCCCACGACGTGCGCCACAATCGCAAAGTCGCGACCAAAGTGCTCCGCCCTGAGGTTGCGGCGATCATCGGGGCCGAGCGATTCCTCAAGGAGATCGAGACCACCGCCAATCTGCAGCATCCCAACATCCTGCCCCTGTTCGATTCGGGCCAGGTCGAGGGGACGGTCTTCTACGTCATCCCCTACGTCGCGGGCGAATCGCTCCGCGCCCGCCTCGCCCGCGAAATTCAGCTGCCCATCGCCGACGCGGTCCGGATTGCCGTTGAGATCGTCGCGGGGCTCGACTACGCCCACCGGCACGGCGTAATCCACCGCGACATCAAGCCCGATAACGTCCTGTTTCACGACGGCCGCGCATTGGTAGCCGACTTCGGGATCGCGCTGGCCCGAAGCCGCGGCGACGGGGGAGCCCGGATCACGAAGACGGGAATGAGTCTCGGCACGCCGGAGTACATGAGTCCCGAACAGGCGGCGGCAGAAGAGACCGTCGACTCCCGGACCGACATTTATGCCCTCGGCGCTGTCCTCTACGAGATGCTGGCCGGCGAGCCGCCGTTCTCGGGACCCAGCCCTCAGGCCATCCTGGCGCGGGTAATGAGGGAGGAGCCCCGCCCGCTCTCGCTCCAGCGCAAAACGGTCCCCGCCCATCTCGACGCCGCCGTCGCGCGCGCACTCGAGAAGCTGCCCGCCGATCGCTGGCAGACGGCCGCAGAGTTCGGCACGGCGCTGACGGCGCCGAGCCAGGGCGGAACCCACCGGCGGCCCATCCTGCGGAGCCGGGCGGCGGTTCTCTGGGCGTTGGCTGGCGTTTCCGTATTCGCTCTCGCCTGGGTGGATCTCCGGGGTCGACGAGGCACGCCTCCACCGGCCGGGCCGGTCCGCTTCGGCGTCGAGCTCGACCCGGGCACTCAGCCGACCTTCACCCCGATCGTAAAGCTGAGCGCCGACGGGCGAGATCTCTTCATCACGGCCAATGTCCAGCGCCAGGAAGAGATTCTGCACCGTCGGTTCGACCAGATGCGCATGAGGACGATTGCGGGCGCAGGCCTGGGCGAACAGGGGACCGGAAACAACCGGCCCTTCCTCTCGCCGGACGGACGCTGGATCGCCTTCGCCGCCCAGGGAAAGCTCAGGAAGGTCCCGGTAGAAGGCGGACCCGCCATCGACCTCGGGCCAGCCGAGTGGGCCGGCGGGAGTTGGGGCAGGAACGGGCGGATCGTCTACACCCTTAGCTACAACACCGGTCTCTGGCTCGTGAGCGAAGGCGGAGGCGACGCCCGGGTGCTCACGACCGCGGACACGGCCAAGGGTGAGTTGGGGCACTGGTGGCCGCAGATCCTTCCCGACGGCGACCACGTGCTGTTCACCGCCTACCGCACCCCGATCGAGCGAGCCACCATCGAGGTTCTCTCGATCAAGACCGGTGAGCGGAAGGTGCTGCTCACCGGGGGCGTCTTCGGTCTCTACGTGCCGACGTGTCCGTCATGGCCGTGAGCATGGATCTGCCGAATGCCCGGAGCGGCCAGCCCATCCCCCTCTTCGGGGGACCGTATCCGGACAGCCCCGGGTGGACCCGGCCTCGCAGCTACGACGTGTCGCGTGACGGTGAGCGATTTCTGGTGCTCAAGCTGCCAACCGAGCGGGCCCGGCCACGCGTCAATGTGGTGTTGAACTGGTTCGATGAGCTGCGGGCGAAGGCCCCCCGGTGAGCGTCCTTCCCATCGCGCCGCCGATCGAGCCCATGCTCGCCAAGCTGGCCGAGGCCCTGCCCGCGGCTGGCAATTTTCTGTTCGAGCCGAAGTGGGATGGATTCCGCGCCATCGTCTTTCGCGGCCCCTCCGAGGTCTTTATCCAGAGCCGCGACCTGCGGCCGTTCGACCGCTACTTCCCGGAGCTGCATGAGGCGCTCCTCCAGCAGCTGCCGGAGGGCTGCGTGATTGACGGCGAGATCGTGATCACCACGCCGCGCGGGCTCGACTTCGATGCGCTGCAGCTCCGGCTGCATCCTGCGGCCTCCCGGGTCGCGAAGCTCGCGAAGGAAACGCCGGCGTCGTTCGTCGGCTTCGACCTGCTGGCCGTCGAAGGCCGCAACGTGATGGCCCTGCCGCAACGCGAGCGCCGGGCGCTGCTCGACCGGTTGCTCGAGCGCCTCGGCCCACCAGTCTATCTCACGCCCATGACGCAAGACCGTCTCACGGCAGCCCGCTGGCTCGAGCAATTCGAGGGCGCCGGGCTCGACGGCGTGATCGCGAAGCCGGCCGACAGCCCCTACCACCCTGGCAAGCGCACGATGATCAAGGTGAAGCACGCGCGCACGGCCGAGTGCGCCGTCGCCGGCTTCCGCTGGCACAAAAGCGGCAGGAACGCGGTCGGCTCACTGCTCCTCGGCCTGTACGACGACCGCGGCGTGCTGCAGCACGTCGGGGTCACCTCGTCGTTCACCATGGCAATGCGCCAGGAGCTCGTGGCCGAGCTCGCGCCACTGCGGGTGAACGCCTTGAACAACCACCCCTGGCGCGAGTGGGCTCAGGCGGAAGCGAGCGAGCAGAACCGCATGCCCGGCGCGCAGAGCCGCTGGAGCGCAGGCAAGGATCTTTCCTGGGAGCCGGTGCGGGTCGAGCGGGTGTGTGAGGTGAAGTACGACCACTTGCAGGGCAACCGCTTTCGCCATGCCGCGACCTTCCTGCGCTGGCGGCCGGACAAGCAGCCGAGCGACTGCCGCTACGACCAGCTCGAGGTCACGCTCCCCTACGAGCTCGACCAGATCTTCTCGTCCGGGTCCAGAGGCTCCTGAACCGGCCGGAGCTCGGCCGGCACGTGCTGCAGGTTGACCCGGATGCGGGTCCAGGTCGAATGACGGCCCCGCATCGAATCGATCAGCACGTCGGCGGGCTCGAGGTGCGCGGCCACCTCGGGGTGTCGGGCTTTCCAGCGATCGAGTCCTTCGAGTGCCTCCTCCTTCCGCCTCGCGCGCCCGATCTCGATCAGCGGATGCTTCGGGGTCCGGCGCTTGGACGGCTGCACCCGCGGCGGCTCACCCGCCTGCTTGCGATAGTGCGGCGGCCAGGGCGCGTCACCCTGGCCCTCGCGTTCGTGCCGCGCCGACAATTCGAGCAGCGGCTCCAGCGAGCACGAGTGATCGTCGATGTGCGCGTGCCTGTCGCCTATCGCGCGAAACCGATCGGGCATCGTCGCCAGGGT